>CAJVZH010000004.1 GCA_913020715.1 uncultured Gammaproteobacteria bacterium
AGTAATTCCGATTAACGCTTGCACCCTCCGTATTACCGCGGCTGCTGGCACGGAGTTAGCCGGTGCTTCTTCTAAAGTTAACGTCAAGGCTAACGGTTATTAACCGTTAACTTTTCTTCACAATTGAAAGTGCTTTACAACCCTCAGGCCTTCTTCACACACGCGGTATTGCTGGATCAGGGTTGCCCCCATTGTCCAATATTCCCCACTGCTGCCTCCCGTAGGAGTTCGGGCCGTGTCTCAGTCCCGATGTGGCTGATCATCCTCTCAGACCAGCTAAAGATCGTCGCCTTGGTAGGCTTTTACCCTACCAACAAGCTAATCTTACGCAGGCTCATCTGATAGCGTGAGGCTCGAAAGTCCCCCACTTTACTACGAATAGATTATGCGGTATTAATCCGAATTTCTTCGGGCTATCCCCCACTATCAGGCAGATTCCTACGCGTTACTCACCCGTCCGCCACTCGACGCCTACTAGCAAGCTAGTATCGTTTCCGTTCGACTTGCATGTGTTAAGCATACCGCCAGCGTTCAATCTGAGCCAGGATCAAACTCTTCAGTTTAATCTTTGACTTTTTAGAACATTGGCAACACTTATAAATAAGTGCGCTTTGCGTTCAATTTTTTTAAAAGCTTAATTGCTTTAGTTTTTTATGTGCACTTGCACAATATTATTGTACGAGTGCCCACACAAGTTGTTTGATAAATTTTTAAAGAACTACCGGGTCAAATGAAGTGTTTAAATAACTTATTTGCTCGGTGAAAGCGGGAAATTATACATGCCTAATTCGGCCCGTCAACCTTTATTTGATTTATTTTCTAAATTAATCCGAAAGGTGTGACTTCTCGCTGGGTACACACCTAATAAAAGTGCGTAAAATCAACATTATAGACCTTATTTTATCGTTTGTCGAATTTGTGTTATTTCTTTCATATCAAGGCCTCAATCCTTGTTTTCTTTGCTAAAACTGCTTTAATTTTGTATTAGTTGACTCCTTGTTTTTGGCGGCATTGATATTCACTAGCTAATGATGCAGGTATTCCAGTTATCATTCTTTATGTATTCCACTTCTATTTAATGAATTCTGACTCAATTTGACGATGTTAGAATGTCGCCACTTCAATTAATTATTTTATTGTTTAATGAAATTACTGCCCACTAGCTTTCAGAAACGCCTTTAAATTCTCTTTCATGGGCTAATAGTTGTTGACACCATTTCTGCAGAAGCTTGCTTTCTTAGCTCGCACTATAAGGCACCGATCATGTTGTTTGCTCTACTAATAGGTTTTGCCTTTAATTTTCTTTCTAGTGATGAGCGCTGGTTACGCTGTATCCAATGAAACCGGCAATGTGGCTACATTCATTAAGCCCTTCAGAATCCCAATGCTACCGATTGTTGTTATTGTAATTGCACTACTATTAAAGAGCGATAAAGAATCCGGCACCATCAATAGTAAAGTCTTTCCATGGTTTGCCCTAGCTTTTGCTGTTTCTTAGTAGTGAATAGCACTGGCTTCATTCCTGACGTTGTCTCGCAATTCCTCTCATCAGTGTCTCAGTGGTTCTTAGTATTCGTTATTGCTGGACTCGGTGTCAGCACTTCGCTTAAATCAATGATGGAGCTGGATGGTAAATCGATTACACTTATCGCCTTACAAACCGTCGCTTTATTAGTTATTGCAGTATTGGCCGTTTCAACGGACTATATATAAAAGAATAAGGCTTACTGGTATTACTTACCAATACAAAAGGAAGAGAATATTTCGCCCAACAAGTCATCGGAAGTAAATTCTCCGGTAATGCCGCCTAGTGAAATACTTGCTTGACGTAAATCTTCTGCCACCAGCTCACTGGCGCCAGCTTCCAACTGAGCAATGGCATTTTCTACAAATTCAAAGGTAATTTCAATCGCCATAATATGGCGCTTCCTAGCCAACACCAGGCCATCGCCCACAGGATGATAGCCAGCGACGTCAGCGAGTGACTGCTTTAGGAGATCCACGCCCTCTCTCGACTTTGCCGATAAACTGATACTGACACAATCTTCACTATTGTGGCTTTGAGGAGACTCATTCAGCAAATCAATCTTGTTACGAATCTCGATAATGGGCTTATTGACTACCTCAAACGGCAGTATTGAATGATCGGCCGCGCCGTCTTTGGCGTCAAATACCAATAACACCACGTCGGCATTATCAATCTCAGCGTGTGCTCGGCGAATACCCTCCTGCTCCACGACATCTTCAGATTGGTGTAATCCTGCAGTATCTATAATATGTAGCGGCATGCCATTAATATGAATGGTTTCCTTTAATACGTCTCTGGTGGTGCCAGCGATGGCCGTCACAATTGCGCTCGGGCGCTCGGTTAGCGCATTCAATAAACTCGACTTACCGGCATTGGGTTTGCCCGCTATTGCGACGTGAATACCATCTCTTAATAGCGCGCCTTGATTGGCGCATTCTAAAATTTCAGTGAGCTCACAGGCTAAATTTTCTAATTTTTCCGACACTTCATGGCTCGCCAGAAAGTCAATCTCCTCATCAGAGAAGTCAATAGTAGCCTCCACAAACACGCGCAAATTAATCATCGCCGTTAATAGATGGTTAATCTTATCGGAAAACTCTCCAGAAAGCGATCGGATGGCGCATCGGGCCGATTGGTCAGAGCTCGCCTGAATCAGATCTTGCACCGCCTCTGCTTGCACTAAATCCATTTTGCCGTTAAGGAATGCTCGCTTAGAGAATTCCCCCGACTCGGCTAAACGCGCACCGAGACTGGTGGCCACTTCAAGCAGCTGTCGCATCACGCTCATGCCGCCATGCCCTTGCAACTCCAGCACATCTTCGCCGGTGTATGAGTGCGGATTAGGAAAGTAAATAGCCACCCCCTTGTCTATCTCAGCGCCATCTCCGTCGTAAAAAGAACCGTAATAAGCGTAGCGTGGCTCTAGGCTTGTTCGCAAGACTTGATTGGCGATATCGGACGCTAGCGGCCCAGAAATACGCACAACACCAATACCCCCTTGACCGATGGCGGTTGCTAATGCGCAAATTGTTTCAATCTTAACCATCGACGGCAAAATACTCAGCAATAAATTCGTCAAAAGACTGGCCATCTTGATGCTCAATCTCAACTTGTTGTTTAAGTGAATCCCCAGCAAGCTGACTTAGTTTGGCAAAACTCGCCTTATTCACTACTTGTTGACGGTAGTCCTTTTTACTTTGCAGGCTAATCTTGTTAATGGATTGGTAAAAACCATCGCCATCGTCTTTCATCATCTGCAGCAGCATCGCCGATGGCGTTAAATCAGCATTAGGCAGCCTTTCGGAGATTACTTGAACAGCCTTCTCATGCTTATCACTTAATAAGACAGCGACGCTTGTAATTTTACCAAGGATATCTCGACCCCAATCTTGCAGCGAAATTTCACTGCCTCGTTTTGTCAGTTTCAAGCCAGGCTTGCGACCTTGGTGCGCCACCAAGTGATCATTATTATCAATCTCGAACTGTTCGGCCGTTGATATGGCTGGCGAATCTTCTAGTAGACAATAAAGCAAAAATGCCTCTAAGAAGAGAATTTGAGGCTTGTCAATACCCAAAGGCAATAACGGATTGATATCTAGCGATCTCAATTCAATGTAATTAATGCCATTTTTACTGAGTGCTTCAAGCGGCTTATCAATGCCGTTTAATTTTGGCTTTGGCCTTATCGAAGCGTAGTACTCATTTTCAATTTGCAGAATATTGGTATTGAGCTGTTGATATTCACCGTCCTTTTTTAAGCCAATAGATTCGTACTCTGCGCAACTGGTTTGCATTGCGGCTTGTAGCGAGTGCGTGTAATGACACAAACTGTTATAGTTGGCTTTAACGCCTACCGCATCTTCTTGTGAATTCTGATAACCAATATCACCCATTCGCAATGATGTTGCATAAGGTAAGTAGAGAGTATTCTCATCAAATTCTTCTAACTTGTGCTGATGATAATCTTTTAAAAACGACTTACAAGTTGAGGCCGAAGCGCCAAACAAATAAGGAATTGCCCAGCCACAGCGGAGCACGTTTCGAGTCAAGCCCATATAGTGTGTATCGATAAAACACTGGCCAGCCTCTTCTGGCGAAATAAGCTCTTGGTACGCTTGCCAAAAATCTTCAGAAAATGAGTAATTAAAATGAATACCGGCTATGGTTTGCATCACGCTGCCGTACCGATTGGAAAGCCCTTGACGATACGCGGTTTTCATTTTTCCACGATTAGAAGAGCCGTATTGGGCAATGGGTATGTGCGTTTCACCGCGCACAACACAAGGCATACTTGCTGGCCAATAACGTTGATCCTCGGGAAGGTGGTGATGAACAAAATGCTCGGTATTTCCAAGATCCTCAAGAACCTTATCAGCGCTGTCAAAAGGCGGTGTCACTAACTCAATCAACGCTTCACAAAAATCCGTCGTGATTTGTGGGTTGGTTAACGCTGAGCCGTAGGCCTTTGGGTGTGGCTCTTGTGAAATAGAGCCATCGTCCGAGACGCGCAAACTTTCTTTTTCAATCCCCATTAGGTTTTGAGAAAGCGTGTGTTTTGCCGCCATCAACGACTGAATTTTAGCTTCAAGTTCCAAGCAACAAATTCCAATAGTAAAATGGCTATTTTACCTATGCTAAATAGCAGCAGTGATAAGAGAAACTATCCGTTTAAGCCCATTCAAGCACTGATTATTGATGACCAAAGAAAACAAAATTGTTAAAGCTGTTGTTGGCATTCTCAGAAATGCGAAAGGTGAAACACTTATCGCCGAGCGAAGACAAGGGCAGTTTATGGGCGGATTCTGGGAACTTCCAGGTGGAAAAATCGAGCCAGGTGAGAACAACGAAGAAAGCTTGGCGCGGGAATTAAAAGAAGAATTGGGTATTATAATTTCCGCACCAAAATTGATACACACCATGTGTCATCAGTACCCAGAGAAAACTGTTTATCTATGGATTTATACCATTGATCACTTTGATAACGAGGCAAGAGGGGCGGAAGGGCAAAGCATTACTTGGTGTCCAACAGAGAAGCTGAATGACTTCAATTTACTGCCGACAATGAAGGCTATTATTCATAAAATATGCTTGCCAGAGTTCTATTGGATTACCCCTGAAAACGAACCTGAAGAAGCCTTGCTCGAACAATTACAAGCCCACATTAATAGCGGCTCCAAACTGGTTCAGCTTCGAGCCAAAACAATACTTGATGCGTCCTTTGTTGAGGGTTTTTATCAAATCTGTCAAGACGCCAATGTCAAGCTCATTCTCAACACACTCCACAAAACTTTTGAAGAGTCTTGTGACGGCTGGCATTTAACCACCCAAGAGCTGTTGTCGTTAGATGATCGACCGTGCGGAACCGACAAATTACTTGGCGCTTCAACACACAACTTGACTGAAATCGAGCACGCCGAAACCCTTGATGTCGACTATATTTCTATCGCGCCAGTGGAGCCCACAAAAAGCCATCCCGGCAGGGTTTCTCTTGGCTGGGATAAGGCAAAGGAATTAGTGGAAAAAAGCAATTTACCCGCCTATCTTTTAGGTGGAATGAGCTTGCAAAACCTTCAGGATGCCCACTCGATTAACGCCCAAGGGGTTGCTGGTATTTCTCAGGTTTGAGATTCACTCAACTGCGCCCTAGACAGGGTCAGAACATCGCAACAAATAACCGCTGGACTTTGTTTTAGAATTATCTTGGCAAGCTCGTTAAGAGAAGATCCCGAAGTCATCACATCATCAACCAATAATATCCTTTTATGTGCGAGTGGCTCAGCAAGGCTAAAAGCACCTTTGATTTCCTTTTTTCGCTGAGCCAAAGACAGATCTGTCATTGGTGCAGTTTGCTTAACTCGCTGCACGCTCATGGTATCAGGCGCGCCCTTTTTATTCAGATCTCTAAGCAACTCAACAACTTGATTGTAGCCCCGCTCTCTTAGGCGTTTTGTATGAAGAGGCATAGGGATAATCGCATCGTAATGATGGCCAGAGGCTTGTATCTCATCGATCTTTTTTGTCATTTTCTCAGCAAAGAATTGCGCAACAGAAAGCCGCGCTTCGTATTTCATTTTTTTAATCAAATACGCAACAACACCCTCGTAATCATAAAGAGTAAAGGCGCGATGAAAACTGGGAGATGTGCGCAAACAATTGCCACAATAATCCAGAGGCTGATTTAAGGGTAGCGCACAAGACAAACAGCGGTGCTCTTGCACGCCGAATTCATATTCACAAGACTGACAAACCACATGATGCGACGGCTCTGCACAAACTATGCAGCACTGCTTAGGGTGTAATTTAGCTAGCCTCGCGTAAATACCCATGTTGAACTGTCCGAGAATTCACTCGAAAACTGATAGCCCTCGTCAACAAATTCTTTAAGTGCCTCTGGCTCATTTAAGCGATTGCGAATGATGTAATTCACCATCAGGCCTCGAGCGCGTTTAGCAAATATGCCAATGATTTTATAGATATCGCCTTTTTTCTCTTTAAAGGCGATGTTCAAAATATTCGCTTTTAAAGACTTTTTATCGATTGACTTAAAATATTCATTAGAAGCGAGGTTAACAATCAACTCACTTTCATCCTCATTAAGCACTTCACTAACGCCAGTACCCCAAAATTCATAAAGATTTTTACCTTTGTTATTGGCTAGCTTTGTGCCCATCTCCAGTCGATAAGGCTGAATCAAGTCCAACGGCCTAATGACACCATAGAGCCCAGAGAGCATGCGCACTTTATCTTGGGCAAAGCTCAAATCATCCTCGCTCAAGCTGGGCGCATCAATGCCATTGTAAACATCACCCTTAAAAGCCAATAATGCTTGTTTGGCGTTTTCAAGGGTGAACGGTGTTTGAAAACTTTGAAATCGATCGAAATTGAGTTTTGCAAGCTTCTTGCTCAAAGCCATTAATTTCGCAATTTGAACTTCGTTTTTATCCCTCAAAATAGCAACTAACTCCCTAGATTCCTCAATTTGGCGCGTTTGAGAAAAAGCCTCACAGCCACATGCTGAGAAATCTTGAGTTTTGGAAGGTGAAATTATTGCTAACATGATGTGAAAAAATATAAATATTCTACCCGAAGATGCCCGCCACAACAAGAGATTTGGACCGCATTTGGCTTTCTGGATGATTTGGTTTTACGATATAATGGTGAACTATTTTCGATCGATCTCAGCAAGACTCCTATGAAAAACAAACAATTATATTTGCCAAAACCAACCGGTCTTTATCATCCAAATAATGAGAAGGAAAATTGCGGTGTTGGTTTTATTGCTCATGTTAAGAGGCAGTCTTCTCATCAGATCACCCTAGATGCTTTGGAAATGCTCACTCGCATGGATCATCGTGGTGGCTGCGGTTGTGAGGCCAATACTGGTGATGGCGCCGGCATTTTAACCAATATTCCGCACAGTTTTTTTGCCAAAGAAATCAAATCTCTTTTCGGTGTTGACGTCGAGCAAGGTCGTTACGGCGTTGGCAATGTTTTCTTGCCACAAGATGACGCTCAAAGAGTGCACTGTATTAAATTGCTTGAAGAGGCCATCGCAACTCAGGGCCAAACACTGATTGGCTGGCGCGATGTACCCGTTGATGCTGAAAAAGCCGATGTTGGCGATACTGCACGCGATTCACAACCCGTTATCAAGCAGCTCATTATCGCTGCTACTGACGATTTAGATGATGACGCTTTCGAGCGCGCACTATTTATTATCAGAAAATCAACCTCGAATGCAATTCGTACAGACGACACTCTATCGCAAGCTCTGCTGTTCTACGTTTGTTCTCTTTCAACACGTGTCATTATTTATAAAGGCATGTTAATGGGCTCACAAGTCCTGAACTTCTACACAGATTTATCCGATGCCGGTTACGCCACCTATTTAGCAATGGTGCACTCGCGCTTTTCAACAAACACATTCCCTTCATGGGATCGCGCGCAACCCTGCCGCTTTATGTCGCACAACGGTGAGATTAACACGCGTCAAGGCAACTACAACTGGATGAGAGCTCGTGAAGGTGTACTAGAAAGCGACACGCTGGGTGACAACTTGGCTAAAGCGCTACCGGTCATTGAAACTGAAGTGTCAGACTCTGGCAGCTTTGACAACGTTCTTGAATTCTTACTGATGAACGGCAGATCCCTACAAGAGGCAGTTTTAATGATGGTGCCGGAGGCTTGGGAAAACGACAAAGAAATGAGTGATGAGAAAAAAGCGTTTTACGAGTATTTCTCAAACGTCATGGAGCCATGGGACGGCCCTGCTTCGATTGCGTTTACCGACGGTCGCTATATCGGCGCCGTACTGGACAGAAATGGTCTGCGCCCGTCACGCTTCTACTTAACACACGATGATCGAGTCATCATGGCCAGTGAAGTCGGCGTGGTGGATGTGGCAACGGACAACGTAAAAGAAAAAGGTAGATTACGCCCAGGAAAGATGTTCTTAGTGGATTTCGACAAAGGCGAACTGGTTGACGATGAAGCCATTAAAACAAGTTTTGCTAGCCAAAACCCATACCAAGATTGGCTCAATGCACAACAAATACATTTATCGGACTTGGATTGCGATACTGAAGCGCATGGCTTTGATCCGGATTCGATTGTACATCGCTTGAAAGCATTTGGTTACAGCACGGAAACGTTACAATTCATGCTGTTACCACTGGTCTCAGAGCTAAGAGATCCTGTCGGCTCGATGGGCAACGATTCGGCTCTTGCTTGTCTTTCCGACCAATCTCGCATTATTTACGACTACTTTAAGCAATTATTTGCCCAGGTTACTAACCCAGCAATCGACTCTATACGTGAAGAAGTGGTCATGTCGCTAAGTTGCTCGATTGGCCCAGAAGGCAATCTACTGCGCAACAAGGCAGAAAATGCCCACCGCTTAGTTATTGAGCACCCAATCCTCACCAACGAAGAAACGGCAGCGTTGAAACATTGTAATCATCGCGGCTGGACGGCAAAAACCATTGACATCACTTACGATATCGACGGCAATCACAACTTAAACGACATGCTTGACGACATATGTCAGCAAGGCTCACAAGCGATTAAAGACGGGCACAGTCTCATTGTATTGTCTGATAGAAATGTCAGTGAGAGTCGTGGCGTTATCAGCGCACTTTTGGCTTCATCTTCTTTGCACAGACACCTTATCGCCAAGTTTGAGCGAACACAGGTTGGTATTATTTTAGAGACAGGCGAAGCAAGAGAAGTGCATCACTTCTGTTTGCTAGCAGGTTATGGTGTCGATGCAGTCAATCCGTATTTAGCTTTTGAAGCACTTTGGCAAGCGCGACGTGACGATTTAATAGACCTCGAAGATGACGATGCCATTGTTGCGGCCTACCGCAAAGGTGTTGCCAAAGGTATGTTGAAAGTAATGGCCAAAATGGGTATTTCAACACTCGCCTCTTACAAGGGTGCGCAAATTTTTGAAGCTGTCGGCTTAGCGCCTGAAGTCATGGACAAATGTTTCTTTGAAACTTCCAGTCGAATCAGTGGTGTCGGTTTCAGTGTACTGCAAGAAGAAACCGAAAAACTCCACAAAGATGCTTACCGCACCAACACGCTTGACAACCGAGGCCAATACCATTGGCGCAGTGGCGGTGAAAAGCACATGTGGGAGCCGCAAACAATTGCCACTCTTCAGAAAGCTGCACGAAATAATGATGAGAATGCTTACTGGGATTTTGCCGCAAAATCAAATAATGAAGGCACCCGAAACTGCACGTTGCGTGGATTAATGTCATTCAAACAAGGCAACCCTATCACCATTGACAAAGTCGAAGAAGCCAAAGAAATTGTCAAACGCTTTGTTACCGGAGCGATGAGTTTTGGCTCTATCTCCGCCGAATCGCACGAATCATTGGCGATTGCCATGAACCGTATGGGCGGTAAATCCAATACTGGTGAAGGTGGCGAAGATCCTGCGCGCTGGACGCCTGATGCGAATGGCGATTCACGTCGCTCAGCCATTAAACAAGTGGCGTCCGCTCGTTTTGGTGTCACCATCGACTACCTTAACAATGCCGACGAATTGCAAATTAAGGTATCGCAAGGCGCCAAGCCTGGCGAAGGTGGAGAACTGCCCGGGACAAAGGTTGATGAAGGCATTGCCAAGATACGCTGCTCAACGGCAGGTGTTGGCTTAATTAGTCCGCCGCCACATCACGACATTTATTCGATTGAAGATTTAGCGCAACTTATTTTTGATCTTAAGCGCTCAAATCCGGCTGCTCGTATCAGTGTTAAGCTGGTTTCTGAAGTTGGCGTTGGCACGGTTGCTGCCGGTGTTACCAAGGCCAAATCCGATCATATCGTTATCGCAGGCCATGATGGTGGTACAGGCGCTTCGCCGCTAACATCTATCAAGCACGCAGGTCTACCGTGGGAATTGGGCGTTGCTGAGACGCACCAAACACTGGTGATGAACGAGCTGCGCTCACGCGTTGTTATTCAAACGGACGGTCAGCTCAAAACAGGTCGTGATGTTGCTATTGCCGCCCTACTTGGCGCTGAGGAATTTGGCTTCTCAACTGCGCCGTTGGTGACGTTGGGCTGTATCATGATGCGCAAATGCCACCTCAATACATGCCCGGTTGGCATTGCCACACAAGACAAAGAATTGCGCAAGAAATTCACCGGCAAGCCTGAGCACGTTGTTAATTATCTATTTATGGTCGCTGAGGACTTGCGCTTAATTATGGCAGAGTTGGGCTTTAAAACCATCAATGAAATGGTCGGTCGCGCCGATATGTTGGAAACAGACCAAGCAATTAACCACTGGAAAAAAGACTCTATCGATCTCAGTGCACTATTAATGCCAGCTAAAAAGCCGAATGCCGATACCGGTACGTACCAAAGCACCTTCCAAGATCACCAATTGGATCAACAATTGGATAATGAATTGATTGCGCAAACACAAAGTGCGATTGAAACGGGTGGCAAAGCAAAAATTAAATCCGTCGTTACCAATACAGATCGTACGGTTGGCGCTATGCTTTCTTCGCATGTGGTAAAAACTCTTGGCAGTAATACGCTAGCCGCAGACTCGATTCATGTAAATTTTGCAGGCTCTGCTGGACAATCTTTCGGCGCATTCCTTGCTAAAGGCATCACTCTTGAAGTCGAAGGCGATGCAAACGACTATGTTGGTAAAGGCCTGTCGGGTGGGCGCGTGATTGTTTACCCACCAAAGAACTCGACTTTTCTTGCCCAAAACGAAATCATTGCTGGCAACGTTTGCGGTTACGGCGCAACCGGTGGCGAGATGTATCTATCGGGTCGCGTTGCCGAACGCTTCTGTGTTCGTAACTCCGGCGTTGCTGCTGTAGTAGAGGGGATTGGCGATCACGGTTGTGAGTACATGACCGGTGGACGCGCTGTCATCCTGGGTGAAGTGGGTCGTAACTTTGGCGCAGGCATGAGTGGTGGTATTGCTTATGTCTACAATCCAAAATTAACACTGCAAAGTCGCTCAAACCCTGCAATGATTGATTTCGATCCAATGGATGACGAGTCACAAAAAGAATTGTTTGAGCTACTCACCAATCACTTGAATTACACTGGATCGTCTATTGCCGCGCACATCTTGGATAACTGGAACGGCGAACTGGCGCACTTTGTTAAAGTGATGCCGAAAGCGCTTAAAGAAGTCTTGGCAGCGCAAGGCAAATTAAAGCAAGCTAGCTAAATAGGGGTCTTTGTATAAATCATTTTATATTTGATAATAGAATTTTGATTATTTTACAAGGCATATTTTTAAAAGTTCTACTTGTTGTCTAGCGAAAAAAATTAACGCAGGAAAATAATAAAAACTCTCTATCCCAAAGGGCTGAGGCTAGAAATGTTCAAAAATGCAGAAAAACCCTTATCAATAGCTAGTGCTATTAAGTTCAAATTTTTACACATTGTTATCACTCAGCAAATTTTAAGATGACTTATATAAAGACCTCTTATCGGGATAGTGTCGATAATATCAGCAAGCCGAGTGCGTTGAGCCTATTAAATAGGAATAGTGTCGATGATATCGGCACTGCTGTCTAAGAAGCTATCGACTGGATCACCCACAATAGGTATTACCGAAATAACCGAACCCGTCACCCGCATTGGCACGGTGACCAATTTGGTCAACACGCAGCCTGACAAATAAAAGGCAACAAAGGTCAATACAATCAATTTTTTCATGATTTTCTCTCAAGAATTTTAAAATGGTAATGGTAAGGGTTTTTCTCATCGGGCGTGTGTGACTCACAGCTGATCTCTCGCCAACCGCCCTCATCGTAATCTGGAAAATACGTATCACCCTCAAATACACCCTCAATATGAGTGATGTACAGACGCTCCACCCGACCCAATACCTGTTTACAGAGATTAGCGCCGCCGATTACCAGCACCTCATCCTCCTCTTGGGCTGAGCCTAGTGCACTCTCAATGCCGTTAAAAACCTCACAGCCTTCAATGCTGGCATCGGTGTCTCTAGTGATAACAAGATTGCGCCGATTGGGCAGCGGACGGCCAATAGAATCATAGGTTTTTCTGCCCATGACAATCGAGTGACCCGTGGTGACTTTTTTGAAAAAAGCAAGATCGGCAGGAAGATGCCAAGGCAGGCCATTGTCTTTGCCAATCAAGTGATTATCATCCATCGCAACGATAATAGATAAGCGCATAAAGCCCTGTCTGAATAAAGTAAAATATTAGATTATTTTACAATTTTTCAACTTATCGTGTCGCTCATTCTTGCTTCATCATCGCCCTTTAGAAAAGCTGTTTTAGAGCGCCTTGATATCGATTTTTCGACCGTCTCACCAGACATCGATGAGTCTCGATGCGCAGGCGAAACGCCGCACGATTTGGTTTACCGATTGTCGGCGGAAAAGGCACGAGAAGTAGCTAAAACACACAACGGTTTAATAATCGCCTCGGATCAAGTGGCTACTTTGGCGAATGGCGATGGTGGTGGTGACGAAGTGTTAGGTAAGCCTCACACACGTGAAAACGCAATTCTTCAGTTACAAAAAAGCGCTGGTAATACGGTGACTTTTCTCACCAGTCTCGCACTTCTCAACACAGAAACTGGCGTATTACAAAACCATGTTGAGATTTTCAAAGTGGTCTTTAGGTCGCTCACGGATTCAGAAATCAATAATTATCTTGATAAAGAAGATACACTGAAATGCGCTGGCAGCTTTAAGTCCGAAGGTTTGGGCGTTGCCCTTTTTGAGCGCATGGAAGGCGACGATCCGAACAGCTTGATCGGCTTGCCGACAATTCAACTCATCAAGATGCTAGCCAAGGAAGATCTTCATATACTATGAAGGTGCTCTATCCTGACGATTGCAAAGCGTTTGCATCGGGGTTAACTTTTCATTGGGGCTCACTTTATGGGAGCGCCGAAGCATTGGCGTTGATTGAGTTCACGCAAAAGCATAACGGCGTTGTGGTTTATATCGCTCGAGACATTAGTCACTATGAGCAAATCCAAAAAGCGCTCAATTTCTATAATACATCCTTAACAATTCTCGCCTTTTCAAACTGGGAAGTCTTAGCGTTTGACCACTTTTCACCGCATCCGGATATTGTCTCTTCGCGACTAAAAACACTCTCTCAGCTGCCTTCATTAAAAAGTGGCATTGTCATCACCACCCTTGAGTCCCTCTCGCAGCGACTTTGCCCCACCGACTACATTGAAAAATACTCTCTGAGCATGGTGCGTGGCGGTAAGCTCAGCATCAATAATTTTGTCGACAAGCTCGTCAAAATTGGCTATCGCCGCGTGACAACAGTGATGGAACAGGGTGAGTTCTGCATCAAGGGTGCACTGATCGACCTCTACCCAATGGGCACCAAAAGGCCTTATAGGATTGATCTGTTTGACAATGAAATTGATTCGATTCGCACCTTTGATGCTTCAACACAACGCTCCGTTGAAGTCGTTGACCACATCGAACTTTTGCCGGCCAGAGAATTTGCCGCGGATCCACACAGCATTAAAACCTTTGAAAAAAACTACCTTGGTGCATTTGACAAAACCGAAGGTTTTATTTATACAGAAGCGAGTGAAGGCCGCTTCCCTGGCGGCATTGAATTTTACTTGCCTCTGTTCTTTGATAAGACGGCAACACTCTTTGACTACCTCCCAGAAAATCCGATTATTGCTTATCAAAATGGCCTGTCCGATTGTGTCAGTGAGCAAACAGAGGCACTCACAGCGCGCTATGAACACGCCAAACGCTCACTCGACAGATTGCCTCTGGAATTAAACAAAGTTTTTCTTGACCAAGAAGAGTTGTTTTCCCTAATAAAAAACAAGCAACAGATTCAAACACAATCAATCAAGTCCAATAACAAAGCGGCTTTCAATTTTTCTGCAAAATTACTGCCTCCGCTACGAATTGAATCACAAAACAAAAATCCACTGAGCAAGCTCATTGCCTTTGTCAAAGCCTTCAAAGGAAGAACATTGATTGTTTGCGAATCCCAAGGGCGACAGTCGGTTTTGATGGACTTACTCGCCAGTCACCAATTGTCTCCTCAAGATTGCAATCATTGGGCGGATTTTTTAGACGATGACAGCAAGCTATCAATCACCAACGACAACCTTGGCGAAGGCTTACTCACGAGCGGATTTGCGATTATCACTGAAGAGCACTTGTTCGGTCAAGATGTGGTCAAGCAACAGAGGCGTCGTCGCGCCAAACACAAAGACTTTGATGAGGCGATTAAAAGCCTGGTGGAGATTAAGATTGGTGATGCCATTGTCCACGAGCATTACGGCGTGGGGCGCTATCTAGGTCTTGAATCTCGCACTTTTGACGAAAACCCTCAGGATTTTCTCGTACTTGAGTACGCCAAAGGCTCAAAACTCATGGTGCCGATTACCGCGCTTAATTTGATTTCACGTTATTCCGGCGCCGGCCTAGACCACGCACCTCTGCACAAGCTGGGCACACAACAATGGAATAAGGCCAAGAAAAAAGCTGCCGAGGCGCTTTATGATGTTGCCGCTGAACTGCTCGAGATTTACGCCAAACGCCAGACACTCACAGGCTTTGCCTATCCGGAGCCGGACGATGCTTACAGTTCGTTTGTTGCCAGCTTCGCTTTTGAAGAGACGCCGGATCAGCTCACCACCATGGAGCAAGTGCTGGCGGACATGCAATCTTCAAGACCAATGGATCGTCTCGTTTGTGGTGATGTGGGTTTTGGCAAAACAGAAATCGCCATGCGCGCTGCTTTTCTTGCGGTGGAAGCCGGCAAGCAAGTAGTGGTTTTAGTGCCAACAACGCTACTGGCCAATCAACACAGACAAACCTTTACCGATCGTTTTGCCAATTATCCGGTGACGATTAAAGCCTTATCGCGCTTTCAAACGCCAAAAGAACAATCGCTCATCAAGAAGGGGTTAGATCAAGGAAAAATTGATATTGTCATTGGCACGCATAAGCTGATTCAAGGTTCTATCAAGTACCAAAATCTTGGTTTGATTATTATTGATGAAGAGCACCGCTTTGGGGTTAAGCAAAAAGAAGCACTGAAAAAACTCCGTGGTCAAAGCGACATTTTAACAATGACTGCCACGCCAATTCCGCGCACTCTTAATATGGCACTCGGCTCTTTGCGCGAGCTTTCGATTATTGCCACGCCACCTGCCAAACGTAGCGCCATTCAAACTTTTGTTGACGAATGGAATGACGATACCATTACCGAAGCATGCTCCCGTGAGCTTCATCGTGGTGGGCAAATATTCCTACTGCATAACGATATTGACTCCATCGATAATATGGCTGAGACGCTTAATAATCTCATGCCAAATATCAAGGTGCGCATTGCTCACGGGCAAATGCCGAGCAAAGAGCTTGAGCAAATCATGGCGGATTTTTATCATCAGCGCTTCCAAATGTTGGTTTGCACCACCATTATTGAAACCGGCATTGACATCCCTTCCGCCAATACCATCATTATTAACAACGCGCAAAACTTTGGCTTAGCGCAATTGCATCAACTGCGCGGCCGTGTTGGGCGCTCACACCATAAAGCCTATGCTTATTTGGTTATCAAATCCCATCAGTCGCTTACTAAGGATGCGAAAAAACGCTTGGACGCGATTGCTTCGCTGGAAGAATTGGGTGCTGGCTTTATGCTTGCCAACCACGACCTCGAGATTCGTGGTGCCGGCGATTTGTTAGGTGAAAACCAAAGTGGAAAGATTTCCGAAATCGGCTTTAATCTTTATCACGACTTATTGCAACGCACTATTCGCGCCATTAAGAGTGGCAAGAAACTCAATATTGAAGACACCATTAACGATCAAATCGAAATTGATATTGGTATTGCTTGCATTATTCCGCAAACCTATCTCGACGATGTTCATGAGCGCTTGGTGCTTTATAAACGCATAGCGAGCGCCAAGACCGAAGACGAGCTGAAAGATTTGCAGATTGAGATGATTGACCGCTTCGGTCTATTGCCGGAGCAAACCAAGAACTTATTCGCCTCGACCTCACTGAAATTTATTTGCGAAAAAATCGGAATCGACAAAATACTCATCTTTGACGACAAGGCCGAAATCACTTTGGGCGCCAATCACATCATTGAACCGATCAAAATCATCAATCTCATTCAAAAAGAGATGAAAATCTACCAATTAAATGGGCAAAACACTCTTGTTTTCAAAGCAGAGATGATGCAAGACTCCTCAAGGATTACAGCGGTAGAAAATTTACTAAAAAATCTACTTTAACGCTTTTTCACTTCATTAATTTCTTATGTGGATGGTTGACCACATAAGCCTTATGCATAGCAATAAATATCGTGAAAAATGCGACACATCCTAGTACGGCGCCCGAAATATGCCGGCTCAAGTGGCTGGCAAGGTCAAAACCCCCACTCAATTCTCTACCGAGAGTTGTAAAGTACATTGCAATGATATTTATCAGTATTGTTAACAAAATCAAGAAGGCCAAATGGCGGTAGCTTATACGAGAATCCGCGAAAAAATTATCCAAACGCATCATCTTTAGAATACTCAGGGCCATGTAAGGCGTCATGGTTTTTAATATTGTTACAATCAATAGTAATTCTGCGTGTGGGTTGTCATCGCCAAGAAAGATCGACGTAGTGAAGTACGAAGCGAGCAAGAGTCCGGGAAAAGCCCACCAACCAAACAGAATAACCATGGCTAAGACAGCGCCCAACTCAAGATCAAGAGGAATGCTCCATTGCAAAATTTGCAGCGAATTGGCGGCAGCACTGACAACAACAATCATCGCTATCGCGCAGATATTACGTTTTATCAAGGTCAGTAATCCATCCATAAAACGAGTATACACAACTTATCCGTCACCCCCCCTAAGGCGGACACAAGTCATCATGCAAAAGAGTAAATTTAAAAGAGGGTTATAAGCGTGTTAATCTGAAGTTTGTTTGAGATGCTCAGTGAAGGCTTGCGCCATAAAAATGAGCAGCGAGAAAAACACCAAGGTGCCTAGTATGTCGCCCAACAATATAGAGCCCATATACTCAGACAAATTCAAGTCGCGTGTCATCCCATGCTCGATATTAGTCATAATTAGGAATTGACTGAGTGATGACAATAGGGCTGTTAAAATGCACAAAAATAATACGTGAGGGATGAAGACGCCTTTCGAAGTATAAAAATTACTGAGTTTGAATTGCTGCATCATGATCAAGGCAATCAATGGCGCGGTAGCTTCAGCAATGGCACTGTAAACTTCAACGCTTGCGTGTATCGACATTGGATCAGCGTAAACAACATTTGCCAGCAATGCGCCCGCCAAAACACCTGGGAAAGCGGTCATTCCGAAAAGCAATAATGCGCACAATCTTGCTCCCGCAGGTAAATTCAACAATCCATCAATAGCGCTAATATTGAGCTCTAAGGCGAAAGTAGCCGAACTCACCATCATCACCATAAGCATGGCGACGACATTGTTAAGTAAAAGTATTTTAACGGCTTTCATGATTCAGTAAGTATAGTCAATGCGCTCTGTAATCTCCCTAGACTGTTAATATATCAGAGTCCAAGTTGAGATGATTGGCTATAAACGGGCGCCTTCAAGAATAATGCAGCTCAATGCACAGTAGATTG
This sequence comes from uncultured Gammaproteobacteria bacterium, assembly GCA_913020715.1. Classification (GTDB taxonomy): domain Bacteria; phylum Pseudomonadota; class Gammaproteobacteria; order PS1; family Pseudothioglobaceae; genus Pseudothioglobus. The sequence goes on from CAJVZH010000004.1 coordinate 18,156, forward strand.
CAGAAAGACCGAAGATCCTTTTTATGAACAACAAGGACTAGGCGTAAAGTTTGTTGGTTTTATTTTTCGGTGATGGCGCTCGGTACAACGAAACGAATGACCGGCACAACAACTAGGGCGAGAATAAAGATAAAGCCGATACCGCCGGTTATATCACCAATTAGCATAGAGGGCACGTAAGTCGCCTCATCGATGCGAATTGGAAGGTCCAGCCAGGTCCGAAGTGACGTATCAACAAAGAACTTTGCGATAGTGTTAAAGAAGGCTGCCAATATCATCAAGAAAACGACGTGCTGGAAAACCAGTTTTTCGCCTTCGAAAAACTTCGAAAGTTTAAAGGCTCGCATGGCATAAATCGCCGCTAAAGGACCAAAAGTTGTCACCAAGGCATGGGCATGATTTGTCCATGCAAATGTCTTTAGATTGCCTGCATCCGTCAGCGCAAAAGGATTTAAAGACCACCCGTAAAGATACAAAGCGGAAACATGAAAACCAACAAAGACCGCGAGAACAACGCGCCAGCCAAAAAGAAGGTAGGACATGGTAACAGCGCCAAGCACCAGCCATATGCCAGAAATGCTAAAAATCGTAGGAGCCGCAGCGCCTTTTTCAAGAATGCTTAAAGAGACTTTAGTGCCCCATGGTTGGATTAAATCACCCAACATAAGTGCGGCAAAAATCATGGCAATGGTTATGCCGCTCTGAATAAATACCTCGCTAGAACTTGCAGACTTTTGTCTTGCCATTAAGTTGTCTCCTTAAAAAATCTTATAACCTTATGACACTAGCATACACCACACCAATCTTTGTAAACCCAATATAGGTACAAAGATTCGGGGTTTTTAACTTTTTATCGCGTACGATAAATTCATTGCACGCTTATCATCCATTGATTGCTCAGAGACAATAATGTCTTGACTCAATAGAGCGCCCACTGCTCTTTTAATGGTTGAAAGCGAATACTTTTCGAAGTATGGATCGTTCTTAATGGTTGTAATTGTCGAAGTAGCTTGATGTGTAACAAAAGACAATACTGCCTTCTCTACTTCTGACAAATGACTCATTCCAAACTCTTGCTCATACTCGTCAAGTGCTTTTCTTAATTGAAATAATTTTGCTAATGTTGACATAATCAACTCCATGTAATAATTAACTTCACCCGCCCGATTATTATAATCCAATTAGCATCCTATTGCAAATTGAGCTTTTTTTCTCTGTAGCTTTAGCGCGCCATTGAATTCATTACTGTAGATCATTTTGATCTGTTATTTTTTACTCGTGACTTTACTTGTCAAATAACCGATTACTTTATTGGAAAAACAACCATCAAATAGAAAATTGTTGTTTGAGTTTGGCGTACTCCGATGTTTCGATGCGTGGCCCAAAGTGGCTGACCACAAGCGCTGCGGCGGCGTTTGCAAATTGAGCAGCTAAGACGTAATCATGGCCAGCACTAATGGCGTATAAAAAAGCTCCGGCAAACATATCGCCAGCGCCGTTTGTGTTGATTGCTTTGGCTTTAACACCAGAAGTACAAGTTGTGTGCTCGCCATCATAAACCATAGAGCCTGCAGCTCCTCGAGTTATCACAAAGGACTTTGCGTAATTTTTGAGCGCTTCTGCGGCTTGCTCAATAGTGCTGCTGTCAGTAAAATTGATGGCCTCTTCTTCATTGCAAAACAGCAAGTCTACGGTATCACCAATGACACTTTTAAGTTGCTGTGAAAAAATTTGCACAACAAAAGGGTCGGATAAACTCAGTGACGTTTTGACGTCATGTTGTTTAGCAAAAGACATCGCTTCAACGGCAACCTTGGTTCGTTGTGAATCGGTCACAAGGTAGCCTTCAATATACAGCCACTTACTATTGGCTAACAACTGTGTGTCAACATCACTTGATGAGAGATCTACATTCACGCCCAAATAGGTATTCATGGTGCGCTCAGCATCCTCAGTAATCATTACCAAGCATTTGCCGGTGGTGCCACTTGCATGCCCAGCTTCACGAAAATCAACGCCCGCAGCATTCAGGTCTTTAATAAAAAAAGCACCGGCATCGTCAGAGGCGACTTTGCCTGCATAAAATGCTGTTGCACCAAAGCCACTTATGGCAACAACTGTATTGCATGCTGAGCCACCACAGCTGCGCTTAACAAGTTTCGAATATGAGCCTAAATTATCGATTAATTGATATTGGCGATCCTCATCAACCAAGGTCATTAACCCTTTATCAACTTGATTTTCCTGTAAAAAATTTTCATCAACTTTGTACTCAATATCGACCAGAGCGGCACCAACGCCATAAACATCATATGTCTTCACACGCAATCCTTTTTGTTAATACAGACAACTTTTTTCATCGCTATTTATCTCAATGTACTAGGCACCGGAAAGTGCACATCTTCCTCAATACCGCTGACCTCAATCACCTCGTCGGCGCCATAATCTAACAAATAACTAACCACTTCTTGTACCAAAACTTCGGGCGCGGAAGCGCCAGCAGTAACGCCAATTGATTGGCAGTTTTTGAGCCAAGCACCATCAATGTCGGCCGCACCATCGATTAAATAAGACGGTTTGTTGTTATTCTCAGCAATTTCACGAAGACGATTGGAATTGGATGAATTTTTTGAACCCAACACCAAAAGCACATCGGCCATTTTAATAATCGCCTTGACGGCGTCCTGTCGATTTTGTGTTGCATAGCAAATATCGTCTTTTTTCGGCGACTGGATCTGCGGGAATTTTTCTTTTAAAGCATCGACAATCGCGTGGGTATCATCCACTGAAAGCGTGGTTTGAGTGGTGTATGACAAATTGTGTTCTGCAGAGAAATCCAAATTATCGATATCATCAATGGACTCAACCAAGCTAATCGCTGAACCCGTAGACTGGCCCAAGGTGCCTTCAACTTCTGGGTGACCCGCATGGCCGATGAGTATCACTTGGTGTTGTTGTTTTTGTCGGCGTTGAACTTCTTTGTGCACTTTAGTCACTAATGGACAAGTGGCATCATACACTTTGGCATCAATGGAATTGGCCTCTTTTCTTACCGCTTGCGAAACGCCGTGTGCGCTAAAAATAACCACTTCGCCATTCGGCACTTCATCGACTTCTTCAACAAAAATAGCGCCCTTGACCTTTAAATCGCTCACAACAAATTTATTGTGAACAACTTCGTGGCGGACATAAATTGGCGCACCGTGGCGTTCAATCGCACGCTCTACAATTTCGATGGCACGCTCAACCCCTGCGCAAAAACCCCTTGGATTGGCGAGTAATATTTTCATGATATTGTTGTGCTGATTATTTCAAGCAGCTTATATTCGAGGGCTAACTGAATGTTCAATGAAATTAGTGTTGTGTCAACGCTGAGAGAATTTGATGGACTTTGTCACGCAATTTTGAGCGGTGAACAATCATATCAATGGCGCCTTTTTCTAGCAAAAATTCAGCGCGCTGAAAGCCATCTGGCAGCTCTTCGCGAACCGTTTGTTCAACCACGCGTGGACCAGCAAAGCCAACCAAAGCATTAGGTTCGGCAATATGAATATCGCCCAACATAGCAAAACTGGCAGAAACGCCGCCCATTGTGGGGTCGGTAAGAACTGAAATAAATGGAATTTTCTTATCGGCCAGCAATTTAACCGCTAAGGCCGTTTTTGCCATTTGCATCAAAGAAAACAAGCCCTCTTGCATGCGCGCACCACCACTGGCGGAAAAGCAAATCAATGGATAGCCGTGGGCAATTGAGGCGTCTGCCGCTCTGGCAAATTTCTCACCCACTACAGAGCCCATTGAGCCGCCCATAAATTTAAATTCAAAAACTGCAACAACCACTGGCATGCCGTGCAATAAGCCCTGCTTAACCACCAACGCATCCTTCTCTCCCGTGTTTTTCTGGGCGTCGCTGTAGCGGTCCTTGTATTTTTTTTGATCCTTAAACTTCAAAGGATCTACAGATTCGATACTGGCGCCAATTTCCACCTGCTGATCTTCGTCGAGGAAGCTTTCTAAACGATCTCTGGCAGACATTCTTAAATGGTGGTCGCACTGTGAGCAAATATGATTTAGACGCTTTAATTCTTCCTTGTAAAGCACTCCATTACACGCCGGACACTTACTCCACAAGCCTTCAGGAATGTTCTTTTTAGCGTTTTTGCCAATTGATGGCAATATTTTTTCCAACCAACTCATAAGTTAATCCTGTTTAATGGCACTTGAAATTTGACGAGCCAAATTTCCGACCTTCGTCACCATTTTATCCCTATCATCGGATAATTGTTCAATAATAGAAACGAGCGAACTGCCAACAATAACGGCGTCTGCAGACTCGCTTACTTTCTTCGCTGTTTCGGCATCCTTAATACCAAAGCCAACACCCACCGGCAAGTCAATAACTTTACGAATTCGCGCTAGGTGATGATTAACCGAGTCAATATCAATATTCCCAGCACCGGTTACACCCTTAAGGGAAACAAAATAAACAAAGCCTGAGGCAACTTTTGCGATCAACTCTAAGCGTTCGTCGGTTGTTGTCGGCGCCACTAAGAAGATTAAGTCGATACCAACGCTGTCCAATTCGGTTTTGAAGTCTTGCGCTTCTTCGGGTGGCATATCCACCACCAAAACACCGTCAACACCCGCCTCTTGTGCGCGCTCAGCAAAAGCCTTATAGCCAAACACTTCAATGGGGTTGGTGTAACCCATCAGCACCACGCCAGTTGTATTATTGTGCTCTCTAAGGCGTTCAACCATTCCAAATACATAATGCAAATTAACGCCGTCTGCGACAGCGCGCTCATGCGACTTGGCAATCACTGGGCCGTCGGCCATTGGATCCGAAAACGGCATACCAAGCTCGATGATATCAGCGCCATTGTGCACTAGGGCAAACATCGCAGCTTCTGAATTGTCCATGCCGCCATCACCCGTAGTAATAAATGGGATAAAGGCTTTTTGGCCGGATTGCTTAAGATCGCTAAAAATTTTACTAAGTATCGACATCGGTTTTAATCAGCTGAATAAGGGCTAAATTTTATCACAGAAGCACTTAAGGACAATTTATTGTCAGCGCTCAAATGGGTTTTATTTTGATTGAGAATAACTGTGAACAGTGTCGACCAGTACTTTCATATTGTCGGGGCTAACGTCTGGCGTAATGCCATGACCCAAATTGAATACATGGCCAGTCTTGCCCTTGAATTGATCGAGCACTTTTTTAACTTCAGCCTCTACCACTTCAGGTGTTGCATAGAGCACTGAAGGATCTAAGTTACCTTGCAAGGCTACTTGATTGCCGACGCGTTTTTGTGCATCGCCCAGCTCAACCGTCCAGTCAAGGCCAAGTGCGTCACAGCCAGTCGCTGCAATTTGCTCAAGCCATGCACCGCCGCCTTTAGTGAAAAGCGTCACCGGAATTGTTCTGTCTTCATATTGGCGATGAATGCCGGAAACAATTTTCTGCATATATCTAAGCGAGAAATTCTCGTAACATTCTTTGTTTAGCGAGCCACCCCACGTGTCAAAAATCATCACCGAGTCCGCGCCGGCCTCAATCTGGCCATTGAGATAATCGATTATCGTGTCGGCAAGCACATCCAATAATTGGTGCATGTGCTTCGGGTTTTCAAACATCAGTCCTTTGACTTTAGAGAAAGTCTTGCTTGCTCCACCTTCCACCATGTAAGTTGCCAAAGTCCATGGGCTGCCAGTAAAGCCGATAAGTGGCACACGACCTTTTAGGTTGTTCTTAATCACTGAAACCGCGTCATTAACGTAAGCAAGCTCGGTGCCAACATCAGGCTTTGAAAGCTTGTCAATCGAAGCAAGTGTGGTCAGTGGACGGGTGAATTTTGGTCCTTCGCCTTCGGCAAAGTACAAGCCAAGGCCCATAGCATCAGGAATCGTCAAAATATCTGAGAATAAAATCGCCGCGTCTAAATCAAAACGCTCAAGTGGCTGCAACGTGACTTCACATGCCAACTCACTATTCTTGCAAAGACTTAAAAAATCCCCCGCTTTAGCGCGTGTTGCGCGATATTCTGGCAAATAACGACCCGCTTGACGCATCACCCAAACCGGTGTGCGGGTCACTTCTTTTTTTAACAGGGCGTTGATGTAATCAAATGCCATAATAACTTCTCAGTGGAAAATAATAATAAAATTTATTTTATGCTTTCTTCGGGCACAAAAAAAGCCACAATCGTGGCTTTTTTAAAGCATAAAGCTTTGAATTAACGCTTGAATGCGCCGTAACGAGATTTAAACTTCTCAACACGACCCGCAGTATCCATAATTTTTTGCTTACCTGTGTAGAACGGGTGGCAGCTAGAACATACGTCTAGTAATAATTCTTCTTTACCAGTTGTAGAACGCGTTTCGAACGTGTTACCACAGCTGCATACCACTTTAATTGCTTCGTAAGCTGGATGAATATCTGTTTGCATAGCTAATTGTTTGTCTTCAAATCGAAAAGAACGGAAATTATATACTATCTCTCATTCGGGGTGTAGGTTTTAACGCTAAGCGCATGGAGCTCACCACTTTTGATTTCATCACTGACCACGCCCAGTACTGTGCGCTGTCTTTGCAGTAGCGACATACCTTCAAAAATTGGTGACACAACAATTGCAGCACAGTTGCAGCCATCGCCCTCCATGGTTACTTGTGAGCTCTCAATGCCCGCTTCAAGTTTTGCTTTAATCTCTTCTAATGTCATGCGCCAAATAGTCCTTTAAGTGCGTAGAAAAATACAATTGCCATCACCGCGCCTGCCGGCAAGGTCACTATCCACGAAAGAAAAATGCGATTGATAACTCGCAAGTTTAACGAGGCCAACCCTCGAGCAATACCAACACCCAAAACAGCGCCAACAAGTACCTGGGTGGTTGAAACTGGCAGACCAGTGTATGACGCCAGAACAACGGTGGTTGCGGCGGCCAATTCTGCTGCAAAGCCACGACTAGGCGTCAACTCGGTAATACCCTTGCCAATCGTGCGCATCACTTTAAAACCGAATGTCGCCAAACCAAATACAATACCACCGCCGCCAACTAGCAGAATCCATGAAGGCAAGACACTTTTAGATGCAATATCACCACCGGATTCAACAATACTATAAACGGCCGCAAGAGGGCCAATCGCGTTTGCCACGTCATTGGATCCATGGGCAAATGCCATCGAACACGCTGTTACAACCATCAAACCGCCAAACAATTTTTCCATGTTGGCGTATTGAAAATCAGCGTCGTCCTCAGGATTGGTCTTGATTCTTCTAACAATAACGGCTGCTATGATAGAGGCAATAATACCGACTATAACCGCAATCATCATACTGGTTGGCAAGTCTTTGCCTAAATGCTTAAGTGACTCAACATGCTTCAAGCCTTTTAGTAGTGTCACCAAAGCAATAACAAAGCCAACAATAAACACATAAAACGGCAAATAACGCTTCGCATTTTCCAAAGGAGTTTCAGTGGAAATAATGCGCTTCTGCAAACTCTTAAAGATAAATACCGCCAGCGTTCCTGCCAATAGTGGCGAAATCACCCAACTGGCAACAATAGTACCAACCTTGCCCCAAGCAACAGCATCAATACCAACACCAACCGCGCCAAAACCAACAATGGCTCCAACAATCGAGTGCGTAGTGGAAACTGGCCAACCAACAGAAGAGGCAATCAATAACCAGAAACCAGCGGAAAGGAGAGCTGCCAACATTCCATAGACCAACAAGTGGGGACTGTCGACGAAGATCGAGGCGTCCAAAATCCCCTTGCGAACTGTTGCGGTTACCTCACCGCCCGCAAGCACAGCGCCAGCAAACTCAAAAATAATGGCAATAATGATGGCTTGTTTGACTGTAATCGCACCAGAACCAACCGAAGTACCCATCGCATTTGCCACGTCATTAGCGCCCACACCCCACGCCATAAAAAGACCAAAGCCAATGGCCAACATAATAAGGATTTCATGATTTTGCGTAATAATATCCATACTTATCCCTTACTATTTCGCCAACATCACTTCAAGTCTCGAGCCCACTTTTTGAGCGGCATCTGCAGTCTCACCAAGCCATTCAACGGCACGGTAGTAGAACATCATGTCAACTGGAGGGGTGTTTGACTCGAGTGCAAATAGCGCATCACGAATTTGATGTTGCACGCCATCGCTCTCATGTTCAAAACCGTTAATTTTGCCAATAATGTCATCAACAACCTTTCGCTCGCGATGACTGAACGCCGTCTCTAGCAATTCATCCAATTCATTAATAGCTTCTAGAGCGGCAGCCGATGTTTTAACGCAGACAGCAATAAGATCTTGAAAAGTTTGGCTCACTTCTACCGGCAAAACCATATGCCTAGTCATCATCAGGCCAGCCAAATCTTTGGTGATGTTTGCAATGGAGTCCTGAATTAACAAGACATCAAGGAGGTCGCGACGAGAAAACGGCATCATAAATGTGCTTGGCAAGTTCATCCGCAGCTTCTTTTTAAGCTCGTCCGCTTTGTGTTCCTTTTTGCTGATGGACTGGCGAATGCTTTCCGCCTTTTCCCAGTCTTGTTTTGCGGCAGCCTTAGCGAAATTGCCAAACTCCTTCAAACACAGGTGGACTTGCTTCATATGTTGTTGCAAAGGATTAATTGGAGATTTTCCAAACAAACCCGAAATATCATTTCTAGCCATTAATACCAGCTCCAGAATTCATAAATAGTTGTTGCGTATTTTAAATGTCTGCAAAACAACTTGCAACAGAAAAAAACAAAAAACTAAATCAGCACACTTCGCACGTAAGGCAGCAATCTTGCCTTGATTTGATTAAAGCAAAGCTCAAAGGCTTGATAATCCCCACCGTCTGGATCCTCAAAACCAATATGCACAACTTCTGTTTTGCTTGGAAACATTGGACAAGTTTGACTGGCGTGGTCGCACACAGTCACCACCAAATCAAATTCAATATGGATAAGCGTTTCTAGTTTTTTGGAGTGGTATTCATCACGCCAAATGTCGTGAATTTTCAGTATTTTTTGAGCGTTTGGATGGACATTACCACTGACAGCCACACCACTAGAATAAGCTATTATATCGCCACCCAGTTCAGCATTAATAAGCGCCTCGGCAATGATGGATCGGCAGCTATTGCCGGTGCAAAGTATCAAGATTTTTTTCACTGATCGCCTTCCTGTTTATCTGAATGAATCAGCTTAACAAAGATCAATGCCGCCACTAAAGCGCCCAATATTGTTGCCACAACATAGAGCCATAAATGTTCAAAATGACCACTTACTATCGCCGGGCCAATGCTGCGCGCAGGGTTCATGCTTGCGCCCGTAATTGGTCCGGCAAACATCGCCTCTAGGCCGACGGTAAATCCAATAGCAATGCCGGCAAAATCTTTGATGGCCTTGCCGTGAACGGCTGAAGCACTAATGACCAGCATTAAAATAAAGGCAAGCAAAAACTCAAACCCAAAAGACTGCGCCACCGAGCCGTGTGGCAGAGTTGCGCCAAGATAGCTTACTTCTGAGAATTGATTAAAGTCTTCTCGTAGTAAGAGAAAAAGTGAAGCACTTGCAGCAATGCCACCAAGTATTTGCGCACAGATATAAGGCAAAACTTGCTTACGATCAAATTCGCCCATCGAATAAAAGGCAATGGTTACCGCAGGATTAAAGTGAGCGCCTGAGACATGAGCAAAACTATAAATTAATGCAACAATAACAAAACCGAAAGTGAGCGCCACCCCGGCGTGTCCAAGCGCCCCGGTAATATCGTTAATCATTACCGCGCCACTTCCCGCAAAAACCAAAATATAAGTGCCAATGAATTCAGCTGTCAATTTATTACGCATTTAGCCTCTGTTTAGAATTAAGGGGTAACATTGCTTTTTTAGTGGCAATTGTCTTTCAATAAACGAGAATTTTACCTTAGGCATTTAATTATAATGCCTTGCAAAATGAACCAAAATTATTTATGCCAACAATAAATGCGATTATTTTGGCTGCCGGCGAAGGCAGCAGAATGAAATCAAACACACCTAAAGTTCTACAGCAACTCTCAGACAAAACCCTTTTGCAGCATGTTATCGATGCAGCACTTCCATTAGGCGCCAATCTAAATATTGTCATTGGCCATGGCGCAGAATTGGTTAAAAATACCATTGAAAATCAAGGTGTTAACTGGGTTGTACAAAAAGAGCAGCTGGGCACGGGGCACGCTGTGCAACAAGTAATGCCAGATGTTGATGACGACTCTATCTGCCTAATACTTTATGGCGACGTACCCTTTATTCAAAGCGCCACCCTAAACACACTGCTTGGTCAAGCCATTGAAACGGGTTTTGCATTGTTGAGCGTTGTACTGGAAAATCCATTTGGCTATGGCCGCATTAAAAGGAATGCAGAGGGTCAGATTGTCGGGATTGTTGAACAAAAAGATGCCAACAATAGCGAGCTGGCGATTAACGAAACTAACACCGGCATTATGGCTGTTCAAGCTTCACTTCTCAGGAGATATCTAGACAATCTCAAGCCAAACAACTCTCAAGGCGAGTTGTATTTAACCGATATTGTTGAGATGGCGAATGCGAATAATGTTACTATTTCGTCCTGTATGTGTAATAGTGCGGCAGAAGTAATGGGCGTTAATGACAAGAATCAATTGGCAGAATTAGAAAGACTTGTACAACAACAACAGGTAAATGAATTCATGACCAATGGTCTTGGCGTTAAGGATCCTGCTCGTTTTGATTGTCGCGGAACATTGAGCTTTGGCAAAGACTGCATTATCGATATTAATGTTGTATTTGAAGGTGATAATGAATTGGGCGATAATGTGACAATTGCACCTAATTGCATTATAAAAAACGCTCAAATCGGCGATAATTCAGAAATCAAGGCAAATTCAATGATTGAGAATTCAACCGTCGGCAACAACACAGCTATCGGCCCTTTTGCCCGCCTTCGCCCAGAAAGTCATATTGGCAACAACGCCAAAATAGGTAATTTCGTAGAAGTTAAAAAATCAACCATTGGCAACGCCTCTAAAGTGTCTCATCTGAGCTATATCGGAGATAGCACCCTTGGTGAGGGCGTTAATGTCGGCGCCGGTGTGATTACTTGCAATTATGACGGCGTTAACAAACATCAAACCGTCATCAAAGACGGTGCCTTTATCGGCTCAAACACCCAACTCATTGCACCTGTCACGGTAGGGAAAAATGCAACAATTGGTGCGGGATCAACAATTAATCGAGACGCGCCTGATGACAAGCTGACACTTAGTCGCAACAAGCAGGCCACTCTAAGCGGCTGGAAGCGCCCCACTAAAAAATAACACTCCCTTTACTAAAGGCGAACCTCTAGCCAGTCTTGTATATCCTGGAAAACCTTATCTCGCCTAGCTTTTGGCTCATTAAACACTTCATGGTAATAATCTTCGTACACCTTGATAGTTTTGTCACTAGAACCAACCGTGTCATGCAGTAGCCATGCCCCAGCTGGGTCGACCGTCGCATCCGCTCCGCCTTGGACAATTAACAAAGGCAAGGTTATTTCACTTGCATGATTTGTCACATACTTCATAGCATTAAACATCGCAGCTGAAATTCCAGCTGTCACTTTTCCAGGATGTACTAAGGGGTCACTCACATACTCGTCAACTTCCTTTGGATCTGTACTCATTACGTCAGATTCTAACTGCCTCACGCCCAGTTTGGGCGCAACAGCCGCGACTATTTTTAACAAGCTAAGAAGAAATGGTGGGGGGCAGTTTGATGGCCTTACCAAAGGTCCTGATAATATCGCACCCGCATAATTAGCTTGATGGTCAAGTAAGTGTCTTGAGCTAATAAGTCCACCCAAACTATGTCCCACAAGAAATATAGGTTTTTCTGGCTGCTCTAAATACACCATATCAAAATAAGTTTTTAACGGATCTGTAAAATCTTCAAACTGGTTAACAAGCACCCGCGTACCTTCCGATTTGCCATGACCTAAATGATCGAGCGCATAAATCGCATAACCCAATGGCACAAAATAATTGACTACATGCATATATCTACCCGAGTGTTCCGCCAAACCGTGGATGACTAACAGAACAGATTTTGGCTCAACCTCTGGCAGCCAACACTGGTAGTAGGTCTTGGCACCACGATTGCCATCAAAAAAACCTTCTTGATGGTTGATACCTTCTTTCGCTGATTCAATACTTGTCATTCTTCTTTATAATCCTGTTCTAGAACTCCCTTTTCTTTCAGCTGTTTTTCAAGTAACAGAACTTTTCCAAGCGCCGCCAAACCAAAAATAAACCCCATGATCCCTAAAGCCTCCATTACAACCTCTTTGCGTAACTAAATGGTAATTATAAGTCAAGCCAGACTCTGCAAAATTAACACTTTATTACATAAAATTAACACTTTATTGATAACACTTCCAACCAATGGTAAGTTAAATTATGGATATCCTATTAGGTATATAATCCCCCTTCATTAGAGGGTCATTCTATTTACCGCATGTTTCAATTGCCAAAAAACGTATGGATTTTATCGCTGAGCCTAGCGTTATTTATGTCGCTTGGTGTTTTTATTGTATTTGTTGGCGGCATAGTTGGTAACACACTGGCCACAACAAAAAGTCTAGCGACTCTGCCAGTTGCTATGATCGTTGTAGGCACTGCAACTAGTATTGTGCCAGTTGTTCGATTAATGTCGATCTTTGGGCGAAGAAAAGTATTTTTAGGTGTGTGCCTCTTCACCATCACCTTAATTGGCCTGAGTATCTGTGCGCTAATAGTGAAATCTTTTGCTCTGTTTTGTGTTTCAAGTTTTGGTTTTGGCGCCACTACAGCCACTATGAACCAGTTTCGCTTTGCAGCCATTGAAAGTGTTGATAAGGCCCAAATATCTACTGCTGCTGCAATAGTTCTTTTGGGGGGGCTAGTTTCCGCCTACCTTGGAACGGAAATTGCAACACTTGGCAAAGATTGGTTTGACGTGGAATTTACCGGCTCTTTCTTGTTGCTTGCACTTATGTTTGTTATAGCTTTTTGCCTTTTGCTACTGTTTAACCCTGCAAAAAAATTCAATGCAGAAAAGGATCGCTCAAAGCGTAAGTTAATTGAAATTATGAAGCAAAACGTTTTTATTGTAGCCGTTTCTTCAGCGATTACTGGTTACGCTGTGATGAGCTTTATAATGACAGCCACGCCCGTCAGCATGCATGTGATGGATGGGTTTTCACTGGAGCAAACCAAGCATGTTATTCAAAGTCATGTAGTTGCCATGTTCCTACCGTCCTTATTCACCGCATTCATTGTTAAATATCTTGGTATTTCACGCATGCTACTTGCTGGTGTCATTATCCTTTTTAGTGCCGTTTTTATTGCCTTCGTTGATCGCTCTCTGGGCAATTATTGGGTTGGGTTAATATTACTTGGACTGGGCTGGAATTTTCTATTTATTGGCGGCACAATCTTACTGCCACGAGCATACAATGAAAATGAAAAATTCAAAGTACAATCATTAAACGATTTTCTAATTTTTGGCTTTCAAGCAATGGCTGCACTATCGGCTGGCTGGTTCGTTTTTAACTACAGCTGGGAGATAACATTATTGTCGGTCGTGCCATTGTTGATGTTGCAACTCTTTCTGATTTTATGGTGGCTGAAGCGTGACTCTTAAGGGATCGAGTAGTAGTGAAAATTCATTGATTTTTCCCAGTCTTTAGGGTAAAGTGCCGGTCTTTTCCGGGGGGGATAAATAATGCTTACAATAGAAAAAATCACTGGCGCAATTGGTGCCGAAATATCGGGCGTGTCTCTTAACAATGATCTGACAACCGAGGTCTGTAATGAGATCTATGAAGCGCTTATTGACAACCAAGTCATCTTTTTCCGTAATCAAGACATAACACCTGAAGTACACATACAGCTTGCTGAAAGCTTTGGTGAGCCCGAACCTCCACATCCGGTTTACCCGCACGTTGAGGGTTATAAAAATATCGTGCTGTTGAAAAGTGGTGGTGGCAGTGTGCCAGACACCAATGATTGGCACAAAGATCTAACTTTTCAAGCCAACCCGCCATTTACCACAATTTTACACGGCGTTAATGTGCCAGAAATTGGAGGGGATACACTTTGGGCCAGTACCAGCGCAGCTTATGACAACTTGCCAGATGCATGGAAGACGCACCTTGAGGGACTGGAGGCAATGCACGATATGGGTACCTTTAGAAACGATTTTTACAAAAAAGGCGGCATTGAAGCGGTTAATAACGCCCTCAAAGATACCGGTTCAGCGGTGCACAAAATTATCGACACTCACCCTGTAAGTGGTCTGAAGTACATCAATGTCAATCAATCTTTTACCCGTCACATTGTTGGCATGATTCAAGGTGAGAGTGATAGGATTTTGCACTACTTGTACCAGCATATGGCCAAGCCGGAATTCCAAGTGCGTTTTCGCTGGCGCAATAACTCGATTGCTGTTTGGGATAACCGTATCACTCATCATTACGCAGTTTGTGATTACCTACCAAACATTCGTCATATGCAGCGCATCACTGTTTTGAATGATAAAAGGGTTGTGTAAAGATCTGATTTAGAGTTTTTGAAAAGCTAACTCTAAATCAGCCTTCAGGTCTTTTGCGTTTTCTAAGCCAATATTTAAGCGAATTAAGTGCTTGCCGTCATGACTCCACTCGCCGCCTCGCTTAAACTTGCCGGCAGTAATTAAACTCTTAAAACCGCCCCAGCTAAATCCAAGTCCAAACATATTGAGCGAGTTGACAAAACTACCAATATGTTCAACGCTATAGTTTTTCTTAAAAGTGAAGGCAAAAAGCCCTGCTGCGCCCGTATAGTCCCTTTTCCATAAGTCGTGTTGCGGGTGAGAAGCAAGCCCTGGATGTATAACTTTATCCACCAATTCATGGCCTTCAAGCCATCTTGCAATCTCGTATGCTGATGTTTCATGCGCCTTAAGGCGCACTTCCAGCGTTCGCAGTCCGCGCAAAGCCAAGTAGCAATCGTGAGGGTTTGTGTAGTTTTCTAGGGAGTGATAAAAAGCATCAAAAGTAGCAGCGTATTTTTTATTGACCGTTGCCACGCCCATCAGCAAGTCAGAATATCCACAAATATACTTGGTTGCCGAATGAATCGAAACATCAACACCTAAATCAAGTGGCTTAAGGTGCAGGGGCGTCGCCCAAGTATTGTCGATCACAGTAATGATATTCCTTTCGCTGGCAATTTTTGTAATCGCACGAATGTCTTGAATCTCGAATGTATTGGAACCTGGTGACTCGAGAAAAATCAACTTCGTTTTATCAGTAATCTGGCTCTCAATTTCACCGCCGACATCGGAGGCAATTGAAGTGATTTTCACACCATACTTTGCCAACACCTTATGGCAAAATCTTGCTGTTGGCCCGTAAACATTATCACAAAGCAATATTTCATCGCCGCCCTGAGTAAACGTCATGAAGGTGTTGATAATAGCACTAATACCTGAAGGGAATGCCTTTGTTGTGTGACCATTCTCAAGCCGACAAAATGCTTCTTCAAAAGCCTTTTGTGTCGCCAATCCACCGGTGCCATAAGTTACCCCAGGATACTCACCACTCTGTGCTGCAAGCATGTCTTCATAGTTCTCAAATAAGACAGTAGAGCCGCTCTGAACAGCGGGATTAATGGTGGTTATTTTCTTACCACCATGGCTATCACTATAATCATGCCATCCGATTGTTTCACTCATGACTCAAATAGACTTATAAAAGTCGCTAATAATAAGGTAAATATTGAATCCTGTCTAGTTACTTGTGGAGCTTACAGACAAATCAACTTGGGAATGGCGGGACAATATATTGCTGCTTTTACAGGCAGTTGAAAAATACCTTCAAGGACCCCTTGATAATGGCACAACTGCTCTTGATGTTGTTTTTTTATACGCCCAATAAAAACATCCGATGGTTCTCCAAGTGCAGGCGAGGCAGTTTTAAAGTCGACAATCCACAAAATACCTTTTTCAACAAATAATCGATCAATAATAATTGAACCCTCAGCACTACCAAACTCTGCCTCTACTTGGGTGCTGTCTCTTTTTTGAAAGAGCCAATCGAATGTCGAGTCTTTTTTGGTGTTATCCAGCAACCTCAGTATTGTCTCGCTTTGAAGGTCCCGCAATGCACTCGACACGCCAAGCTGCAATAACTTTGCATCTATGCTTTTTCGATCGGGCGCAAAAATCTCAAACTCGAGATAACGATGAACAACTGTACCCAGAGCACTTTGATACTTTAAATCAAGATTTTGTGACAAATTAAACGACTCGTCAGCAATGTCCGGATTAATATTGTCAACAATTGGGAGAGGTTCATAGCGTACTAACTGAGGGGGCTCGGCATCTTTCTTTGTATTCTCAGTAGGCGCCGTCGGCATGTTCATTGAATTTTTGAAAAAAGGCAAAATAAAATTTAACAAAGTATTTTTTGCCGACTCTTTATCTTCGTTCACATGTCCAAGCAAGTGAATTTTCTTTTTTGCGCGACTCATTGCAACGTATAGCAGTCGCATCATTTCAAAATGATTTTGCTTTTTATCTAGATGCTTGAGATAGACGTACGTTTTGCTTTCATTTTTGTCAAAGGCCGACTTAATCGGCGCTAGTAACAAATCTCTATTCGCCAAGGCCTTCAACTGTATCAGCGGCGATGTGTCGGATTTTCCCGCCCTCCCAAGCCCTGGCATGATGACAACATCAAACTCCAGCCCTTTGGCTTGATGAATGGTCATTAGTTTAACTCGCGCTACATGGGAAGGGGCGTACAACTCTGCGAGCATTGCTTCTATTGGCTCGAGCGCCAAACTATCGAGAGATTCACAGTGATGCAAAATACCGAGGAATTGAGATTTAATACTGCGCTTTTCATCGCTTAAACTTTTTTGTGGATCAAGCTTATCAAGAGCGCCGCTAAAGCGTTCAACAAAAGAAAATCGCCCATCACTTTGAATTGCGTTAGCAAGAATTGGCCACACAACTTGTACGCGCTGGTTTGCGTCACCACTCAAATTCTCAATGATATTATCATCACTTAACTGATGATAAACAGTCATCTCATCTGATTCACCAAGGATTAATAAATCTTTAAGAAGCAAGCCACACCAGGGGGAGCGAAGCAATGCTAACCAAGCAAGTTTATCGCCAAGTGACAGCATAGCGCGCGTCAAACTAAGTAGATCTCGAGTGAATAAGTGCGAACGAAGAGGGGTTGTTTTAACCGCCTCGTAATCAATGCCATTCAACTGAAAGGCGCTGACAATGCCCTCAAGATGGCTTCTCGAACGAACTAAAACCGCTATCTCATCGACGGAATTATCAGTAAGGGTGCCTTGAACAATCTCGCATACTTGCATCGCCTCCTGCTCTGCCATACCAGATAAAAACGGATAAAAACAAACGGTATTGTCATTGGTTTGCTCTGAGAGTGATTGAGAATGAGCGTAATGAATAGCGCCATTAACAACATTATCGTTGTTGGGGAAAATGGCTGAAAAATATCGATTGTTAGAATCAACAATGCTCTTAATTGATCTAAAATTGGTATTAAGTTGCAGGTATTTTAGACTAATGTCTGCAATTCCATTTTCTTTTACCTGTAGGAAGATGCCCACTTGACTCTCTCTAAAACGATAAATAGACTGCATCGGGTCGCCTACTAAAAACAGAGTTTTTCCAGAGTCATCCTGCCAATTAGACAGCAGTTTTTCTATTAAAGAAAATTGTGAGTAAGACGTGTCTTGAAACTCATCAATTAACAAATGCTCAATCTTGTAATCCAAAAATAAAGCAACATCAGCAACCCCCGATAAGTCGTTTAATTTCTCTGCCGCATTAAGACCCACCTCGGCAAAATCGAAGACATTATTGGTCACAAATAAAAGCTTTAATTGGGCAACAGCGAGCTTCAATACTTGGCTGATATTTCTCAGGACTTGATGATCCGCCTCGTTATGACGCAACTCTGGCAATAAAGTCAACTCAAATAAAGCCTCTCTTAATTCATCCTCAGGACTGAGTTTTTCAAGTATTGCAATAAAGGCTTGTTTTTGCCCCTTTAACGCAGGATCAAAGCCTTGCCTCTTGTTAACGGTTTTGCGCCATTGACCTTTTGATGTTAGACACAAATTTGTCAATCCAATCCAGGCATCTAACACCTTAATATTAGCCTCTGGCAGTGCATTGACAACTAATTCATTCGCTTGTATCGCCTCAAAAAAATCTTCATCAAAAAAACTTAAGGTAATGGCCTCTAATTTCAGTAAATGCTCACTAATGATTTTTTGCGCGGTTCGCTCTAATACATCAATCTCAAGCGCACCTTGCTGATAAAGCCTTGGTAACCACTGTTCACGCTTGGCAAGCATTTGCGTCAACAGTCGATAAAACTTCTCAACATGATTGTCCAGGTGCAACAATACGCTAGCTATCGACTCTTGAAACTCGTCGTCTTCTAAAAGTTTAAAAGTGTTTTCTGCCGCACTGCGATAAAGCGCCTCATATTCATAGCGATCGGCCATTACTCTGGGTGGGATCAACTGCTCAACCGTTGGGTATTTTGAGACAATCAAACTCGAGAGTGCATCGATCGTGCCTATTTTGACTCGGGACGGGTTATTTAAAAGATCCCAGCCTAGTTTGCGAGATTGCACAAGCGCCTTAGTAGCCAACTCAAAAGTTTTAAGCTTGTGAGGCTCTTGAGGCGGGGCTAGATTTGCGTCACTCAAATACTGTAGAACGCGATGCTTGAGTTCGTCTGCCGCTTTGTTAGTGAAGGTCATTGCCAAAATGTTTTCTGGCTGTCCAATTTCCCCTAAAAGACTTAAATAGCGCTGAGTCAGTAATTCAGTTTTTCCGGAACCTGCTGGCGCTTGGACGATAAAGGAGTCGCGGACATCGAGCGCTTGCTCTCTTTGTTTGTTATCAGCCGAGACCTCATTCACATTGATTCTGGCGCACTCACCCCTAATAAAGACAAGCCATTCACCAGCACTTGTTTGCTAGCGACAACCAGAGCAAGCCTAGCTTGCGTCAAAGGCTCATCGTCCACCAAGAAAAGGCAGGCGTTGTAGTAGCTGTGAAAACACGACGCCAAATCTTTCAAATAATACGCCAACTGATGCGGCTCGTATTGCAATGCCGAAGACTCGACTACGCCCTTATAGCGACTCAGCTCCTTTAACAGAGATTTTTCGCTTTCTTCAACAAGCAGAGATAAATCTGCATCACTGGCATTCACTGTAATTTCTTTTTCGTCGGCTTGCTTAAGCACCGAGCAAATCCTAGCGTGTGCGTATTGAATATAAAACACGGGATTTTCATTGGTTTTTGCTTTGGCTAAATCAAGATCGAAATCCATGTGCTGTTCTGACCGCCTCATCACATAGAAAAAACGTGCCGCATCGTTACCGACTTCATTGCGCAACTCTTCAAGCGTTACAAACGAACCACTACGAGTTGACATTTGAACTTTTTTGCCGCCGCGATACAAGTTGGCAAATTGCACCAACAAAATTTCTAGCTTTTCGGGGTCGTGATTAAGCGCCGCAATAGAGGCTTTTACTCTGGCGATATAGCCGTGATGGTCAGCACCCCAAATGTTGACAACCTTGTCATAGCCACGATCAAACTTTTCTAAATGATAGGCGATATCAGAGGCGAAATAAGTGTGTATACCGTTATCTCTAACAACCACTCGATCTTTCTCGTCATCGTAATCCGTTGTCTTAAACCACAAAGCGCCGTCTTTTTCGTAGATGTGGCCAGTTTTTTGCAAAGTATCGGTGGTGCCTTTAGCCAAGCCACTGTCAATCAGAGACTGCTCTGAAAACCATTGCTGATAGTCAACACCAAATTCAGCTAAATCGCTTTTAATGCCGCCAAGAATCGAATCAATTCCCACTCTGAAAACAGCCTGATATCCTTCGCCTAATAGCTGCTTAGAGCGAGCAACAAGTGCATCGATGTGCGCCTCTTTGTCGCCACCTTCGGCTTCGTCTTTGCAAATATCCTCAAACAATCCTGCAGCACTTTTGCGCCAGCGCTCGCCATACTCAGCGACAACACTTTTGGCAATATCTTGAATATAATCACCCTGATAGCCATTGTCTGGGAACCTTAGTTCTTCGCCAAAAATAGACAAATAGCGCAGAAAGATACTGACGGTTAGAATATCCATTTGCCTGCCGGCATCATTGACATAATATTCGTTATCAACTTCAAAACCCACGGCTCGCATAAGATTAGCGATCGTTGCGCCATAAGCCGCACCTCGACCATGACCAACATGCAGTGGGCCCGTTGGATTGGCAGAAACAAACTCAAGTAGGACTCTTTTGCCCATGCCCACATCAGAAAGTCCGTAGTCATCGGCAGATGTCAATATTTCAGTGACGATAGCACTGCTTGACGCATCAGACAAAAAGAAATTGATAAATCCAGGGCCGGCAATTTCAGTTTTTCTGATTAGCGGCGAATTACTGAGTTTGGCGATTATTTGCTCAGCCAGTACTTTTGGTGCACACTTTGCTTGCTTGGCTAGCATCAAGGCAACATTTGTTGCGTAATCACCGTGGGCCTTGTCTTTGGTGTGGTTTAATCGAACTTGAGTAGGCAATTCACTAATAACGCCATCAGCCAACAACGCGCTCAAACTTTGAATAAGTAACTCTTGTAACTGTTCTTTCATATCACCTGCAGGATTGTATTTCGACCGAATATAGCCAACATTTTAGTTTATCTAGATGTTAAATTCTCAAAATGTCTGACTATGCTGGTACATTTAACGAAGTTTAATGCGCCTCTTGCCAATTATCGGCAATGCCAACATCAACCACCAATGGAATATCCAGCTCTACAGCGTCTTCCATCTTGGTGCGAATCACCTCTGCGTAAACCTGTGCTTTGTCAGTGGGCATTTCAAACACCAGTTCATCGTGCACTTGCATTAGCATCTGAACGCCGTTATTCTCGGCGTCGATCCATGCTTGAATATCCAGCATAGCTTTTTTAATAATGTCGGCTGAAGAGCCTTGCATCGGTGCGTTAATTGCCGTGCGCAGGGCGTGCTGTTGCAGCATTTTATTCTTAGCGTTAACTTGCGGCAAGTACAGTCGTCTTCCTTCAATCGTCTCGACAAAGCCCAGCTCTTTGGCCTTTTCTTTGGTGGAATCCATATACTTCAGAACGCCAGGATAATTTTCAAAATAGGCGTCGATATACTCTTTCGCCTCAGTGCGCGAAACATCAATTTGTTTAGCCAGGCCAAAGGCGCTCATGCCGTAAATCAGACCAAAGTTAATTGCCTTGGCATTGCGACGCTGATCTTTACTGACCTCATTCAGTGGCGTGGCGAACATTTGCGCAGCGGTCGCACTATGAACATCAACATTGTTGTTAAAGGCCTCCACAAGACTTTTGTCTTTAGAAATATGCGCCATAATTCTCAGCTCAATCTGAGAATAGTCTGCGGCAACGATTATATTGCCTTCACTTGCTACGAAAGCACTGCGAATGCGCGCGCCCTGTTCAGAGCGAATCGGAATATTCTGCAAGTTCGGCTTCGAGGAGGACAGTCGCCCAGTGGCTGTTACCGCTTGGTGATACGATGTGTGCAAGCGCCCCGTTCGGGCATTAATTTGCCTTGGCAAGGCCTCAAGGTAGGTCGAATTTAATTTTGTCAGTGTTCGGTACGACATAATCAAATCCACCAAAGGATGGTCGAGTAATTTTAGCGCCTCTTCGTTAGTAGATGGCTGGCCCTTGGGTGTTTTCTTCTTGGGCTCGAGTCCAAGACCTTCCTCGCTAAAAAGTATTTGTTGAATTTGTTTTGGCGATTCTAAATTAAACTCATCACCCGCAATGTCAAAAGCTTGCGCTTGAATCTTAGCCATTTCGGCTTTTATTTGCACCTGTTGATTGTACAAAGAAGCCACATCAATCAGCGCGCCATTGCGCTCAAGCTTGAGCATGATTTTTACCAGTGGCAACTCCAGCGTTCGGTACAAGGTTTGCAATTTAGGGTATTGGCCCATTTTTTCTTCTAGAACTTTATTCAGCTCATGGGTAACAATAACGTCCTCACAAGCATATGGTGCTGCTTGATCAAGGCTGACTTCATTAAAACTGAGTTGTTTTTTTCCTTTACCAGCAACATCAGAGAAATGTATGGTTGTATGACCCAAGTAAAACTCAGACAAATCATCCATATTGTGTCGCGTTGCCACCGAATTGAGGCAGTACGACTTAACCATGGTGTCATCAACAATACCATTTAAATCGATATCAACGTTGGCCAACACATGGGCATCATATTTTAGGTTTTGACCAATTTTGCCAATCTTAGCATTTTCAAGAATGGGTTTGAGAGACGTCAAAGTCGCTTGCCTTGATAATTGTGCTGGCGCATCTATGTAGTCATGCGCAACCGGAAGATAGTAACTTTGTTTGTCGATTAAAAAGACGAAGCCAACAATTTGCGCCTCCATATAATCCAGACTATTAGTCTCCAAATCAAAGACAAACGATTTACAAGCCATCAATTGCTTTAATAAATCGTCAAAGTCGCTTTGGCTAAGAATAAGATTTTGCGAGTAGCCTTGCAGTAATTCACTGTTCTCGAGGATTTTTTCCTCAACTTCAGTTGGCGCTTCAACTTGGGCTGTTGCTGGCGCTTGTCCCGCATCACCCAATTGTCTTAGCCACATAGAAAAGCCGTATTCTTGGTAGAGCTCGGCAAGTGCCGCCGAGTCTTCGCCAGGCTCTTCGGAGAAAATATCAATGGGGATTTCAACATCAAATTTAAGTTGTACTAGCCTGTTTGACAACGCCAAAAGATCAAAAGAGGCGCGCAGCTTTTCACCTACTTTGCCACCTACTTTGTCAGCATTGGCCTTAACACCTGCAAGATTACTGTAAGCACCCAACCATTTGGCAGCAGTTTTTGGCCCAACACTAGGCACTCCAGGAATATTATCGGCGCTATCGCCGGTAAGTGCCAACAAGTCAGAAACTTGATGCGGCTCAACACCCATCTTTTCTTTAACAAGAGCATCATCATAAAGCTTACCCTTCATGTCCAATTGCTTGACGTTGTCACTGACCAATTGAAATAAATCTTTATCGCCACTGGCAACAATGGTGGCTATTTTTTTTGCATCGGCTTGTGCCGCCAATGTCGCAATGACATCGTCTGCTTCAACACCATCGACACAGAGAAAATGAAAGCCCATTGCTCGAACCATTTTATAAAGTGGCTCGATTTGAATAATCAGGTCATCCTCTGCAGGCTTCCGGTGGGCTTTATACTCAGAATACATTTCGTGGCGGAAGTTTGAGCCTTTGGCGTCAAAAATCATTATGATTTTTGCCCCGCTGTATTGGCGCTGCAGATGCTTTATGGCGTTAATGACGCCAAACATCGCTCCAGTGGGAAAGCCCGAATCGTTGCTTAAATTTTGAGAAAGTGTTGAGAAGTACGAGCGGAATAAAAATGCAGATCCGTCGACTAGAATAAGTTGGTGAGCCATTACATAATTTTACCAACAATATCCTCAAGCCACAGCACAAAGCAATGCTTTTGCGCTTATCTAAAGATATAAAATATCAGCATGTCAGATGCGCTAATCACCGCCCAAAATATTACCTTAACCCATCAAGGGAAGAACATACTTGATGACGTCAGCTTTACCCTTCAACCGGGTGAGTTTATTACCTTGATCGGACCAAATGGCGCTGGCAAAAGCTCTTTGATTAAAGTGCTATTAGGCTTGATTAAACAAGATAGTGGCAAAATTAAACACTCCAAATCAATGCGTCTTGGCTACACACCACAACTTTTTACCCCCAATCCTTTTATCCCGATTTCTGTTGTCGACTTCTTAACACTCAACCAAAAAGTAGAAAAACCCTTTATCAAGGAGACTGCTGAAACCACAGGGGTTGCCACCTTGCTCAACTCGCCCCTCAAAGACTTGTCCGGCGGTGAATTACAAAAGGTACTGTTAACGCGAGCCTTGATGAACAAACCCAATGTCTTGATTTTGGACGAGCCCGCACAAAACCTAGATGTTGACGGCCAGATGCAGCTCTACCAATTGATTCAAGATATTCACCAACAACAAAACTGTGCAATCCTAATGGTTTCGCACGACTTGCACCGAGTTATGAAAGAGTCCAGCCAAGTGCTTTGTCTTTATCATCATATTTGCTGCAAAGGCCACCCAGAAGCCATCCTCAAAGACGAGCAATTTAACGACCTCTTTGCCGATCAAATGACCGAATTAATGGCGACCTACGAACACCACCACAACCACCATCACGACCACTAGCAGGGAGGGTGACTAAAAATCATCTCGCTGGTATAATGCCTTCTTTTTTTATACGATAACAAATTATGAAGGACATCATCGAAGCGGCTTTTGAAGATCGCGCCCACATCACTCCAGACTCTGCCCCTCAAGAAGTAAGGGATGCGGTTACTGAAGCGATCCATTTACTCGATTCTGGAAAAGCAAGAGTTGCGGAGCAAAAAGGTGTTGGTGAATGGGTGGTTAACGAATGGCTTAAAAAAGCGGTACTACTGTCTTTCAGATTAGAAGACAACGCCGTGATGCAAGCAGGTTACACGCAGTTCTTTGATAAGGTTCCTTCAAAGTTTGCCAATACAACGACTGAGGAATTCCAGGCAGCGGGCGTACGTGTGGTGCCACCAGCAACGGCAAGACGTGGCTCTTATATTGCGCCAAACACCGTTTTAATGCCCTCTTACGTTAATATCGGTGCATATGTCGATTCTGGCGCAATGGTTGACACATGGGCAACTGTTGGCTCTTGTGCGCAAATTGGTAAAAATGTACACCTTTCTGGCGGTGTTGGTATCGGTGGTGTTTTAGAGCCATTACAAGCCAGCCCTACAATTATTGAAGACAACTGCTTTATCGGCGCTCGCTCTGAAGTGGTCGAAGGCGTGATTGTTGAAGAAGGCGCGGTAATTTCAATGGGCGTCTACATTGGTCAGTCAACGAAAATCTTTAACCGTGAAACCGGTGAAATCACTTACGGTCGTATTCCGGCTGGCTCAGTGGTTGTTTCTGGAAACTTACCTTCTAGCGATGGTAGCTACTCACTTTACTGTGCGGTAATCGTGAAGCAAGTGGATGCCAAGACAAGATCAAAGGTTGGTATTAATGAGTTGCTTCGGGGCATTTAATACAAAAATCCTAGACACAAAAAACCCGCCTTTCGGCGGGTTTTTTATTGAGTCACTTATGTTATATTAGCTACGTGTAAAAATTGCATAGATAACAGCAATAGATGCCAAGCCGACTAAGCCTTGAGCGCCAAGGTTACCAACAATTGTAGTGATAGTACCTACGACATCACCACCCATAAAGTCAGTTGTTCCTGGAAAAATTACCTGAAGTACAACAGCTAATGCAATGATTGCAATACCTGCTTCTGTTAACTTTTTAGCCCAAACTACTATATTGTCTAACATATTGTCTCTCCCATAGTTTTAAAAGACAATCAGCATTTATTTGCTGATTGCTGCACTTTTTATAGTAGCAAAAACTCTATGTCAAGTTTATTTGAGAAAAAAATGCTAAAAAACACCAAAAAATACCAAAAAATCGCTCAAATGTTGTGAAAAAACAACATATTTATTCTCTAGAGTGGCAGCGAAGCTAAGATGCCCGCAAACAGCGCCATACCAATGTAATGGTTATGTAAAAATGCCTTAAAACAGGCTGTTTTTTGACGATTTTTGATCAAAAACTGGTGGTAAATCATTAGTATCGAAATAATTAATGCAGAAAGTTGGTAAAAAAGCCCTAAATCGAATAAATTGCCAATTTTTAAGAAGACTACCAGCAGCAAAATTTGTAGAATTCCGATGATAATTCGGTCATATTTAGCAAATAAAATGGCTGTTGACTTCACCCCAATCTTGAGATCCTCTTCACGATCAGCCATGGCATACATGGTGTCATAGATCAGCGTCCAGACAATATTAGCTGCAAATAGCCAATACGCCTCCACTGGAACCTCGCCCCTTTGTGCACTAAACGCCATCAACACGCTCATGCCAAAAGCAAGTCCTAGAACAAACTGTGGCAGCTGAATACAGCGCTTAGTAAATGGATAAAGAGCTGCAAGCGCAACAGCCACGAATGACAGCTGAATAGTTAACGTATTAGTCAGTAGCACCAAGCCAAAGGCCGACAAAATTAATACGAAAAACAAAAGTAAAGCACTTTTAGAACTAACTTCGCCCGAGGCAATGGGGCGATTCTGTGTACGCTCAACGTGCTTATCAATTTCACGGTCAGCATAATCATTAATGATGCACCCAGCGCTGCGCATCACGATAACACCAAGCGTAAATATAACCAGTAAGTCAACATCTGGCCATCCGCCTGCGGCCAGAAATAGGGCCCAATAAGTTGGCCACAGCAACAAGTAAATGCCCACTGGCTTATCAAGACGCATTAAGCGAAAATAGGCACTCACAGCTTTTTCAAGAAATCTTCAAGCTCAACAGGCAATGGCGCAATGACTTTTTGAATTTCATTAGTTGTCGGATTGGTAAAGGTGAGGGCCTTGGCATGAAGGAATAATCGATTGAGCCCTTTGGCTTTCATTTGTGTATCAAACTGACGATCGCCGTATTTATCGTCCTGAGCGATTGGGTGACCCGTGTGTTTGGCATGCACGCGAATTTGGTGCGTTCTACCGGTTTCAATCACCACCTCAACAAGTGAAGCACTAAAATCCTCATGATGATAGTTCTTCAATGGATGAAAGTGGCTGAGCGACTCCTTGCCTTTGCTGTCAATCACACTGTAACGAGAGTTCTGGAAAATAGGTGCGTCAACTGTATGCCGTTTTTTACTCCAAGACCCTTGAACCAAAGCAACATAGCGCTTTTCCATCTGATGTTTTGTAAGTTGTTCGTGCAAAGCCTTTAATACCGAGCGTTTTTTTGCCAAAATCAAAACACCCGAAGTGGCACGGTCAAGTCGATGCACAAGTTCAATCGGACGATTGAAATCAGCCTTTAATGCCTCAATAATACCAATGCCAATACCGCTGCCGCCATGCACCGCCATGCCGCTTTTCTTGTTAATAACCATCAGCCCTTTATCTTCATAAAGTATGGAGTCATGCAAGGTTTCGATCATGCCGGCAGAAGGTTTGTGCTCTTTTTCCGCAGCAAGTCTAATCGGCGGTATTCGAACAACATCTTCGAGCTGTAATTTATACTCGGCCTTTTTACGCCCCTTATTCACGCGCACCTCGCCTTTACGAATAAGACGATAAATGTGTGACTTGGGCACGCCCTTAAGTTGCTTTAGAAGGAAATTATCTAGGCGTTGGCCAATCGAAAATTCGTCAACAGTGGCCAATTTAACCGAGTTGTGTACAGACGGTTGATCGCTCATTAGAAAAAAAGACGCCTAAAGTTGTTGGTTGTTGTTTCGGCAATTGCTTCAATACTAGAGCCTCGCACTTCGGCTAATTTTTCAGCAACATGATAAGTAAACGCCGGGCTATTCGGTCGACCACGATGTGGCATCGGCGTCAAATAAGGTGAATCAGTTTCTACCAAAAGCCGATCTTCGGGTACTTTTTTGGCAACTTCTCGCAAATCTTTGGCGCTATTAAAAGTCAGAATACCAGAGAAAGAAATGTAGAAGCCAAGATCCAGAGCGGCTTTTGCCGTTTCCCAATCCTCAGAAAAACAATGCATCACGCCTGCCTCTACCTTTTCTTCGCGCATAATGGCAATGGTGTCTTTTTTCGCTTCACGCGTGTGAATAATCATCGGTTTTCTGGTGCGATTTGAGACTTCTATATGGCGACGAAAGCGGTCGCGTTGCCAGTCGGCCTCATCTTTTTTAATATGGAAATAATCCAAGCCGGTCTCTCCAATGGCAATCACCCGATCACTTTTTGAAAGCTCGATTAATTCATCAACACTGGGGTCTTTGCCATCCACCTCTGTTGGATGAACGCCGACAGAGGCATAAATACTTGGGTGCGCAAGAGCCAAATTATGGACGTCATCGAAATGCTCTAGATCAATACAAACGCACAAGAACTCGGTAACTGATAATTCTTTGGCATGCGCCAGCATGGATTCAATACTACCGCCAAAGGCGTCTAGATCAACACGGTCAATATGGCAATGAGAGTCAACGATTTTCATGGTATTTAATTATGAGACCTTTTACACATTATTTATTCATCCTTATCGCTCAGCAAATTTTAAATGATTTGTGCAAAGATCTCACTATAACTGAATTTCTAAAAGTGATCGCCTGTCGGAAACAAAAGGCACGTTCAGGCTGTGAGAGGTAATTTTAGCATCAACAGCCCGTTCTTCATCTGCATGGTCACCTTTCATAAGCAGGTAGCTGCCGTCGTGGGCTAACAAGTGTTTTGTTAAACTCAGCGTTTTGTCCACTTCGGCAAAAGCTCTGGAGGTAATTTGCGAGAAAAGGGGTCCTGGAGAAAAAGACTCAACCCGTGCATTGACGACAGTTAAATTACTAAGACCGAGCTCAGTTTTAACCACCTGCATAAAGCGACATTTTTTACCAACACTATCAAGCACAGTAACACTGACATCACTCCGCATAATGGCAATGACAATACCAGGCAAGCCTGCACCCGCACCTACATCCAATAACTGACCTTTCCTAATAAAAGGCAATATGGAAAGGCTATCAACAAGGTGTTTTTTAACAGCCTCAAGCGGATCACGGATCGCACTGAGATTATACGTTTTATTCCATTTTTGAATAAGCGCACAGTAATCCAGTAGCTGCTGAATTTGGTCTTCAGTGAGTAAAATACCCATCAACGCTGCGCCCTCGCAAAGCAAGGCTCGTTCTTCGCTCACAGTACCTTTCTGTAGGTCTTTAAGTAAACCAAAAGAATCGAAATAGAGGCGGGAGTTACCCCTTGAATTCGGCTCGCTTGACCTATGGTTTCTGGCCTAGATTCACTGAGTTTTTGAATGACTTCAGCTGACAGTGCTTTAATCAAAAAGTAATCCATACCCTCGGGCAATTTTGTGCCTTCGTTCTTACGGTATTTCTCAATTTCATCTAATTGGCGCTTGATATAGCCTTCGTATTTAATTTGATTTTCAACCTGCGCAATTAACGAGGGATCCTCTAAAAACGGCTTGGCTTTTTCAATTTTACTGAGCAGCTTATAATCAATTGACGGTCTTTTAAGTAGCGCCTCAAGACTGTATTCGTGATTAAGATTAACTCCCAAAACGCTCTGCGCTTGGGCGTCATCGGCCTGCACCCAAAAAGACTTAAGTCTTTGCTTCTCGGCGGCAATTTGCTCGTATTTTCCACAAAAAGCTCGCCAACGCGCCTCATCAATAAGACCCATTTCTTGCGCTTGGGGTGTTAAACGTTCATCGGCGTTGTCTTCACGCAAGAGCAAGCGATACTCTGCACGCGAGGTAAACATGCGGTACGGCTCACTCGCGCCTTTGGTGGTCAAATCATCAACCATTACACCAATATAAGACTCGTCGCGCTTCGGCACCCAAGAACTCAACTCTTTCACTTGCAGTGCTGCATTAATGCCTGCCAACAAACCTTGTGCGGCCGCCTCTTCATAACCGGTTGTGCCGTTGATTTGACCGGCAAAGAATAAGCCGGATATTTTCTTAAGCTCTAAGGTTTGCTTGAGCCCTCGTGGGTCGAAAAAATCGTACTCAATCGCATAGCCAGGACGCATGATTTTGGCATCCTCAAACCCTTTTATCGAATGTATAAAAGCTTCTTGAACTTCGTAAGGCAGCGATGTAGAAATACCGTTTGGATAAACTTCGTTGGTTGTCAAACCCTCGGGCTCAACAAAAATTTGATGCGAATTACGCTCAGAAAAGCGCACCACTTTGTCCTCAATCGAAGGGCAGTAACGCGGACCAACGCCTTCAATGTTCCCAGAATACATAGGCGAGTCTTTCAGGCCAGAGCGAATAATATCGTGGGTTTTTTCATTGGTGTGTGTGATGTAACACGGGATTTGTTGGGGGTGGTCCGCGCTAGAACCCATGAATGAAAAAGTTGGCAGGGGTGTGTCGCCATGTTGCTTTTGCAACACATCAAAATTGATTGTTCTGGCGTCAAGCCTCGCAGGAGTGCCTGTCTTAAGTCGCCCAACGCCTAAATCATAGCTTCGCAGTTTCTGCGATAGGGCATTAGCTGGCGCATCACCGGCACGCCCACCTTGGAAATTCTTTTGACCAATATGAATAACACCACCCAAGAATGTACCAGAAGTGAGTATGACTTTATCAGCAAAAAACGTCAGTCCCATTTGTGTAACAACGCCTTTAACTTGGTCGTTCTCGATAATAAGGTCATCAACCGATTGCTGGAATATGCTCAAGTTTGGTTGATTTTCTAGCGCGTAACGCACTTCGGCCTTATAAAGAATGCGGTCGGCTTGCGCACGAGTCGCCCTCACTGCAGGCCCTTTAGAGGCGTTAAGTGTGCGGAACTGAATGCCGGCCTTGTCAGTCGCTTTGGCCATGATGCCGCCCATCGCATCAATTTCTTTCACCAGATGGCCTTTACCAATACCGCCAATGGCGGGATTGCAGCTCATTTGACCAAGGGTTTCAATATTATGAGTAATCAACAAGGTGTCGACACCCATGCGTGCCGAGGCAAGTGCGGCTTCAGTGCCGGCGTGACCGCCGCCAACAACAATGACAGGATAATATTTACTTTGTTCGATCATGTGTTTGTTTTAACAATAAAAAAAGACCCGCATTGCGGGCCTCTTATTATACCTTTGTCGCTCAACTTAGCCAGAACATCTAATTTGCACGATGCATAGCGCTGAGATGTTAAAGGTTAGTATTTATAACCAGCCTCAAACAGAGTGGCTTGAGAAGAGGGTTGAGAGCCTGAAACATAGTCGCCCATAGAGGCTTCAGAGTTGGCTTGCGCTCTTGCCATTAAAGCTTTTTGTCCCGCTGTATCGCCACCGTCTTTCCAAGCTTGTAAGCAAGATTGTTGCAATGCTCTACCGTAAGA
This sequence comes from uncultured Gammaproteobacteria bacterium, assembly GCA_913020715.1. Classification (GTDB taxonomy): domain Bacteria; phylum Pseudomonadota; class Gammaproteobacteria; order PS1; family Pseudothioglobaceae; genus Pseudothioglobus. The sequence continues at coordinate 49,287 of CAJVZH010000004.1, forward strand.
GAATGTCATACTCCAAGGGCTTTTGCGGTCCATGCTGTTCATCGTATTCAAATAAACAGAGGCGTCTTCCTCTGTTAAACCACCGGAAAGGAACATAATGCCGGGAACGGCATCAGGGACACAACGATCCATGGTGCGTACCGTTATTTTTGCGACCTCTTCCGGGCTTGCTGTATCGGCATTATCAGCTCCTGAAACAGTCATTGACGGCTTTAATAAAGTACCTTCTAGCAAAACACCATTTTCTTCACAAGCCTTATAGACTTCGTTAAGAATCCTCTCTTGTACTTCCGCTGTACGTTCAATCGTATGATCGCCATCCATTAAAATCTCAGGCTCAATAATTGGCACAAGACCAGAATCTTGACAAGTTCTGGCATAACGAGCCAAGCCCCAAGCGTTTTCTTTAATGGCCAGATCACTTGGACAGCCATCGGCAGTAATTTGCAATACAGCGCGCCATTTAGCAAAACGTGCACCGCGCTGATAATACTCAGCCGTACGCTCGGCTAAACCCTCTAAGCCTTTGCACCAAGTTTCAATGGGGTTGGCGCCTGCTAAAGGACTCAATCCTTTATCAACCTTAATGCCAGGAATAATACCCAACTCGTCCAGCTTAGCAAGCATTGTGCCTCCAGCCAGGTGGTTCTGATAGAGCGTTTCTTCAAAAAGAATTGCGCCACTGATGTAGTTCCCCAAACCTTGTGCATTAAACAACATACCGCGATAAGCCTGGCGATTAGCCTCTGTGTTCTCAACATTGATGCCCGCAAGGCGTTTACCAATAGTTGGTGTAGACTCGTCCACTGCAAGAAGGCCCTTGCCTTTTGCAGCCAAGAGACTAGCTGTCTCTCTCAATTCATCTTGCTTTTCAATCATTCTTTTTTTCCCGCCCTTTTTTAAAATTTATTCGTGATAATCGCCTTCGCCAACACGAAGGATTTTCATCAGATTCGTTCCACCAGTTGAAAACTTGTGCATTCCTTTGGTAAGCACCACCAGGTCTCCGTCCTCTACTACTTCGCTTTCGATTAAGGCATCTACAACTGCCTCATTAACCTTACTCCAATCGCTAGCACTCTCTGTACCCATACTGCATGGATAAACGCCGCGGTAAAGGGTTACCGTGCTCAACGTTTTGTCATTTTCTGACATTGCGAAAATAGCAATATTTGAGCTGATTCTTGACATCCACAGCGCTGTTTTTCCAGACTCTGTCAATGAGGCAACAACTTTTACACCCAAATGGTTTGCCGCATACATGGCACTCAGCGCAATTGTCTCATCAATATCTTCAAACTCTTCATTGAGGCGGTGTCGTGACACGGCCGCAGTTGGGTTTTTCTCAGCCTCAATACATACTTCAACCATTGTTTGAACCGCATTAACAGGATAATCGCCAGCGGCAGTTTCAGCTGACAACATCACCGCATCAGTGCCGTCTAACACGGCATTGGCAACATCAAACACTTCTGCACGCGTCGGGATTGGGTTGCCAATCATAGATTCCAACATTTGCGTCGCGGTAATAACGACCTTGTTCTGCGATCTTGCCATTTGAATCAATCTTTTTTGTTGTGCTGGTAATTGCGGATCGCCAATCTCAACACCTAAATCACCACGAGCAACCATAACGCCGGCCGACTCTTCAATAATCTCTTCAATAACACCTTTCACCAAAGCTTCGGCGCGCTCAATCTTAGAAATAACACCCGCTCTAGAGCCGGCAGCCGCTAGTAATTTCTTAGTTTCTCTGACGTCATTCGCATGCACGGGAAAAGACAAAGCAACGTAATCCGCGTCCGCTTCAGCAGCCACCAAAATGTCTTTCTTGTCCTTTTCGGTAAGGGCGCTAGCACTTAAGCCGCCACCTTTTAAATTAATGCCTTTTTTGTTGGATAATGGGCCTGCCTGGGTGACAACAGTATGGATTTTAGAACCATCCACGCTGGTCACTTTCAGTACAATTTTGCCATCGTCTAAAACCAACAAATTATCTGGCTTAACTTCATTTGGCAATGTTTTATAGCTAATACCAACCGAATTTTGGTCGCCAGAATCAGCATCCAGTTCTGCATCAAGGGTAAAGCTGTCGCCTTCATTTAGCTGAATCTTGCCATCTTTGAAAGACGAGATTCGAATTTTTGGGCCTTGTAGATCCATCAAAATACCGATATAGGTATTGTTCTTTTTGGCATAAGCCCTAACAGCCTCCACACGACCCAAATGCTCTGAAGCCTCGCCGTGAGAAAAATTAATGCGTACAACGTTTACACCAGCATCAAGAATGCCTTCCAGCACACCAGGTCTATCCGTAGCAGGACCTAAAGTGGCGAGAATTTTCGTTCTTCTAAAAATCATTGGTCGTATCTCCTTTCAACTCAAATTATTATTCAAATCCTCTTGCTTCCAGCGCCTCAACAACTGGTAATTTCTTGCCTTCAAGAAACTCCAGAAAAGCGCCCCCGCCTGTTGAAATATAAGAGATTTTATCTTCAATATTATACTTACTAACTGCAGCCAGTGTATCGCCACCACCCGCAATTGAGAAGGCATCAGAGTCCGCAATAGCAAGCGCTATCACCTCTGTGCCATTTGCAAACTGATCGAACTCGAACACACCCAGAGGGCCGTTCCAAACAATCGTGCCTGCATTTCTCATAATTTCCGCCAATTCTTGGGCAGAATTTGGACCGATATCAAAAATCATATCGTCCGCAGCAACACTCGCGGTACTTTTAGTTTCGGCCGTTGCAAATTCCGAAAATTCCTTGCCACATACAACATCCGTTGGTACGGGAATCTGGCAATCTTCCATTAAAGATTTTGCGGTTGGAATCAAGTCGTGCTCACACAAAGACTGACCCACAAGATTACCTTGTGCGGCAATAAAAGTATTAGCAATACCGCCACCAACAACCAACCGATCAACAATCTTTGAAAGAGACTCTAGAACAGTCAACTTTGTTGACACCTTGGAGCCACCAACAATCGCCACCATTGGTCGGGCTGGATTATCTAGCGCCTTACCGAGTGCATCAAGCTCACCAATTAGTAGTGGCCCTGCACAAGCAATTGGTGCAAACTGAACAACGCCGTGCGTTGAAGCATGCGCTCTATGAGCTGTACCAAAAGCATCTTGCACACAAATATCACACAAGGACGCCATCTTTTTAGAGAGCGCCTCATCATTTTCTTTTTCGCCTTCGTTAAACCGAACATTTTCACAAAGGATAACTTCACCATCGTTAAGATCAACACCATCAAGCCAGCTCGAAACAAGCCTCACCTTCTGATCCAGCAACTTAGATAAATATTCAGCAACTGGCGCCAATGAAAACCTCTCCTCGAATTCTCCTGCAGTAGGTCTACCAAGGTGAGAGGTGAGTATCACTTTTGCGCCCGCCTTGACGGCATGCTTAATCGTTGGCAAAGAGGCCTGAATACGCTTATCGCTAGTAACCTTGCCGTCTTTAATAGGCACATTTAAGTCTTGCCTAATTAAAACACGCTTACCGGATAAATCCAGATCGGTCATTCGTATTACGTTCATAAGACTCTCTGCTTTACTTGGTAATTACTTTGTTACAAACTCAGCCAAACGAAGTAAGTTGCATGTGTAACTATACTCATTGTCGTACCAAGAAACCACCTTAACAAATGTTGAGTCCATTGCAATACCAGCGCCAGAATCAAAGATTGAGGCATATGTAGAACCAACAAAATCAGTTGATACAACCTTCTCATCAGTGTAGCCCAGGACGCCTTTCATTGCGCCTTCTGAGGCACTCTTCATCGCCGCACAAATTGCATCATAACTGGCTTCTGAATTCAGCTCAACGGTAAGATCAACCACAGATACGTCCGATGTAGGTACACGGAAAGACATGCCTGTTAGCTTGCCATTTAATTCTGGCAATACAACGCCTACTGCTTTTGCGGCACCCGTTGATGAAGGAATGATATTCTCTAGAATGCCACGACCACCGCGCCAATCTTTCATTGAAGGGCCGTCAACCGTTTTTTGAGTTGCAGTAGCCGCATGAACTGTTGTCATTAGACCGCGCTTAACACCCCAACTGTCGTTCAATACTTTGGCAACCGGTGCCAAGCAGTTTGTTGTGCAAGAGGCCGCTGAAATAATAGCTTGACCATCGTAAGAGTCATGATTGACACCGTATACAAACATCGGTGTGCCGTCTTTAGAAGGGGCCGATTGTATGACTTGCTTTGCGCCAGCATTAATATGCGCCTGGCAACCCTCTTCAGTCAAGAAGAAGCCGGTACAATCAATGACCAAATCCGCGCCAATCTCGTCCCATTTAAGGTCCGCTGGGTTACGTTCCGCTGTCAAGCGAATTTTCTTACCGTCGATGACGAAATTGTTACCTTCAACGGCAACATCCTTAGCAAAACGACCGTGAACTGAGTCGTACTTAAGCATATATGCCAAGTAATCGTTGTCCAGCAAATCGTTCACACCAACAACTTCTAGACCATCAAAATCTTTGTCAATCGCACGAAAAACCATGCGGCCAATACGGCCAAAACCATTAATGCCTACTTTAATTGTCATTCCCTAACTCCTAATAAATTAACCTAATACCGACTCAACAGTAGCAACAACCCTTTCTACTGTGAAACCAAAATGTTTAAACAAATCAGCCGCTGGGGCAGACTCGCCAAACGTTGTCATTGCAACCACGCCACCATCAAGGCCGACGTACTTATACCAAGAATCTGCAACACCCGCCTCAATTGCAACACGCTTAACACCTGGTGTTAGCACGGAATCTCTGTATGCTTGGTCTTGTTCGTCAAATGCGTTCGTACATGGCATTGAAACCACGCGAACTTTCTTGTCTGACATTGCATTCGCTGAATCAACCGCAAGCGAGACTTCTGAACCTGTCGCAATCAAAATAATATCCACATCGCCGTCACAATCTTTCAAGACGTAACCGCCCTTCTCAATATTGGACACTTGCTCCACTGTTCGCTCCATTGGCGTCAAGTTTTGACGAGAGAAGATTAACGCTGTTGGCGCATCACCTCTTTGCATGGCCACTTTCCAAGAAACGCCAGATTCGATCGCATCACATGCTCTCCAAGTATGGAAGTTTGGAATCACGCGCATACTTGCAATTTGTTCAACCGCTTGATGCGTTGGACCGTCTTCACCCAGACCGATAGAGTCATGCGTGTATACGTAAATCGTACCAATTTTCATCAAGGCTGACATACGCAGTGAGTTACGCATGTACTCCATAAACATCAAGAATGTTGCGCCATAAACTTTAAAGCCACCGTGCAAAACCATGCCGTTCATCATTGCTGCCATGCCAAATTCGCGCACACCCCATGAAATGTAGTTGCCATCAGCATTGTCGTGATTAACCACTACTGAGCCCGACCAGTTAGTCAGGTTAGAGCCTGTTAGATCTGCTGAACCGCCAAACAATTCCGGCACAACTGGGCCCATTGCTTCGATCGCATTTTGTGAGGCTTTTCTTGAAGCAATATTGGGCATCTCTTCTTGAGTCTTGGCAATATATTTGTCCATCTCTTCAGAAAAATTAGCCGGCAATTCGCCCGCCATACGGCGCTCAAACTCGCTCGCTTCAGTAGGGTAAGAAGCGCTATAAGCTCTAAATCGCTCATTCCAATCCAATTCATCCTCTTCGCCTTGCGCTTTGTGATCCCAGCCATCATAAATGGCTTGCGGAATTTCAAATGGCGCGTGCGTCCAGCCCAATTGTTCGCGTGTTTTAGCAATCTCTTCGTCACCCAAAGGGGCGCCGTGACAATCGTGCGTTCCTGCAAGATTTGGCGAGCCGAAACCAATCACAGTGCGTGTGCAAATCAATGTTGGTCTGCCACTCGTCGCTTTTGCTTCAGCGATCGCTGCATTAATTTCTTCCGCATCATGGCCATCAACATTGGCAATTACATGCCAACCGTAAGACTTGAAACGACCTGGAACGCCTTTTTCCATCCAGTCGCCAATATGGCCATCAATAGAAATATCGTTGTCATCCCAAAATGCAATTAATTTCCCAAGACCCATTGTGCCCGCCATTGCGCAAGACTCGTGAGACAAGCCCTCCATTAAGCAACCATCGCCCATAAAGGCATAAGTAAAGTGATCAACAATTGCATGGCCTGGCTTATTGAAGGTTGCGGCCATGGTGCGCTCAGCAATAGCCATACCCACCGCATTGGTAATGCCTTGACCTAGCGGCCCAGTTGTTGTTTCAACGCCGTCCGCATAACCGTATTCTGGATGACCTGGTGTTTTTGCATGCAGTTGACGAAAATTTTTGATCTCTTCAATGCTTAAATCAAAGCCAGTCAAATGCAATAATGAGTAAAGCAGCATTGAGCCATGACCGTTAGATAGTACAAAACGATCGCGATCAGCCCACTTGGCATTGTTTGGGTTATATTTCAGGTGCGAGTTCCACAATACTTCGGCAATATCAGCCATACCCATTGGGGCGCCAGGGTGGCCGGACTTAGCCTGTTGCACGGCATCCATACTTAGGGCACGGATAGCGTTTGCTAATACTCTTTGTTCTGACATTGTGGGGCCTTAACTACTATGAAGAAACCTTGCATTATACCTTAGAGAAAAGCGCGTCAATATCCACATAACACCCGAAAAAATTTCAATTGTACTATACTGTTTTTCCTAAGAAATTACCCCCCAAAGCTTTGCCGGAGGCCAGATGTAAAACAAGCCTCAAATGAGGCTTGTTTTAGTCGTTCTTTTAGAAATTATTAAGAGGCTTTCAAGACATCCACTGCCACAATCTTATATTCCGGACATTGGGTTTCTTCGTCTGTCACACCACTAGTAACTTCGTTAATTAGCACTTCAGGGAAGTGGAACGTTGTACGAACAACACCCTTCTTCACTCGATCAGTCACTTGAACATCAAGGGTAACCTCACCACGATCCGACTTCAATGTTGCGCGATCACCCGTTGCCAGATCTTTCGCTTTTGCATCTTTCGGATTAAGCATAATCACATCTTTTGTCAAGATTTCTACATTTGACGTACGACGTGTCATCGTTGCACAGTTATAGTGCTGGAGCTCACGACTTGTAGTCAAAATAAACGGATACTTGTCTTTGTGCTGAACCAATTCTTCAGATTCTCTCCAGTCGTAGTAATGGAACTTACCCTTACCAATCTTGAATTCACCAATGTGTAGAATTTGAGTGTCTTCGCCTTTTTTGTTGACTGGCCACTGTAGACCCATTGGGCTAGCGCTTAGGCCTTCCCAAGTTACACCTTCAAAGAAAGAAACAACATCAGCAACTTCTTTCAACACTTCAGCCGCATCGTAATCTGGCTGATCAAAGCCTAGCGTGCGCATCATTTCAACAATGATTTGACCGTCAGTCTTACAACCTTTAAGAGGCTTAACCGCAGCATTTACTTGCTGGATTCTACGCTCAGTATTAGTAAATGTACCGCTCTTCTCAAGGAAGGTTGAGCCAGGCAGAACAACGTCAGCCATCTTCGATGTTTCCGTCATAAAGATTTCTTGCACAACAAGTAAGTCTAGGGCTTCCATACTCTTCTTCACATGATGCGTATTCGGATCTGTCTGCACGACATCCTCCGCAAAAATCCAAAGCGCTTTCACTGAGCCATCAATCGCACCATCAAACATTTCAGGAATTTTCTTACCGTCCGTTGTTGGTGATGGTACACCAAATTTCTCTTCGTAATATTCTTGAACTTCTTTTTGATCCATCCATAAGTAGCCCGGACCATGATGAGGTTGACAACCCATGTCGGCTGCGCCTTGAACGTTGTTCTGGCCACGTAGCGGGTTAACACCAACACCTGGACGGCCTAAGTTGCCTGTCATCATTGCCAAGTTAGCAATTAGCATCACTGTCTGTGAGCCTTGAGAGTGCTCAGTAACACCAAGACCATGGAACTCCATCGCATTGTTAGCGCTAGCATAAGCAATAGCAACTGCTTTAACATCTTCCGTACTAACACCACAGATTGCAGACATAGCATCAACATCAAGCTCTCTGATTTGATCGATAAATTCAGCACCGCCTTCACAACGCTCTTCAATAAACGCCTTATCAAGAAGGTCCGCCTCAACAATGTAGTATTGAATCATGTTGAGCAATGCAACGTTTGTGCCTGGCTTTAATTGCAAGTGGTGATCAGCCATACGAGCAAGCTCTGTTTTAACCGGGTCGATCACGATTAAGGTTGCACCTGACATCGCTTGTTGTTTAATTTTCGCACCAGTTACCGGATGTGCCGCTAATGGGTTTGCACCAATAACAATCATCAAATCCGCTAATGGAATATCCGCTGTTGAGTTTGTGCCCGCACCCGTACCGAATGCTTGTTGCATGCCCCAAGCTGTCGGCGAGTGGCAAACACGCGCACAACAGTCAATATTGTTGGTTCCGACAACTTGTCGAATCATTTTCTGGAAAAGGAAATTTTCTTCATTCGTACAACGTGCTGAAGAAATACCCGCTATCGCATCAGGACCGTGCTCGGCCTTGATTGATTCAAATTTGTCTTTAATATAACCGAATGCCTCTTCCCATGAACAAGGAACCAGCTCGCCATTTTTTCTAATCAATGGTGATGTAAGGCGGTCTTCATGATTGTAGAATTTAAAGGCATAACGACCTTTCAAACAAGTATGGCCAGCGTTAACCGCATCTTGAGGCGCGCGAATTGACAATACCTCGTTGTTCTTAACCGCCACTTCTAGGTTGCAACCTACACCGCAGTATGAACAAATTGTACGCACTGTTTTGTCCGCTTCAACAGACTTCGATTGGAAGACATCCGAAATCGCTGAAGTTGGGCAAGTTTGCGCACAAGCGCCACATGAAACACAAGACGAATCACCGAACAACATATCATTATCGGTAGTAATACGTGATTCAAAACCACGGCCCGTCATTGTCAATGTGAACTGGCCTTGGACTTCGTCACAAGCTCGCACACAACGCGAGCAATTAATACACTTGGACAGATCCATACGCATGTAAGCATGGCTTAAGTCTTTTTCACGATCAATGTGGTTAGCGCCTTTGGCGTAACGAATTTTTCTTACACCAACACTGGCAGCAACGTCTTGTAGCTCGCAGTTGCCATTCACTTCACAAGTTAGGCACTCAGGTGGATGATCACTTAAGACCAGCTCAACAATGTTTCTACGCAGTGTTTTAATGCTATCAGAGTTAGTCGAAACATGCATACCCGGATTGATTGGTGTATGACATGAAGCAACCGTTCTACTAGGGCCGTCTGCGTTAAACTGAACCTCTACCGAGCAAACGCGACAAGCGCCGTAAGGCTTCAAGTTGGTATCGTCACAAAGTGTTGGAATGATTTTATCACCCAGCGCCTTGTTGGTAAATTCTAGAATTGAAGTTGAATCATCAAAAGGAAATTCAACGCCATCAATAAATACGCCTTGTGGATTATCTGACATATTATTTCTCCATGTAAGGTTTAAACTCATCGGCACAATGCTCGAGTAAGTTTTTAACAGGAAGAGGCAAACCGCCACCAAGAGCACATAATGAGCCCGCTTCCATTGTTTCTAATAAGTCTTGAATCAGCTCTTCTGAAAACTTCTGATTGCCTTCTATCGCCGATTGTAACATTTCTTTTCCACGAGTGGCGCCCAAACGACATGGGAAGCACTTACCACAAGACTCGTGAGCAGTGAATTCAAACAGGTGCTTTGCATACTCTACCGCTGAAAACGATTCGGGAATACAAACGAAGCTCGCATGCCCCATTAAGAAACCACCTTCATCAAACGACTCAAAATCTAGCGTTAATGTGCGAAGAATATCAATCGGTACACAGCCGCCCAATGGGCCGCCAACTTGGATAACTTTGATGTCATCATTAAAGCCACCGCCAATGTCATCAATAATGATGTTCATTGGTGTTGCCATATCGACTTCATAAAGCCCAGGATTGTTAAAGTAGCCGTCCAAAGAAATTAACTTGGTACCTGTTGAGCGGCCGTTACCAATTTTCTTGAATGCCTCTCCACCAAGCTTAAAAATTGCTGGCACTGCAGCCAAACTTTCAACATTATTCACAACTGTTGGTTTTTTGTACAAACCTTCAACCGTTGGGAATGGAGGGCGAACGTCCACTTCAGCGCGTCGGCCTTCGATAGAGGCAATAAGTGCTGTCTCTTCACCACAAATGTAGGCGCCTTGACCTTCAACAACGCTCATGTCAAAGTTAAAACCAGTCCCTAGAATATTATCGCCCAATAAACCAAGTTCGCGCAATTTAGCTAGCGCATCATCGGTTGCTTTAATCGACTCTGGATACTCACCACGAATGTATAGGAAGCCCTGCTTTGAGCCAATAAGGTAACCACAAATGGCCATTCCAAACAATACTTTAAGAGTTTGCTCTTCCAGAAGGTATCTGTCAGAGAATGCACCCGGATCACCTTCGTCAGCGTTACAAACAACGTATTTAGCGCTCGCCTCTTGTGCTTGACAAAATTCCCACTTCATACCAGTAGGGAAGCCTGCGCCACCACGACCGCGTAGGCCGGACTCTTTAAGGGTGTTGATTAGTTCTGCTTTGTCTGCTGCAAAGCAAGTTTCTAGTAATTCCTTGAAATCATCGTATGATGAGAATATGTCATCTTCGACTAGAAATGAAGTGTCTGAATATGACTTCATTGTGTAATCTGGACTGGTGTGATCACCGGCAATAATGGTGTCTAGTTTGTTGATATCGTCGCCAGAGTAGTTTTGGCCGTCAATATTAAATGCACTGTTTTCGTAACACCTGCCTAGACAAATCATCTCACCGACATTTTCTGCGCCGAATTTAGCGTTTAACTTGTCAGAAACATCGCCTTGTGTGCCGCGACACAAGCAAGCACTGCCAGTACACACATAAGCTTTTTTGCTTTTAAAGTCTTCGCTAAAGAAGTCGTAAAAACTCTTGGTACTGTGGATGGTTGAAACACCCAAGTTGTACTCGCCAGCTAACTGGTTGTCAGCTGCTTCAGTAGGGCTTGCTGCAATTTTACCAAACAAGCTGTTTTTGTCGTCTTTTTTACCCGACAATAAACTGATATTTCTAGACATTCAATCTCCTAAGACTGTTTGATGCGCCAAGCACCATTATAAATATTATATTTGTTTTTCTTGATAAAACCGATTAAAGTGATATCAAATTTCCTTGCTAAATCTAGGGCTAATGAGGTTGGCGCCCCAATTCCAGCTATCATTCCTATTCCCGCCATCAGCGTTTTTTGGATGATATCAAAGCCCAGTCTTCCCGAACACATGACAAATTGCTCGCTTGGGTTCAGCATATCGTTACTTCTTACGTGCCCAATAAGCTTATCAAGCGCATTGTGCCTGCCCACATCTTCAGCCAAGTGCAGCAACTCACCACTAGCACTAATAAGGCCGCTAGCATGAACACCGCCAGTATTGGCAAACTGCTCTTGTCTTGCTCTTAATATATCAGGCAATTTCGTAATTAAATCAACACTCACTACAGGCATTGATTTGTCTATCTGTGGCTCATAGGCAATTTCAATTGCATTTAGCGTGCCTTTGCCACAAACCCCGCAGCTCGAACTCACCATAAAATGGCGTTGTAAATTCTTTAAATCCAGTTGATTTCCTTTGCCCAATGTAACCAGCAAAGAATTATCAACATCGTAGAGGCCTTTGTTTGTGCCTCTTGGCGCAACACTCTCGATCGCGCTCTTGTCATTAATGACACCTTCAGAAAACAGAATGCCGGAAACCAATGAATTATCATCGCCCGGCGTCCTCATGGTGACCATTAGTGGCTCTTCAATCCACCCCCCATTTGAGAAATATCGTATGATAATCTCAAGTGGCTCTTCTATTGCGATACAGTCGCTAGCACTCCGTACGGTTGAATTCTCAACCCTGTGAATGTCGTAGTTAACTGTATCGCTAACAGTCATAGATTTAGAATAGGCCTTGTACTAGCCCTTCGCTATCTAGATGAATCTTGTCTGCTGCAGGAGATCTTGGCAGACCAGGCATTGTCATAATAGCACCACAAACAACAACAACAAATTCCGCACCCGCTGATAATCTTACTTCACGGATTGACATTGAATGGCCAGTAGGCGCACCTAGTAATTGCGGATCTGTTGAGAATGAATATTGTGTTTTAGCAATACAAACTGGCAAATGACCGAAGCCGTTGTCCTGGTACCAAGCAAGCTTATCCCTAACAACTTTATCAGCTAAAACTTCGTCAGCGTGGTAAAGCGTCTTTGCAATTGTTTCAACTTTCTCGAATAATGGCATTTCATCGTCGTAAAGCGTCTTGAATTGAGAGGCGCCTGACTCAGCTAATGCAACAACTTTTTCAGCTAGATCGATTGCACCATCGCCACCATGCTCCCAGTGACTTGAGACACTCACGTCAACATGGAACTGCTTACAGTACTCTCTGATCACTTCAAATTCAGCTTCAGTATCTGTAACAAAGTTATTAATACCAACAACAATTGGAACACCGAACTGGCTTAAGTTGCGAATGTGTCTACCTAGGTTTACACAACCCTTAAGTAACGCTTCTGTGTTCTCTGTATTTAGATCAGCTTTAGCAACGCCACCTTGGTGCTTAAGAGCACGAATCGTAGCAACTAATACTACTGCGTCTGGCGCTAGGTCAGCCTTACGACACTTGATGTCGAAGAACTTCTCAGCACCTAAGTCAGCACCGAAGCCGGCCTCTGTTACTGTGTACTCAGACATTTTAAGCGCTGTCTTAGTAGCAATAACTGAATTACAACCGTGAGCAATGTTAGCGAATGGACCGCCGTGAATAATCGCCGGGTTGCCCTCTAATGTTTGTACGATATTTGGTCTGAAAGCGTCTTTAAGTAGCACTGTCATTGCGTGGTGAGCGTTGATCTGCTTCGCTCTTACTGGCACCATGTCACGCGTGTAAGCAACAATGATGTTGCCCAATCTTTCTTCAAGCTCTGCAAGGTTTTCAGAAAGACAGAAAATTGCCATAACTTCTGATGCAACCGTAATATCAAAGCCGTCTTCACGCGGATAGCCGTTTGTAGAGCCGCCTAAAGATGAAGTAATCGTACGAAGTGAACGATCGTTCATATCGACAACACGACGGAAAGCAACTTTTCTACTATCGATGTTTAGTGAGTTACCCCAGTAAATATGGTTGTCAATCATCGCAGACAACAAGCTGTGTGCAGATGTGATTGCGTGGAAGTCGCCTGTGAAGTGAAGATTAATATCTTCCATTGGGATTACTTGAGCGTAACCACCACCGGCAGCACCACCTTTCATACCAAAACAAGGACCTAAGCTCGGCTCACGCAAACATACTGTTGCTTGCTTGCCGATTTTGTTTAAGCCGTCTGTCAGACCAACCGAAGTTGTTGTCTTGCCTTCACCAGCTGGCGTTGGCGTTACCGCAGTAACCAAGATTAGCTTGCCATCTTCATTGCCTTGAACTGCGTCAATAGCTTTCCATGAAAGTTTGGCCTTATCATGACCAAAAGGAACTAAATCCTCTTTACCGATATTAAGTTTTGCGCCAATGTCATTAATATGCTCGCCAGTGGCTAGTCTTGCAATCTCAATATCTGATTTATATTCGCTCATGTATTCTCCTGAATATAGTATAAAAACAAAAATAGAGAGGTACAAAAATCCATCATCACTCGGAATTGTTTACATTCCAGTGAAAATGAGCCTTCTCCCTCTCTTAAAAAATTAACTTCTGATGCGTATTATCTTATCTTTCAACTAAAGCAATAGTAAAAAAATTCATAACTACGTGAATTCAAATCACCGGATAGTTTAACCCGAATATTATACTTGGACTTTTGCAACAACCGTTTTATTTTTGATAGTAGGTTGCTTATTACTTGTAAATGATTGCTGCAAAGATCTCTATATATTTGAATCCTCGAAACTACCCTTACGTTCTGCCATATATGCAAGCAGGGCTTCGTCAATTGCCGGATCAAGTGCTGGCACTTCGTAACTGGCGAGCATTTGCTTGTATTTTTCAGCAGCGATAGCCGCTGTATCCCGAGAGCCGTCCTCAACCCACTGCTCAAAGCTATTGTCATCCAATACGTCCGACATGTAGAACGCTGTCTTAAAGTTTTTCTCGGTGTGACTGCAACCCAAAAAGTGAGATTGAGGGCCCACTTCACGAATAGCATCCATCGCTTGGCCGTTCTCGCTCATATCGATACCTTCGACCGATACCCGCATCATGCCCGCTTGGTCGGCGTCCAAGATGAACTTCTCGTAACTCATGCACAAACCACCCTCAAGCCAACCGGCGGTATGTAGATTGAAGTTAACACTGGCATTAATTGTTGCTTGCATGGTGTTAGCCGCTTCATAACCGGCTTGTGCATCTGGCATCTTAGCGCCGTTAAAACCACCGCCACTTCTAAACGGCACACCCAATCGCCTTGCAAGCGCTCCTGAGATGTTCATCATATGGGCGGCTTCTGGCGTACCAAAAGTTGGTGCACCCGATTTCATTGACATTGCTGTAACAAAGTTGCCGTACACAATTGGCGCGCCTGGGCGTACCAATTGTGCAAATGCCATACCCGCCATACCTTCTGCAAGACTTTGCGCAGCAACACCGGCAGCCGTCACAGGCGCCATCGCACCGGCAACAATAAATGGCGTCACAATACAAGCCTGGTTATTGCGCGCGTAAACTTTCAAGGCGCCCAACATCGTGTCATCAAAAGACATCGGTGAAGAAGCATTAATCAAACTAATTAAAACACAATTCTGATCAACAAAGTCATCGCCAAATACAATTTTGGCCATATTGACCGTATCCTCTGCGCGTTCAGCAGCAGTCACAGAGCCCATAAAAGGTTTGTCTGAATACTTGATGTGGCTATACACCATATCGAAGTGTCGTTTGTTTACTGGCAAATCGCAAGGCTCACAAATCGTGCCACCGGAATGGTGAAGGTTGTCAGACATATACGCTAATTTGACAAAATTACGAAAATCTTCAATTGTCGCATAGCGACGCCCCTCGTCAAGACTATGAACGAATGGAGGGCCATATGCAGGCACCAAAACCATATTGTCACCGCCAATAACGACGCTTCTCTCGGGATTACGCGCATGCTGGGTAAACATTTTTGGCGCATTTTCTTGAATGATCTTGCGGCACATGCCTCTTGGGAAGCGCACTCGGTCGCCATCAATATTTGCACCGGCTGCACCCAAGATATCCAACGCCTCTTGGTCCTCAGAGAAAACAATGCCGATCTCTTCTAAAATAGTATCGGCATTTTCCTCAATAATGCTTAAATCCTCATCACTTAAAATGCTGTAATGCGGGATTTTACGTTTAATGTAGGCCGGTGCTTTCACTGTTACCGGCGCTGCAGAGTCGTCCCCGCCTCTACGCCTTCTTCTTTCTCTTGCCATGTTTTTCCCCTATGGTATATCTAAGACGCTCTTCTGCGGCGCCTAGCTTTGTTAATTTTTTGCTCTTTAATTGGCGATACACTGAATTTCATTGCATCAACAAAATAATCCTGGAATTTTGCTTCGCTGGCACTCTCAATTTTGATCACGTTGGCTACTGCATCAATAATTTTTTTGCGGTTTCCGACGTCTAGCAACGCCATGCTTGCGCCGATACCCGCCGCGTTTCCAACAGAAGTAATCACCTCCTCTGTGGCGCTCGGAATAATTTCTAATAAAGCCACATATCGTGCATCAAGATGCGCGCCAAAAGCGCCTGCCAAAAGCACATGCTCAAACTCTGTGCACTTTTGATAGTCCATCAATAGGCTCACGCCTGCTGAAAGTGCTGCTTTTGCTAATTGAATGGAGCGTATATCAACTTGCTCAATATAAATCGATTGCTCGCCTTGATCAACGAGCAAAAATCTTGTGGTATTGCCAATTTTTGAGAAGCGCTCCGGCGCACTAGACTGAACGAAAAGTCCGCTTTGGTCAATAATACCAACCTCAGCAAAGCTGACAATCGCCTCGATAATCCCACTGCCGCAAATACCAACAGCCTTTTGTTTAACTTTCTTAAAGTCTTCTTCGTCAGACCAAGCTTCCGTGCCAATCATTCTGTAGCGGACTTCAAGTGTGTCTTTGTCAATCCTAACCCGCTCAATAGCGCCGTGGGTTGCGCGAACACCTGAAGAAATTTCAGCACCCTCAAAGGCCGGCCCCGTTGGCGAAGAAGTGGCGTACACCTTGCCATTTTTAGCCAGCATAATTTCAGCATTAGTGCCAATATCTACCAACAAAGTGGTTTGGTTGTGCATGATGTGCATTTGGCTCAAATAAGCCGCTGCAGTGTCTGCACCCACATGGCCAGCGATCAATGGTAAAAACGAAATTCTTGTTTTCGCGTACAAATCAAGGCCCAACTCTTTGGCATCAATATCCAACCACTCACGGGTTGCCAAGGTAAATGGCGCCTGCCCTAATTCCACTGGCGAAAGCCCAAAGAAAAGATGGTGCATGATTGGATTGCCAACCAGTACAATTTCTAGCAATTTATCTCTGTCCAACTTAAGCTCGTCACAAGCCTCATGGAACATTTCTGTTAATTTAGTGCGCACAGCATCGGTGAGCTTTTTATCGCCGCCTTTGTTCATCATGACGTAGGAAACTCGAGACATCAAGTCTTCACCGTAGCGAATTTGCGGATTCATTGCGCTCGATTCAAACAGCAATTGTCCTGTTGCCAAGTCATATACATAGACCGCCAATGTGGTCGAGCCAATATCAACAGCTGCACCAATAATTTGATGCTCGCCTTGTGGATAAACAGCAACAACCTCTTTGTTGTCGCGCACAGCCACACTGAGAACGCCTTTGCTTTCATGGATTAGAGGTTGAAGCTCTCTAAGTAAACTAAAATCAAATGTCGCTTGAATATCTTGTTTTTGTAATTGCTCAAGTAAGTTTTCTGAGGCTGAAGGGTTTTCATCTAAAGTGGGCTCATCTAAAGTACACTTGACCAACTCAATAGTGGTCGAAATATTGTAATCTTGCTTGGCGTTTTTCTTACTTATGTAGGCCAAATGTTCTTGAGATTCTTCCGGTACATCAATAACCAAATCACCTTGAATGCAAGTTTGGCATGCGAGTCGCTTGCCTTGATATCTCGGATTTTCTTCAATCAGCTGTCTTTCAAGTCGAGTAATGCCGCTAACATTTTCTGGCTTGCATTCAACGCCAAACTTCGAGTGCGTTCCTTCCGAAACCTCAATCCAACATTGGTGGCATTGACCGTAGCCGCCGCATAATGAGCGAATTGCAACGCCCGCATCTTGGGCAACTTGCAACAGCGTATCACCAACTTCGCCCTTGTATTGGCGACCCGACGGTGTAAAACAAATTTGCTGAATATCGTCCACGATTACTCGTCTCCCTTTATTTTGCTATTACCGTAACTTTCAAATTGCGGCTCGTTGGCATTAATTTCATAATAACAGCCTTTTTCCTCAGTGAAAATGTGGTGTCTAACGGCCAAGTCTTTGGCGTCATCAAGACTACCAGCTGTCACACTAATAGTTGGCCGAGTATCATTCTGCCAAAACATATGAGCCCCACAATTCTCACAAAAACCGTGACGCGATCCTTCATGTGTGTAGTGCCACTTAATCTCGCCACTGATTGTTATTTGATCTCTTTGCGCCTGACAAGCGGCCATATAGTGGCCTGTCATCTTGCGACATTGCTGACAATGGCAAAAGGACACATTCGCCAAATCAAACGCCTTATAAGTCGTTTGACCGCAAACACAAGATCCTTTGTACTCTATGCCAGCCACCTCTAATCCTTATGCGCGCCTTCTGCGACGACGACCCTCTCTACCTTCTTCGCCTTCTGCTGCAGGTTCTTTGTATGCTTTAATCCAGGCAGTACAACCGTCATCAACACCGGTTAATACATCTGCCGCTCTGATTGCTTGCACCAATTCGCCGTGCAATGGATTAACGATTGCTGACGTCATTCCAGCCACGATTGACATCGGTAAAAATGCGTTATTGATGCCGTTGCGTTGAGGCAAGCCGAAGCTCACATTGGATGCACCACAAGTCGTATTTACCTTGAGCTCGGCGCGCAAACGTCGAACCAAATCAAACACTTGATTGCCCGCTTGTGAAATAGCGCCAATCGGCATAACTAACGGATCCACCACAACGTCTTCAGGCTTAATGCCGTAATCCGCTGCATGTTCAACTATTTTCTTTGCCACCAAAAAACGCTCATTTGGATCTTGCTTAATGCCAGACTCATCGTTCGAGATTGCAACCACTGCTGCGCCGTATTTTTTTACCAAAGGCAAAACACGCTCTAAAACTTCAGTCTCACCAGTTGTTGAATTCACCAGTGCACGGCCATCATAAGCCGCGAGGCCAGATTCAAGCGCCTCAATAATAGATGAATCAATACATAAAGGCACATCGACTTCCGCTTGAACTCGACGAATAGCTTCCGCTAGAATTGCGGGCTCGTCAGCCAGTGGAATACCGGCATTAATATCCAACATTTGTGCGCCAGCCTCTACTTGGGCAATAGCGTCTGCTACAACGCGTGAATAATCACCATTTTTCATCTCTTCGGCGAGAATTTTTCTGCCTGTAGGATTGATGCGTTCGCCAATCATAACAAAAGGATGGCCGAAACCAATGGTCACTTCTTTCTTTGCTGACGATAAAGTTGTTGTTGTCATTTCTTTCTTACTCCGTAAACTAATTAATACTCATTCCTAGGTGCCCAAGGCTTTCTGTCACCAAGAACACCTGAATCTTTAACCATCTCTGCGACAAACTGTTCTTGCTTGTACGCCATCACATGTACGCCACTAACACCCTCAAGTTCTTTAACTTGCTGCATTAGCTCAACGCAAATCTTTTGTCCTTCTTTTTTCTGATTTTCTGCACCCGAAAGTCGCTTGATAATACTGTCTGGAATATGAACGCCAGGCACATTAGAGCGAAGCCACTTTGCTGTATTGGCAGAAGCCAAGGTGCCCACGCCTGGCAATATAAACGCGCGCTCGGTTAAGCCTCTATCGACGGCTTCCGACATAAAGTCTTTTAACATCGGCATGTCAAAGCAATACTGTGTTTGGATAAACTGCGCGCCGGCATCGATCTTTTTTTCCATTTGCGACACGCGAGATTTAACGGGCGGGACAAACGGGTTAATTGTGCTACCAGCAAACATTGCAGGAGCCTCAGTCAACTTTCTGCCGCTGAGCAGTGTCGACTCGTCTCGCATTTTTTGAATGGTTGTCAACAATGAAATACTGTCCAAATCAAAAACGCGTTTCGCTTCAGGCTGATCGCCCGCACTGACATCGTCACCGGTTAACGCCAGCACATTACACACGCCCATCGCCGCCGCACCCAAAATATCGCCTTGAATGGCAATTCGATTTTTGTCCCTGCAAGAAATTTGCAAAATCGGCGAATAGCCAATATGCGCAAGCAACGCACATACAGCAACACTCGACATATGACAATTCGCGCCCGAGCCATCAGTAGCATTAATCGCATCAACTGCGTGATCAAACATTGCCGCCTCGTGAAAAACCTCGGTGCGATCGGCAGAATCCGGTGGCGCCAATTCTGTCGTTACAGCAAATTCACCGCGCTTTAGAACGCGCTCAAACCTTCCACGTGAAACATGATTGTCCAATTGCGACAATGGGTTACCCGGGTGGTAAACGTATTCCGGATTAATTTTGATTGATTCGTCGGATACCATTGCTATTTCGCCTTAACGTCTTCGTTTGCCAATCGAATCCAAGCGCTCGAACCTTTGTGTTCGTTATTTACAGCAAATTGAATTTCTTGGATTTTATGGTTGTGTTTCATTTTTGTTGAGCCATTCCAAGCCTCAACCCAAACACACTTCATCTCAGGCTTCACTTCGCAATTACCATTAGCGCGAACACCACCGCAAGGGCCATTTCGCAAAGTTTTTGGGCAGTTCATTGGGCAGGTCATACCTGTTGTTGACAATACACAATTGCCACACATTTGACAGTCAAATAGAAAACCTTTGGTTTTCTTTTCAGCCCAAGTAATCGGCTTGTCAAGCTTACCCTTAACGATTTTACTCAACACCCTAAGAGACGCCAAAATAACAGGCGACGAAGCGTTATACATCGCCTCATAAGCTCTCGCATGTTTGCTGGCAAATAGTCTTGCTTTATACATCTAATTCTCTTCGCTTGCCAATGGCATTATTTCAATATCATCAAAGACACAATCCAAATAACCCGTGCCTACCAATTTATATTCGTACTTAAAACCCCAGTCTTTTGCATACTGTGCAGCCTCTTTTTGCCACTGTTCATTTTCTGTTTGTGCCAAATACACCAATTTTTTATAATTGGCAAAATAAACATCAAATAGCTCAGGGTAGCGATCCAAGCCCATGCCTTTAATCATGAGCCTTTTAAAATTCTTGACCAAATAATCGGTTAGGTAGAATGTACCCAACTCCTGCTCAGCCATTTCGTGAAAAGCTTCAGAACCGGCAAAAAACTCGTAACAATGAGCGCCGCCGATGCGTTTTGCCTGATATTTTTCGATTACCCTATCGAGCGCTCCACCCGTGCCACAATCAGCATAAGCGATATAAACATCTTCATAAAGATTGCCATGCTTAGCTAAATAATCATCCACCCCTGGGGCGATCAATTGCGGCTTGTTGTGCCAACTTGCAGGCAAGCACTGTAATTTAACTTTGTCTGATAAACCCGGATTTTGTTCAATAAGCCGCAAAAGATCGTAAACGAGCGCTCCGCAGCCAAGAACAAGTCGTTTTTTATCTGTGTTCACGCTTGTTCATCGAGTCACGTACGTGAGTCTCAGCCATTTCCGCACTTCGAGCAGCATCACGACCGTAAGCCGGCACGCCAATTGCGTCTGCGAACTCTTGGTTGAGTGGTGCACCGCCACACATCATATGAATGTCTTTACGCAAACCGCGTTTTTCAAATTCCTCTGAAACAACGCCCATGTATGGCATTGTTGTTGTCAATAGAGCTGACATGCCAACAATTACTGGCTGATGCTTATCAACAGCTTCAAGATAGTTTTCTACAGGGTTATTGATACCCAGGTCGATCACTTCAAAACCAGCACCTTCAAGCATCATGCCTACAAGGTTTTTGCCAATATCGTGGATATCACCTTTAACCGTGCCAATAACAAACTTGCCTAAAGAAGTGTCTTCTGCGGCTTCTGCAAGGATTGGACGGAGAATCTTCATACCACCTTTCATCGCGCCCGCACATTTAAGCACTTCGGGCACAAACAGGATGCCGTCTCTAAAGTCCACACCAACGATTTTCATGCCGCCAACCAAGGCGTCACCCAAAACATCATTCGCATCCCAGCCACGAGAGAGTAAAATCTCCGTACCTTCAGTTACTTCGTCGGCTAACCCATCGTATAAATCATCTTGAATTTGCTCAACAAGATCTTTATCATCAAGTTCGTTTAGATCGAAATCGTCTTCTTCACTCATCACGGCCCCTTAAATTATTATTACTAATGTAAAAAATGTAATTTAACCGCGGACGATTTTTAAAGTCAACCGATATTTCTAACTGCTAAAAATCGGATTTCTCGATGGCAATTTTTTACGTAGAGAAATAACCGAAATCCTTTTGTATATCAACGCAATAGATGATATTTCAATTAGACTTTTAATCGTACAAAATTCAACCTATTCACGCCATATTGAATGTATTTATTCGGCTATTTGTATAATGAAATGACTTGCGCAATCTTTGCTCGCTTCACTACGATACACGGACAATGACCTCTGTACCCCCGCCGGTGCGATCGCACACTTCAATTGTCCAATCGTATTGCCTTGCGATTTGATTAACAATTGCCAAGCCAAGCCCTGTGCCACCCGTGGAGATATTTCTTGACCCCTCCAAGCGGTAAAAAGGTTGAAAAATCGCCTCTTTTTGCTCATCAGGAATACCCGTACCCCTATCCAAAATTGAAATTTCTAAAGCACCACCATCACCTTTCCAACAAACTTCAACGGCCTTATCATCGCCATACCTCAACGCATTACTGAGGATGTTTACCACAACAGCGCGAAGCGCATAAGTTGAGGTTGTTATTACAACATCTTCATCACCGCTCGACATCACTTGTTGATCCGTGTCGAAAGTGAGCTCTGCAATCACATCGTTCAGCAGCTCAGAAAATACAATACTCTCTGTACCGCTCTTATCAAGACTGCGAGTTAACGACAAGTACTGAGTAACAATGCGCTCAATGTCTCGGTGAACATTGCGCAGCTCTCCTTGCAATTCATCATCGGTCTCTTTCGGTAACATCTCGGTTACCAATGCCAGTCTTGTCAGTGGCGTACGAATATCGTGAGAAATGCCAGAAAGTAAAACAGTTCGGTTCTCCAATAAGTCGTGGACATCCCTAGACATTTGGTTAAATGCTTTGGCAGTATCAGAGAATTCTTGCAGCCCTGATTCTTCTAAAGGTTCTGGCTTTTGACCACGACCGATAGTTTTTGCGGCAACGGCCATTTTCTCCAACGGTCTGGTTATTTTTTTCATCAGATAAAGACTGGCAAGAATGGCGATGAGTGCAATAGCCCCCATAATCATAATAGCGACTTTTGGTATAAGCCCCTCAGGCCTGCGCTTATTTATTACCCCTAACCGAATATGCTGGCCCTCGAGTGTCATTTCAAGCCAATATCGTTCCGATCTATCAGCCTGCTTCACAACGCGAACCGGACTGCCAATTTGCTCAGATACTTGTCTGGCAACTACCCGGTAATACAAGGGTATCGCTCCAGATTTATCAAGATGTTCATTACCTCTGCCAAGTATCAAATGGTCTTGGTACTTGAGTCTTCGGGCAAATGCTTTTTTACTGTCTTCGGGCAAATCAACGTAAGTTTGAGCAGTCAAAACAATCAAGGATGCAAGTTCGCCAGCACGCTCTTGATCGTTGGTGTCTTTCATATAATAACTGCCAACCGCGACTGACAGCACTTGTAACAACAACAGTGCGCTTGAAATGATGATGGCAATTTTAACAAACAACGTTTTACGCATTATTCGCCACTCCCTCTTGGGGTAAAGCGATAGCCAATGCCGCGTGCTGTGCGAATAAACTGAGGCGATGCTGGATCCGATTCAATCTTTTTACGCAACCGAGTAACCCTAACATCGACAGAGCGGTCAAATGGATCACGATCGATGCCGCTAAGTTGATTCAAAATAAAATCACGGCTGAGTGGCTGATTCGGCTTTTCAATAAACAGTTGCAACAAGCCTATGTCGGAGTATCCCAACTCAATCTCTTTGCCAGAGTGTGTGAGTATTAGTGATTTTTTATTAAATTGGTATTCACCGAAGAATACAACTTCATCGCTAGAGTCGTCAACATTTTGATAATTTGCTCGTCTTAGTAATGAATGTATTCGCGCCAATAATTCTCTAGGGTTAAACGGCTTAGCAAGATAATCATCCGCACCCACTTCAAGTCCAATAATACGATCAATTTCATCGCCCTTAGCGGTCAACATAATAATAGGAATATTTGAGCCGGCCCTGAGGCGTCTAGCAATTGATAGGCCGTCTTCACCTGGCAACATCAAATCGAGTACAATCAAATTTGCACTATTAATCTCAAGCCACGCATCCATCTCAATTGCACTACCGACCGATTCACTGTCCAATTCTTGATCTTCAAGGTAACGCACCAACATCCGGCAAATACCGGGGTCGTCATCCACAATAAGTATCAAAGGCGGTTTGTTTGTTGCGCTCATAGCGCCAAATTATACGTCAGCGAACCACTCTCGCCTCATTGTTACATTGTGTTACAAATCGATACAGATTGTTACACCACGGAAAAGTCCTTGTTACAATCAATGTTTAACATAACGAACAATCCGGTAAAAATCTGGAAAAAAATAATTAACCTAAAGGTAAAAAAATGAATAAATTAAACACTGTGTTGCTTGCTTCAATTTTGACTGTGAGCGCGTCGTCGGTCTTCGCTGGCTCAAAGATGAACAACCCCGCATTCGAGGATTTATCTTTTCTTGATAAAAAAGACCTTGCACAAGTTTTGATGGAGTTTAAATCCCTGCCCGACGAAGTGCGCTTGTCGCTTTGCAATGGTGCTTTATTGAGCTATCTGGACTCTCAAGAGTATTCGGGCAACTCTGAAATTACAGAAGAAGCCCTCTCCCGAGTTGATGATTTATCTCAAGATGCACGTCTCGCTTTAACGCAAGTTGCAACCAAAATACTTGATAACAATGATGGAGAATGCAAACTTGGTGATGCACAGGCTAACAAAATGAAAAGAGAAGTTAAGAAACAAGGCGGTGAGCGCGGCTTTTGGTCGATGTGGAATCGATTCTGGGGTGGTGGCGACAAGAAATCCAGAAATTAAACCATACAAGCAATAATTAACAATTAGGAGAGTAGATCATGAGAAAAAGTCTTATTGCAATTTTATGCCTTGGCACCAGCGCTCAAATTTATGCATTAACATTAAGCGAATATAGCGAAAAACTAACTCAAGAGCACCCGTTTTATTCGCAATTATCTCTCTCTGAGGAGGCTAATCAGATCGCTCATCAGGTCTCTCAGCTACTCTACGATTGGAATGCCCAAATAGGCATTAACGATAACTACACATCTTCAAGCAGTCTCAACAACGCCAGAGTTGAGCTCAGCACGCAAAAGGCAATTGAAGAAACAGGTGGCAGCTTAAGCATAAAGCACTCGTGGAATGATAACGGACTGACTCAACCGACAAGTCTTACTTCAGTTACTTACTCGCAGCCGTTTTTACAGAACCAAGGTGGTATTAACACCAGTCTATCCGCAGACCTAGCAAACATTGATTTAGAGTCAAAGCAATTAAGCCTTATTGAACAATCTGAGAATTTTTTAGCATCCAAATCTAAGAAGTTTATTGATCTGGCACTTGCTCAACAAAAAGTAGCTATTGTCGGAGAAAATTTAGCGCTTAGTGAACAGCAACTTAGTATTGCCACAGAAAAATACGCGCAATCCATTCTTTCAGAATCCAGTCTACTGCAAGAACAGGATAACTTTATTCGAGCAAAGCAGCAGCTGTTACAAGCTGAACAAGAGCTAGACTCCATAAAAAAGGAGCTCGCCTCATGGATAAACGTCGATCCACAAGTAATGGTTGCCGAATTTAACATATTCCAAGAACAAACCGCTCTGGATACTAACACCCAAAGCCTTGTTGCAGGCTCAAGAGCGATCCAACAATTGGACTTTGATAGGCAAAAGCTTCAACGACAACTCATTAGCAACCAAAACAAGCTAGAACCCAGTTTAAATTTAAATATTGGATTGACAAGCCAAGGAAGTGGCAACGGTTATTTTGATAGTTTTTCAAACCAAAACACCTCATTCGAAGTTGGGCTTAACTTTACTTACGCTTTTGGAAATACTAGAGAACAACTCGATATTGAGAGAACTGAAAACTCATTGGCACAACTGGATAGCAGAAGACGGGAGAGTGAAACAAATCTAGCCCAGCAAATCAACGCTCAAATTTCACGGATCGATCTTCTTCAACAATTGACGCAAATATCGCTTGAGCTAAGCTTGTTGGCAAACGACAAAGCTGCAGAAGCGCAGAAACAATACAACAACGCAAAGAGTCAGAAAAGTAATGTCATTACAGCACAAAAGAACGCCAATACAGCAAAATTATCATACACACAAGCTGCAGCAAATCTCCAAAAATCGATTATCGATTACTTTAGTCTGTCGGATCAGCTCGTTAACACCCTTAACTAAACTAACAATATTTACAAGGACGCCACATGGATACTATTTTAAAATTTTTTGCACACCAGAAAAAGCTCGCACTTGTTTTCACTTTATCCATTATTGTTTTGGGGGTTTTAACCTTACAAGGCATTCAGCGTGACAAGTTCCCTTCTGCAGAGTTCGATTCATTAACCATCTCAACATCCTATCCAAACGCTTCACCGCAAGATGTGGAAAAAAATATTACTGAGGTTATCGAGGCGGCATTAAAAGGCGTCTCTGGCATTGAGAAAATCAGATCCACTTCTCGTGAAGGAGTGTCCAGCATTAGTATCAATATTTCTGCCGATGTTGCGGATGTTTCAGCTGTTAAGGCTGAGATAACAGAAACCGTTAACAGCATCCGAAATCTGCCTGAGAACATTGCCGACGACCCACGAATCATTGATAGGAATATTGCTGAAATGCCAGTCCTAACCATCATTGTTGACGGCAACAGTGTCGACATGGATGTTGCTGAGCGAATTGCAAACGATTTAGAGAAAAACCTTGCACTGATTGATGGCGTCTCTTCTATTGATGTAACGGGCGCCTCAGAAAGAGAAATTCAAATTCAAATAGACCCCGATAAACTTTTACAGTATCAGCTGTCGTTCGATCAAGTGAGTAGCGCTATAACAAAACAAAACGTGCGCTCAACAATTGGCGACAACAACCAGGGAGAAGACAAAAAAAGCATCGTCATATTGTCTGAATATCAAAGCATCGAGGCCATTGAAAGTGTTATTGTTAAGTCAAGCTACGACGCCCCGCTTGTATACTTAAAAGATATTGCGACAGTGAGTGAAGGTGTTGTTGAATCACAGTCCATCACTCGCATCAACGGCACAACCGGCTTTATATTAAAAATCAAAAAATCAGAAGGCGCCGATATTATTCGCACCGTTGAGCAAGTAAAGGAGAGGATTTACGAGCTGGAACAGTACTATCCAAGCGAATTAAATGTGATTATTACTAACGACCAGTCTGCAGACGTCGCAAATCGCTTAGAAATTGTTACCAACAACGCCATACTGGGTTTGATATTCATCATGATTGTTCTCGGCTGCTTCCTGTCGCTTAAAACAGCTTTTTGGGTAGCTATCAGCATACCTGTGGCCTTATTGGGCACGGTAGCTTATCTTGGGTTTGTCGGGGAAACAATCAATCTTATCTCTCTGACTGCTATGATTTTAGTTTTGGGTATTGTCGTTGATGACAGTATTATCATTGCCGAGAGTATTCACCATCATAAATCTAAAGGCGGCAATGTCTATGAAAATGTAGTAGCAGGGTTTAAGCGTGTCATTATGCCGGTATTCACCACTATTTTGACGACGGTATTGGCGATGTCAACGATGTTTATGATGTCTGGCATCATGGGTAAATTCATCTATATCTTGCCTGTGACGGTTATTTGTGCGCTTGTTCTTTCAGTTCTCGAGGTGAGCTTTGCCCTTCCAGCACATTTGGCAGAACACAAAAGTGAAAAGCAAAAAACATGGTTTAAACCTGTAGAGCGCTGGTTTGAAAAACAACTGAAAAAGTTACTCAAATGGCGCTATTCGGTTGTTGCTTTTTTTGTTGCCCTGCTGATTTATTCCTCACTCTTTGCAATCAACAACATGTCCTTCACGACATTTCCCTCAGATGGTACGAATACGATAAACATGCGCATTGAGACAGCCTCTGGAAGCTCGGCCAAAATGACCGAACAAGCTGTGATTCAAGTTGAAAATATAATTATTGAGCAAACGGGTGCAAATTTGGATTTCTTCACCAGCTCTATTGGTTCACGCGAAACCAATAAGGCAACAATCTCCATCGCCTTGATTCCTTCAAGCGATCGGGATGTTAGCGCTGCTGAAATAATTGAAATCTTGCAAGCAACAACAATCAAGGCCCAAGGGGTTGAAGTCGTTAATTTTAAAGCTAACCGCCAAGGACCAAGTGCTGGCTCAGATATTGAAGTAAACCTGATAGGTGGCAACAACGCACAAAGAGAAGCCGCCGTCGCCCGACTAGAGGAAATACTGCAAAGTATGGATGGTGTTGGCGATATCGACACAGGCGAAGATCCAGGAAATGCTCGAATAGAAGTGGTGCTTGATTACGAGGCCATGGCCAGGCTTGGTGTTGATTATCAACAGGCTTACAGTCACCTTAGAACAATTTATTCTGGCAAAAACGTCACGAATGTCCAATTCGACAACACCAATTTAAACGTCAAAATGTATCTGGGTGATAACAACTATTCCGAGAACTACATTCCAAGCACGCAAGTTAGGAGCGCCCAAGGAATGATGATCCCAATGTCTGAATTTTCAACCATTCTCGAGATTCCGGGCGAGCCTGACTACACGCACCTGAATGGCGAGCGCGTTATTACGATTAGCGCCGCAGTTGACGATTCAATCACAACCGCACAGGCGGCAATGAGAAAGGCGCTAAACACGCTGGGTGTGGGAAGCAATTATCCTGGCGTTAGAATCGTGGAAGGGGGTAATGCCAGACAAACAACACAAACACTGGATGACTTTTATTTGGCGCTAGGCTTTGCGGTTTTCGGCATCTTTATGGTTATCGCATTGCTGTTTAACTCATACTCTCAGCCCTTCTTGGTGCTCGCAAGCATACCGTTTTCTCTGATTGGCGTTCTTTGGGCGTTTGTTCTACACGGCGAACCGTTCAGCTTTTTTGTACTGATGGGTATCTTGGCGCTTGTGGGTGTTATAGTTAACGACTCACTGGTGATGATAAACCACCTCAATTACTTAAAATCTAGGCAAGATAAAGACAACGATTCAATTAATTGGATTGCCCAGGGATCGAAAGACAGGCTCAGAGCAGTAGTGCTAACAACCTTAACCACTCTTGCCGGCGTATTGCCTTTGGCTTATGGTATTGGCGGCACAGACGCCTTCCTACAACCAATGGTGCTAGCTCTTGGCTATGGCTTATTGTTTGGTACTTTGATTACGCTAGTGTTGTTACCGTGTCTTTACTCAATGAATTACGACTTTATTAATTGGCTGACTGGCCTTAAAAGTAAGTGCTTAACCAGGACAAGTTAGGCCGACGCTTTGGAGTGTAGCTGCTGGCTACACTCCCAATGTAACACTTGGTTACAATTTGCCACACTTGGTTTCTTTCTAGAAAACGTCTTGTAACAATCAACGCCTAACATAGCACCTAACTCGAACAAACAATTGGGTTGTTTAATTTAACCGATAAGGAAATACAACATGAAAAAACTACATCACTTACTACTGGCGTCGATCTTATGTATCGGCACACAAGCGGCCTTGGCCAATGCAGATACGACTTCCGGTGAAGGCGTATCAAGCGTCACGATTGAACAGTTGGTTAGCCAAATTCAGTCGCTGTCGGTCGAAGATCGCCAAGAGTTGAGAAAAGCGGTTCGCGCTCAATTAGAGGGTGATCGTAAGATCTGCCAAAAAGTAGAAAAAGGCGGCAAGGATGTTTCACGTGAAGAGCATGAGGAGCATAAAGCCAACTCTGCAAAAGACTCAGACAAACGTAGCGCTAAAAAATGCCACAACAAGAAAGGCATGAAAGACTGGGGTCATGAGATGGCCGGTGAGCCGGGCATGAATAAAGGCAAAATGAAACATCGCCAAAAAGCTGGCATGGAAAAAGAAGGGCTTGAGAAATGGGTTTGGTTTCTATTTAACAAATACCATGCCCAACAACATCACTCTCACTAAAAACACAAACACCCTGTCACTTCCCAAGTGGTGGGGTTTTGCTACATTGTCAATCTTCCGCGCCAACCTCTAACTCAATCACTTCCACTTCAGCATTCGGGTGAGCGTTATGCGCCTTCTTTTCTGCTTCTTCCATGTTTTGAGCTTTAATAAATTCATGGTCTTCATGACCCTTCTCAATCGAATTTACTTTATATAAACGGTTGTCGACCGACATACAGCTTCTCCTGAATTAATATGAAAAATGTGTTCTTCGCAAATCCAAAGGCGCCTAAAAAATCGCCTAATTGATAACTATCTTACCTCACTGCCCAGAGAGTAGCTTGTTTTATTTTTTGACAATCCGCATAAAGTTTTGATATATTTGCCCTGCACTGGCCAAGCAATTATCAATAACGGCTTCCGACTCTCTTTTCATCTTTGACAAACCATCATCGCCCAAAGTGGCTTGCAGAGCAGCTGCATACGCCGGCACCGCACCCCAATTGTCGACCGTATCTGGCTCAATCTCTACATGATATTGCATCGACCAAGCATTCGAGCCAATGCGCATAGCTTGTATCGCACAAACATCAGACCTTGCCAATACAGTTGCGCCTTCGGGCGCTTGGGTAACGCGCACCGAATGCCATTGCAAGCATTGCTGAGTGCTAGTCATGCCTTGAAAAATAGGGTCGGCAATGCCTTTATCAGTAAGCTCGACCTCCAGCACCCCAATTTCAGGGGTAGGCATTGGGCCACAGGTGCCGCCCAATGCATCAGCAAGCAATTGATGTCCTAAACAAAGACCCAAATAAGGCTTGCCAAGTTTGCCAACCCAACGACGAATAGCCGCTTTTTCGGCCACCAACCAAGGGCAGTCCTCAATATCCCAAACATCCATTGGGCCGCCCATCACCCAAAGGGCGTCGTAATTATCCAAGTCAGGAATTAGTTCGCCCCGATGCAGGTTGACCGCATCCCACTGAATATTATCCTCAGCCAAAAACCCACGCAACGAGCCAGGATGTTCGCAATCAATATGTTGAAAAACAAGCAATTTCATCGACACTCTTCTCTCTTTTGTAAAGACATTTACTATTAGTATGTCATCATATCAAAATTTTCTGACCAGCGAGAGAAAGGGTTATACTTTCAATTTTTATCGATTGCTCCCGATATGACCCAATATAAAAATTTACTCAGCATTGCCATTGTTGCTTCTTGCGTTTTATTGGTAATCAATTTTGGCATGCGCTCATCTTTTGGTTTCTTTCTACAGCCAATTTCAGATTCGTTTGGTTACGGACGTGAGGTTTTTGCCTTCTCACTCGCCCTGCAAAATCTTTGCTGGGGTTTATTCCAACCATTAGCGGGCGCCGTAGCAGACAAGTATGGCACTTTTAGGGCAGTCATTGGCGGCTCATTATTGTACTCCCTAGGTATCTATGTCACCGCCAATGCAGGCTCAGCAATGGAGCTTCACATAGGTGCTGGCATCCTTATAGGTATGGGTGTTTCCGGCACCGGTCTTGGTCTTGTTCTTCCCGCCATGGCGCGCATGGTCAAACCAGAAAAACGTGCACTTGCCCTTGGATTAGGTACGGCAGCGGGATCGCTAGGTCAATTTCTTATCATCCCTGTTGCTCAAAGTTTTCTTGAGGTATACGGCTGGCAAACGGCGCTTCTCATTCTATCGGCTGGCGCCTTATGTATGATGCTATTTGCTCCGGTCTTCAAGGGCGATGCAAGTGTCGACAATAAAATGATTGACGAGCCACCGCAAACTCTTAGAGAGGCGCTGGTAGAGGCTCGCTCCCACATGCCTTTTTGGCTGTTAATCGCCGGTTTTTTTGTCTGTGGCTTTCAGCTTGCGTTCATCACCGTTCATATGCCTTCATACCTCGGCGACAAAGGTTTTGACGGTTCGGTTGCGGCCACCAGTCTTGCATTAATTGGGCTGTTTAATATAATAGGGTCTATTGCAGCCGGTAAATTTTCAGGCATATATTCAAAGAAAATGCTGCTAAGTTATATCTACGCGGGTCGTGCAATTGCCATTGTCTTGTTTCTGATTACCCCAATCAGTCTTGTCTCAATTTATGCATTTTCCATTGTGACCGGTCTTCTTTGGCTTGCCACCGTTCCACCAACTTCTGGACTCGTGGCGCAAATGTTTGGCCTGCGTTATATGGGCACACTGTATGGCATCGTCTTTCTAAATCATCAGATTGGTTCGTTTATTGGTGTTTGGCTGGGCGGTTACTACTTCGATCAAACCGGCTCTTATGATGTTATTTGGTGGGCGGCTGCCGCGATTGCGGCCGTTACAGCACTAATCCATCTTTGCATTAACGAGCAGCCTGTTGCAAGACTGAGCCTTGCAAAACAAGAAGGGTAATCCATTGGCGCTCGAGTCCACAAAATACGTATTAGCAATAGATCAAGGCACCACCTCTTCTCGTGCGGTTTTATTTGATGCCGATTACACCATAGCCTCGATTGGGCAAAGTGAGTTCGAACAATTCTTCCCACGCTCTGGCTGGGTTGAGCACGATCCCGAAGAAATATGGGCATCCACATTAGAGTGTTGCCACTCTGCCATTGCACAGGCAGAGGCACCGCTGGATCAAATTGCAGCCATCGGCATTACCAATCAACGTGAAACAACCATAGTTTGGGACAGACAAACAGGTGAGCCCATCTATAACGCCATTGTTTGGCAAGATCGACGCACCACGGACGTCTGTCAAAAACTCAAAGACCTAGGGCACGAAACCAGTATTTCTGAAAAAACCGGCCTATTGTTAGATCCTTATTTTTCAGCCACCAAAATCGCTTGGATTCTTGATAATGTTGATGGGGGACGTGAAAAAGCTGATGCGGGCGAATTAGCATTTGGCACTGTTGACAGTTATTTATTATGGCAACTGACCAAAGGCAAGGTGCACGCCACAGACGCAACCAACGCCTCTAGGACAATGCTATACAATATTCACCAGGGCTGTTGGGATGAGGATCTTCTGAAGTTATTCAACATGCCTTTGTCAATGTTGCCAGAAGTGCGAGACTCTGCCGCAGACTTCGGACAAGTCGATAATGAAATTTTCGGCAGCTCAATCCCAATAACAAGTTTAATAGGCGACCAACAAGCCGCTCTTGTTGGGCAAGCTTGCTTTGACCCGGGCATGGTGAAATCCACTTATGGCACCGGCTGCTTTGTATTGCTTAATACGGGTGACAAGGCAGTTGACTCAAAAAATAAACTGCTCACCACCATCGCCCTACAACTTAATAACAAGCCAACGTATGCACTCGAAGGCTCTATTTTTATTGCCGGCGCTGCCGTGCAATGGCTTAGAGACGGTTTAAAAATTATTGACTCAGCCGCGCAATCAGAGGTGTTAGCATCTGCAGCAGACGAGAAGCAAGACGTCTACTTGGTGCCAGCATTTGTTGGCTTGGGTGCGCCCTATTGGGATGCCGATTGCCGCGGCGCTTTATATGGCCTAACGCGTAATACTGGCCCCGCTGAAATATCAAAGGCAGCACTTGAGGCGGTTTGTTATCAAACCTCCGACCTTCTACAAGCAATGATCGACGATTGGCAAGAGGGTGCCACTTCAGTCATTCGAGTGGATGGCGGTATGGCTGCTTCCAACTGGACTATGCAGCGACTCTCAGACATTCTAGCCATGCCTATTGATCGTCCGCCGGTTTTAGAAACAACTGCACTGGGCGCGGCTTATCTAGCCGGCATGCAGGTTGACTTTTACCCCGCACCAGAAGAATTTTCCAAGTCCTGGAAAAAAGAAAGTCGCTTTACATCGACAATGTCAGAAGACCTTAGAAAGAAACAACTCTCTGGCTGGAAAGACGCCGTTAGGCGCACACTTAGTGCTCCTTAGCTAATTTTCAACAACAAGGTTTTGTCGTCTTGATGTGTAATGGACACCCGCACGAACAACAAAACCGATAGCGGCCACAACCAAAAACAAACCAACTCCATTGAGTAATGCTTGAGGGTAGCCTAGCGTGCTTACATCAAGGAAAAAATACGGGTATTTGCCAATCATTTCGCCGCGTATGGCTATATATACTGCATATAAAAGAGGGTAAATTCCCCAATAGAAAGGGGTGGAAACTGGCATCGGTTGCTTTGTCGGGAAAACCAACCAGTAGGTCAGCATGGCTATTGGCGTAATGTAATGATTGAGATAATTTGCAACCGCTTTGATACCGTCAGGGTTGTATATATCGCTGAGAAGGAGGTGGAAAATAATGCCCACAAACACAATAGAAGTTACCACGCAACCAAATACTTTAGGCGAAGAAAAAACCTTGCCCCAGGATGAGTTAGGGCGCAGTGCGCAAGTTGTGGCAACAAGTGCAACAAATAAATTGGTCAAAATTGTATAATAACCGAGCAATCGAATAAACGTATCGCCAACCGTCAATCCTGATGCCAAATCTTTATTGATCGCTGTAGTAAAGTCGGTAATCACACCAAACCACGCCAGCAAGCCAATCAATAATAGTATCCAGTACTTGGGCTCCTTCTTCATCACACTCCTTGATTATGACAACAATGCCACGCTTTTTATTTGAGCATATATTTCGCTCCCGGTCTGCAGTTTTAACAGTTCGGCAGATTTTTTGGTAATACAGGAAAGCAGTAAGTCATTTCCTGCCTTCAGACGCACCATAACTTGTGCATCGCCTTCATCAACAATCTCGTCAACAATTGCTGGCAAAATATTCAAAATACTGGTTTCGCTTTGGCGCTGGGTCGTCAAGCTCACATCGCGCGCCTCAACTCTAAGACGCACCTCACAGCCGATCAGTAGCTGTTTTCTAGGAACGAAGAATCGACCGCCAGAGAAATCAATGCTGGTTAAGTTGTAACTATCATCGTGCTCAAATACTTTCGCCTCAATAACGGAAGCGGCTCTTTCGCCATGCGCTAGCGACAAGTCCAATCGAGTAAGCATCTCCGATATTTCACCATTGCCAACAACACTACCCTCATCAAGCAGGATCAAATGATCAGCAAGGTGGGCAACCTCGTCAATAGAATGACTAACATAAATCACTGGGATTTCCAATTCTCCGTGTAACGACTCTAAAAATGGCAGTATTTCTTTTTTGTGTTTGTCGCCCAGTGAGGCCAGTGGCTCGTCCATCAACAACATGTCTGGATTTGCTGACAACGCCCTTGCAATCGCCACTCGTTGGCGCTCACCGCCCGACAATTGACTGGCTCTGCGATCAAGCAAGTGCTCAATTTGTAGCAGCTTAATTGCTCTTTGCATTACCAATTGATCGGCTCCGACGGCGCGCTTAAAGCCGTACTCAATATTATCCTTAACGTTGAGATGCTCAAATAAACTGGCCTCCTGAAAAACGTAACCAATAGAGCGTTCATGTGTCGGTACAAAATGTTGCTCATCTTGCCAAATTACCTCATTCACTTTGATAAAGCCCTTGTTCTTTTCAAGACCAGTAAGCGCCCGTAAAAAGGTTGTTTTACCGGAGCCAGAAGGGCCGAAAACAGCAGTGATGCCTTTTGAGGGCAGCGACAAGTCCACGTCAAGAGTAAAGCTGGCTCGAGTAATATTGAGTCGACACTCTATGGTCATTGTCCACTCCTTTGCAGGAATGAAAAGCGACGATTCAAACTGTAAACAGCAACCAACATAATAAATGACGTTAGCAATAAGCCGCCTGCAAGCCAATGGGCATTACCGTACTCCAGTGCCTCAACATGGTCGTAAATAGCAATGGAAAGCACTTGTGTCTCTCCAGGAATACTGCCACCAATCATTAACACCACGCCAAATTCACCCACCGTATGTGCAAAACCCAGCACTGCAGCAGTGACAAAACCCGTGCGCGCCAGTGGCACAGCAACAGTGAAAAATCGATCGACAGGGGTGGCTCGGAGTGTCGCCGCAACTTCCATCGGTCGAGAGCCCATCGAAGCAAAGGCATTTTGCAAAGGCTGCACCACAAATGGCATCGAGTAAATAACGGAGCCGATGACAAGGCCGGCAAAGGTAAACGCCAAAGGCTGCGCACCAAGCCATTGCATCGCCCCACCAATTGGACCGTTTGGCCCAAGACTAATCAGCAAATAAAAACCCAGCACTGTTGGCGGCAAAATCAGTGGTAAAGCAATCAACGCCTCAACCAAGGACTTTAGCTTCCACTTAGAGTTGGACAGCCACCAAGCAAGTGGCGTACCGATAACTAGCAAAATCAACGTACTGACACTCGCTAATTTAAGCGTGACTATTAGCGCCGATAAGTCGAATTCATTCAACATATCGCACACCATACCCGAAACTTTGGATAATCTCCAGCGCTTCATCGCTTTTAACGTAAATCAAAAATGCTCGAGCAGCTTCATTGCTCTTTAGCAAAACAGCTTGCTGCTCAATCGGTGAGTATAAATTTTCTGGCACTAGCCAATACGAGCCTTTGATAGCTCCGCTCGGTTTTAATATTTGAGAGTAGGCAACAAAGCCCAATTCTGCGTTACCGCTATCAACAAATTGATACGTTTGGGCGATATTTTCACCTCGCACCAGTTTGCTTTGAATGGTGCCCCACGCTCCCTTAGCTTTAATCACCTCTTCAGCAGCCATGCCATAAGGTGCTAATTTAGGGTTGGCTATCGCTAAATAGCGAAAGTCACCGCCAGCAATTACCTCACCATCTGAATCTATGGCGCCCTCAAGCGCACTCCACAAAACCAACTTGCCGATGGCGTAAGTAAACCGTGAGCTTGACTCAATCAGGCTCTGTGCGTCTAATAATTCAGGTCTCTTCGCATCGGCAGCAAAGAGTAAGTCAAAGGGTGCACCGTGTACAATTTGGGCGTAATGCTTGCCTGTTGAGCCAGGAATCAATATCACTCGGTGCTCGGTATTGACCTCAAACTCACTGGCAAGAATTTTCATAGCACCTACAAAGTTGCTGGCAACAGCAACACGGATTTCATCTGCCTTTGAGGCGAAAGGAGTGAGCAGCAGGGCAAACACAATTAGCGCTAAGCGCAAAACTGAACTAAATGATTTCATCAAAAATAGGATTGCGTAAAGACGGCAAGAACGGTGCATAGTGAATATGCAATTATTTTAAAGTGAAAGGGGGTTGGAAAATTGGCTATTCAGCCTTGTGAGTGTTACTCAATACTGCCAGAGTTCCAGCGCACTCCATGCCTCTCCAGCAATCTGGCTTATTTTGCTGTCGTTACCCTCGTACGCCAAACGAATCCAATACTTGACTTTAGACATGTCCTTAGTGACACCTTTGCCGTTGTAATACATCACCGCTAAATTGTACTGAGCGCTAGCATACTCTTGCTCAGTTGCCTTTAAGTACCAACTGATTGCACTTTGGTAATCTTGCTCAACGCCTGTGCCGTGCTCGTACATCACGCCTAATGTGTACTGGCCTTCAGCATCACCTTGCTGAGCCGACATGCTGTACCATTCAAAGGCTTGTTGATAATCTTGCATTACGCCCTGGCCATAGTAATACATTTCGCCCAATGTATTTTGCGCCTTGACAACGCCTTGATCGGCTGCTTTTTTATACCAATAAGATGCTTGTTGATAGTCTTGGACAACGCCCTTGCCGTAGGTGTACAGAAGCCCTAAATAAGTTTGCGCCTTGGCGTCGCCTTGGTCGGCAGCCCTTCGATACCAATAAGCCGCCTTTTCATCATCTTGCTTGACGCCTTCGCCACGACGATACATAAAGCCAAGATTATACTGCGCGTCAGCATCGCCTTGCTTGGCTAGTGGTTGCCACTCCTTATAAGCCGCCTTGTAATCGCCAGTATTATAAGCATCTAGACCATCTCGAAAATCGGCATAAGATACGCTTAACAAACCCAAGGCTAAGCATAATAATAGCAGTTTAGAGACGGGCTTCATCACTCTATAAAATTCACAATAAAGTCTAAATTGACTGCAAATATACCCTTTGTACAGTCCAATGTGGGCTAATTTTACTTTTCAAGGAAAATTGTAGGAATTGCTAACACTTGTTATCTTTAATCAAGCAATTCAAATTTGTCACTATAGCTCATTAAGAATTCATTGGAATAATTGGAATAATTACTCTAATTTGCTTGAAAAATAATTTATTGGGCGTACAATTGCTCGACTAACGCACTGATTACTCTAAATAAATCATGAATGCAAAAAAACTTTTAAACCTTCAAGCAGCACTCTTAGCGGGTAGTGTCTTCCTTTTATGGTTTGCACCTGAAAAAATTGTTTGGACGTTTGAATTTGTTAAGACGCCAAATCTTACCCCTTATATAAATTTTATAACCGTCTTGATTTTGAGTCTTGCTATGCTGTCGAGCGTCCTTGCCAATCTACCTGAAAATATACTTGGCGATGTATGTGCGGCATTTGGCACCACTCATATGCTATTTTTAATCGCAAAAATACATCAAGCAACAACTGGCGATGACAGTTTTGACATAATGGCGACGTTAAGTGTGACTGTGACATTGATATTTATCCTGTTGTTCTTTAACGAATATCGCAAGCTCAAAATAGTCTGAACTTATTCAAACTGACCATTTTTCAAAAAGTGGATCACCTGACGGATGACTGTCTTGTTTCTCATCATAAAAGGGTGTGTCACTGGCAGTGAAATATGGCCAGTCATACCTTCAAGTTTTGTATTGCCCACAGTTACTTTTCCGTCATTCTGACCTGGAAGCATCCTTGATAAGACCGGATTAACACTCCGTGTACCAGCAATAACGCCCACTTCAAAATTCGCCGCACCTAACACTTTTGGCACACTTTTGGCATCTGTTCCCAGCTGCAATCCAGCAGCGCCGTGCATCCGCTCAAAACCCGGAACATTTCTCAAAGAATCCACAACCTCACTGCCTTGATTTGGCGGGCCCAACATCACCACTCTACCTAATTTTTCTATCGTGTTTTTGCTCAAATACTGGCGCACTAAGATACCGCCCAACGAGTGAGTGACAAAATGCACTTTGGCGCTGCCCGCACATTGAAACAGTGCACTACTGATAATAGAGTCAGCCAGCTCTTCAATGGTGTGTTTAGTGGAGGGATAACTTGTATTTATTGTTTTATAACCCTCGGAGTTCAGGGCTAACGCCATCTTTTTAAGCGAGGAATCTGTACGGACTAACCCATGTAAAAGAATAACACACGTATTGATGTTGCTTTGTTCGGCGGGCAAATTCTTCATAATTAGTGTTAATAATAAACACTTCACCAAATTGTGTCTATTGAATTGTGCAATAAATTTGTGTATGATTTAGCTATCAAGATAAAGGCTTTTAAAGCGCTGCCTTGATGTAGGATTGGAAGAAAACACTTCTTCTATTTTATATTTTGCAGCAACATAGGAGTCTATATGCAAAACACCATCGGAAAGTCCACCCAAAGCATTTGGGGTGGCGAGCAAGAACACGAACTTTTTGAACGATCCACTCAAGTTCCAGTTGTTCACAGTGTTTCATTCGCTTACGAAGATATTGATACTTGGCATAAAGTTGCCCTTGGCGAGGAGCCTGGTCATATATACTCGCGTAACACAAATCCCACTGTCAGAGCGTTTGAAGACAAGGTAAAGGTGCTAGAAGGCGCTGAGGCAGCAACCAGTTTTTCCTCAGGCATGGCGGCCATTAGCAACACTCTGGCCACTTTTTTAAAACCCGGTGATCGCATTGTTTCCATCAAAGACAGCTACGGCGGCACTAACGTTATTTTTAATGAGTTTTTACCACCGTTAAACATCAAGGTTGCGCTTTGCAAAACAGGCGATTACGAGCAAATTGAGGCAGAGATTACAAAGGGCTGCACGGTGCTCTACCTAGAAACGCCAACCAACCCTACGATCAAAATTACCGACATCAAGCGCCTAGCAAATGCCGCCCATAAAGTTGGCGCACTAGTTATTGTAGACAATACCTTTGCCACGCCGATCAACCAATTGCCTTTAACGCTTGGTGCAGACATCGTGCTTCATTCCGCCTCCAAATATCTGGGCGGCCATGCAGACGCCCTGGGTGGTGTGATTTGTGGCAATCAAGACTTGGTCCACAAGGTCTATCATTATCGCGAAATCAATGGTGCAACATTAGCACCGATGGATGCTTATAGCCTATTAAGAGGCATGAAGACTTTGAAGCTTAGGGTTGAACGTCAAAACGACAACGCTATGGCTGTGGCGACATTCTTGGAAGGTCACCCAATGGTTGATCTG
Source organism: uncultured Gammaproteobacteria bacterium (assembly GCA_913020715.1). Lineage (GTDB taxonomy): Bacteria > Pseudomonadota > Gammaproteobacteria > PS1 > Pseudothioglobaceae > Pseudothioglobus. The sequence continues at coordinate 89,191 of CAJVZH010000004.1, forward strand.
GTTAACTACCCTGGGTTGGTATCACACCCTGGTCACGAAGTTGCTAGGACGCAAATGAAAGGTTTTGGCGGCATGTTAAGCTTTTCGGTGAAAGGCGGGCTTGACGCGATTAAACAGTTTTTACCGAAACTGAATTACGCCCACATGGCGGCAAATTTAGGTTGCGTTGAAACAGTTGTTGGACCTCCAGTGACAACCTCACATGTTGAATGCACGACAGAAGAGCGAGCTGCAGCTGGAATACCCGAGGGCTTAGTGAGATATTCAGCTGGCATCGAAGATATTGAGGACCTTATTGCCGACCTCGAGCAGGCTTTAAGCTTTTTGAGTTAGAATAGAATTGGGGGAGTGATGAAAGAAAGCAGAAGAAGATTCGAACAATCTGAGTTCGCACAACGACAAGCTAAGACTCGTAGCGCCATGGAGCTCGCAGGGGTTGATTTATTGATTGTTTACGACCCCGCCAATATGTGTTGGCTAACGGGTTACGATGGCTGGTCGTTTTATGTCCATCAATGCGTTGTCATATCTAGTGATGGCGCCTTATTTTGGTACGGGCGTGGCATTGATGCAAAAGGCGCAGAGCTAACAACCGACTTACCTCTGGAGGATATTCTGCCTTACCCGGACGAATATGTTATGTCACCAGAGCGCCACCCAATGGAATTTCTTGCCAACATTCTTAAGCAAAAAGGCTTGGATAAATGTCGGATAGGCTTAGAAAAAGATAATTACTACTTCTCCGCAAGAGCGGCCGAATCTTTGTACGCCTGCATGCTTGAGGCAAGCTTTTGTGATCAAACAGGCCTCGTTAATTGGCAAAGAGCGGTCAAATCCGAAACCGAGCTTACCTATATGCGCCGCGCTGGCAAGGTGATTGAGGGCGTGTATCAGCGAGTAATGGAGGTTGCTGAACCGGGCATGCAAAAAAACGAGCTCGTAGCAGAAATACTGCATGCAGGCGCGCTGGGCAAAGACGGCCACTATGGCGACTACACCTCTTTTGTGCCACTAATAGGCGCTGGTGATGAGGCTGCGGCCTGTCATATGACTTGGGACGACCAAAAACTGAATAACGACGAGGGTATGTTTTTAGAACTAGCAGGCGCCTATGCCCGATACCATTGTCCGTGTTCACGCACCTTGTTTTTGGGTACGCCGCCACAAAAATACATCGACATTGAAAAAGTGATTGCTGAGTGCATTGAGAATGCGCTAGAAATGTTTAAGCCAGGTGTTGTCTGCAAGGAAATATCCGACAGCTTTACCGCAACACTTAAAAAATATGGCTACGAGAAAAACAACCGTGTCGGCTACCCAATTGGGCTCAGCTACCCGCCAGACTGGGGTGAGCGTACAATGAGTTTACGCTCCTCGGATAAAACCGTACTTGAGGAAAATATGACCTTTCACTTTATGCCTGCCATTTGGTTTGACGACTGGGGCTTTGAGATGACAGAGAGTATTCGTGTCGGTCAAAATGGCGGTGAATGCCTATCCAACGTACCAAGGCAACTGCTAATTAAATAAAACGATGAAAAACAACCCTATCTCTGCAACAATCGATTTCGACAAAGAAGGCACTCAGCATGGCTTTCTAAAGGTCCCATATTCAAGCAACACCTCGGCCTGGGGCTCGATTATGATTCCAATCACCCAATTTAAGAACGGTGACGGGCCCACAGCCCTGTTAACCGGCGCCAACCATGGTGATGAATACGAGGGCCCGATTGCGCTCTTCAATCTCGCAAGACGCAATGATATTAGCAATATTTCAGGCCGAGTTATTATCATCCCAGCAATGAATTTTCCTGCGTTTCAATCTTGCGATCGTGTCTCGCCAATTGACGGCATAAACATGAACCGCACCTACCCAGGAAAGCCCGACGGCACTGTAACGCAAATAATTGCAGATTACTTCAGTCGCATATTGCTACCAATGACCGATATAGCGCTGGATATTCATTCAGGCGGAAAAACACTCGACTGCCTACCTTTTGCGGCCTCGCATGTGCTTGACAACAAAAAGCAAGAAAAGGCTTGTGAAGCGGCAGCCAAAGCATTTGGCGCGCCTTATCTGTTAAAAATGCTGGAACTGGATTCTGGCGGAATGTACGACTCCCAAGTTGAATCTATGGGCAAAACTTTTGTCACCACCGAGCTCGGTGGTGGTGGCACCAGCACGCCATATACAGTAGAAATTGCCAAACGCGGTGTTGACAATCTATTGATTCACGCAGGCATTATGGATGGCACGCTCATACCAAATCTCTCGCCTACAGTTTCACTAAACATGCCAGACGACCGCTCGTTTGTATGCTGTGAACATCGTGGCCTTGTCGAACCTATAGTCTCTTTGGGCGACATGGTACGCACGGGCGACCTACTCGCCAAAATTCACAATACCGATAGAACGACTTGTGAACCTGTCGAATATTTTGCAAAAAGAGACGGGATGGTTATCATAAAGCACGCACCATCGATAGTTAGCATGGGTGACAATCTATTTGTCATTGCAGAGGTTGTTTAAGCAAAAACACCGCAGTCGTAAGGCATGACACAATTCAGAAAAAAGCACAAGCCATACCATGCTTCGCTTTAAGGCGCAATAATGAAAATCATCCGACTTGTTAATTTTCAAATTGTTTGATAATGACTAAGGGATGATTTGTTCTTTTTTCCATTGCCAATTAATCAAGCTGGCGCCAACACCAGTCATAATCATCAAGCCGCCGATTATCATGGACGCCGTTAACTCTTCATCTAAGAGCGTTACTCCCGCAATAATTGAAGTGACAGGCAAAAGCATTAAGAAGGGAGAAATTTTACTTACATCAACACTACTTAGTAAGTGATACCAGACGCTGTAACCAATCACTGTCATTATTAATGCCAGATAGAGAACAATCGACCAGTCGACCCAATCTGCAGTCATCATAGCTTGCCACTGACCCTCCTCAAGAATGAGCGAACCAATCAACATTTGTGGTGTCGCCATCACAGCCACCCATGCAAGTATGGTGATTGCGGAAAGCCCTTTGAGTCTACTAATCATCAGTTGAGCAACTGCCCACACACTTGAGCCTGCAATCAACAAAAGAGCGCTGTCTAGACTATCCTCCAATCTCGGTTCACCCACAATAATAAAAACACCCAGAAGAGCAAGAATCATGCCAATAATTCGCGCAATCCCAAGCCTCTCCTTAAACAAGAAAGCACCGAAAAGTGCCAATATCGGACCCTCGAGCTGTACCAATATGGCCGCAGTCGAGGCGTCGACACCTCTGAGGCCATTAAATGTAAGGCCGTACTGAATGGTAGATCCGATTAGTGCAACCATAAAAATCTCACGCATACGCCCCCAGGGTGGCTGCGTAAACCAAACGAGAATCAAGCCCGCGATTCCAAATCGCATAGACATGATGAGCAATGGTGAAAACTGCTCTAATCCGATTTTGGCCAAGGTAAAGCCCAACCCCCAGGTGATTGGGACGATAAGCGCTAAAAGTATTTGCTGTAAACTCATCTTTTTTTAATCAAGTGGCACACAAGTAACAAGCTGACATTATTTCACTTTTTATAGCGTGATTAGAATTTTTTCATTAGCGCAAAATTAAAACGCCTCGGAGTAAACAATCTAATTAACTTTCTATGCTGTGGCAATAAGTGAGCAACATAAGGGGGATAACAAAAGCCCCACGCAAAGAGTGTTGCGTGGGGCTGGGTAATTGCCTATTGATTACAGGAGAACAACTATTAACTAATCTGCAATTAAGAACACTCGCCACTTGGAAAATCACTTCCTTACAAAGAGAGGGTGTTCAAAGTATATAGAAGCGAAACACTTACTCTTGCGAACGTTAGGTAATATCCTACTCCTACTATCGGGTATTTGCAAGTGTTTGTTTATTAAGCGCTTTATAACAAGCAGATTTGATAGCTCTGGCAATCAGTCCGCTTTTAATATACTCCTCACATATGAAGCACCATTATGAGAAAAGTCGTTTAATAAATCCTATATGGCACGCATAAATCGAGCTCGAATATCATCGGAATTACCTGTAGCTGTGAAAGTTAGTCCTTCGGGACGAGGAGCATAATGCCACAAATTTTCCTCCATCCACGTTTCTTGCAATTGCAAAAACTCAGCCAATTTTCCCTCATTGGCCAAAAGGAAGGACTTTAATGCCTCTACTTTAACGGGCCCCGCGGAATTAACCTCTGGCATAGAACCCAAAAGCTGCTTGCTCACCAACGTATGGTTACTCCATGACAAGGCTTGGCCGGAAATAACAACCAACGCAATCAGTGAAAGCAGGGTGTCTCTAAGTTTCATTCTATTTGAGGGTTGACGCTACTCACCTAGGCCGTCTATTGCTTTGGCGTGATATAGACCATGCTGTTGATTTTTAGGCATTTTGTTGTATTCTGCGAGTGCTTCTTGATACTCTTCCTCCGTTAGCAAGTGCCATCCAACACATCGTTTGCCCACTGGAGAACGGCCGCAACTGCACTCTCCTTTTTCTTTTGTTTCAAGCATTTTATTGTTTAACCAATCAAGCGATAATTTGATTATAACCCACCATCTAAGTAATCGTGTGTCACAAAACAAAAAGTTAATATTACTTCAATTCTAATAGTCGATATCGAATTTTTCGCTCACGCCGTTTGATATCGGTCGTTTATAATTCTTACTCTGAAAATTCAGACTTTTTCACTCACTTTAGGCAAGAATAATGGCAGATCAATACCAAAACCCATACAGCGACTTTCTCTCAAAAAACCGTCAGGAATCAAAGGGTAACAACCAGCCCCTTTCTGGGATCCGAGTTTTAGAGTTGTCCACCGTAGTGGCGGCGCCTTTTGCTAGCGCCATGCTGGGTGATGCCGGTGCCGAGATCATTAAAATTGAAAACCCATCGTCACCAGATGCCCTACGCAACTGGGGTAATTCGCCTGAGTGCGAGGGAATCGAGCCATATTATTTCCATATTGGCAGAAACAAGATGCCAATCACCCTTAATTTAAAAACACCCGAGGGCATTGCCACATTCAAAGATTTAATCAAGAAGTCGGATGTCTTTATTGAAAACATACGTGAAAGTTCGCTCAACCGCCTAGGCCTTGGTCACGAAAGCCTGCTGAAACTTAACCCGGGGCTTGTCATTGGTAAAATAACAGGCTACGGCATGGATGGCCCTATGGCTGCAAGGCCTGGCTTCGGCACACTAGCCGAGTCTTTTAGTGGCTTTACCTCAATTAATGGTTTTAAGAAAAATGGCGCAACCAGTCCGCCAATACCGCTTGCCGATATGACAGCGGGCATTCACCTGGCATTCGGCATCAGCCTCGCATTGCGCGGTGCGAAGCGCGGCGTTTCTGGTGGACAAGTGGTTGATGCCTCATTGTACGAGCCCCTTTTTGGCTACATGGGTGGCGAGTGTGTTAATTACTCATTGACGGGCAAGGTTGCTCACCCCATCGGCAATGAGCTCAGTGCAACAGCGCCTAGAAACCTCTACGAAGCCTCTGATCACCACCATATTGCGTTATCATGCTCCTCACAGGGCACTTGGGAGAACTTAGCTCACACTCTAGGCAGGGCAGAACTGATCGATGACTCCAGATTCCTGACCAACGCCGACAGAATTAAGCCGGAAAACCGAATAGCTCTAAATCAAGTTATCTCAGCCTGGGTGTCCGATCGTCCGGCTGAAGAGGTGTTGTCCATTTTTGAAGAACACGGCGTTACCGCAGGCCCTGTCCTTTCGTTTGACGAAATTGCCAAAGACGAGCACTACTTAGCGAGAAAAAGCATCGTGAATGTACAAGAGCCCATCACAGGGAAAAACGCTCAAATGCCAAATGTACCGTTTCGCATGTCAGAGTCTCCAAGCAAGCTCAGATTTCCTGGCCTTCCTATGGGTGCAGGCAATGAGGTTGTATTTAAAGAAATCCTCAATTACGACGACGACAAATGCGATTCTCTAATGGGTAATAATTAGCGTCAATTTGAGTGTTCACTCACCCTTTCTGCGATTTTTTCCAGCGCTCAAGCCTTGGAATACTGCGCGTTGGCAGCCAAGCAAAGGCGCCATTCATCCCATCTTTTTTCATTTCCTGAATGCAATACTTTTGAAACTTACTAGCAGTATCAATTTCTACAGGACTTAAGAACGCACCGGTCTCAGAAAAGATTAAAACACAATACGACGAATTGATTCAAAAAAGCGGTTATTACTTTTCTTTTCAAGGCCTTCAATATCTCCAATCAACGAGTCTATCCTTGTTAAAAAATAGGAGCGCTGTAGAGGGGTGAGCATCCTGTCAATACCCAGTATCATGTTTTTAAACGCCTCTCTCTGGGCCGCAACCTGCTGATTATATTCTTCAGAGTATGTTGATTCGTAATCTAAATACAGCTCCAGTATCTTTTGTTCGACAGCTTGGGCGCTGTGATCTTGCGCAATAAAACTTATGACTGTATTGCGTATGTCCTCATTATGTAGTACCCTTTGTTTGGATATGTCTGGAACGGACTTCCTAAGCTGTATTACCAGTGTTTTTTGGATATCACTCAGCTCTCCCACCCATTGCTCAACTTGCTTGATGAACTGCTCAGAAGACTCATCTTTTTCGTCACTAGAAGGGGTCGCCCTCTGTTTTGAAAAGTTTTGTTTAAACCGTTCAATTTGCTGATCGTCCAAGGTGGTCAACAGGATGGAAAAATTAGGAATAATGCGCCTCATCGTTTTTTCGACACGGCGCCCTGTTTGGGTGTACACCCAGTTTAACTCTGAAAGAGAAAGTCCATCCATTGCCTTTTCTTGCGTTTGTCTCAGCAGTGAGACATATAGAGGGAGCTCTTCAGCTTTATGCCAAGCTAGAAGTTGGTCTATTTGAGGGTGTAAAAACTCTTTTTGCTCGGTCGATAGATTGAAAAAACCATCCAACTTCCAAAACATAAACCAGTCCGCATAATCATAGCCGAGCCTCAGCGGACTACAGCTCACCAAGAATAAGCAACTAATTAAAATTATCCGTTTAAGGTTCATTCCAGTGTCATAATACCAGTAAATATTGGCTTTGTATCAGCGGCCTCACTTCCTCCAAAAATAGACTCGATTGGCATTCAACATAACTTTGGCACACCCCCCCTTTATGAAGCACTGGATACTCATTCTAACTCTATTCTCTCTAGCTTCTTTAGCGGTCGAGCCAAACCTAACCTCCTACCAGAATGGCCAAATTCAACAAGTCGCAGGACAGGTTTACTATACCTACGAACCACAGATTAACACTAGAGTCAGGCAACAACCCTCTCTTGACAGTAACATCCTTGGGCTGCTCAATAATAACGACAGAGGTCTTGATGCAGACATAAACCACACAGACTATAAATACGCACCTTACAATGAGGAATGGATGAAGGTGTTAGACTTTGATGGCGGGCTTCTTGGCTACAGTCATCGCTCTCTTTTCTACAAAAGTAATACCATTGTTAAGTATGAAGACTCTGTACAGACACCAAAAGGCACTTACAAGCTTGAGTTTATAGGGCACCCATGGTCAGCCTCAAAGCGTACCTACGACAGTGGTAATTACTATTACAGCATAACCTTGGACGATACTGAGTTAATATATGAGAGGGGCTGGAAGAGCAACAAGAGGCACCTTCAAGAGGTGTATATACAAGAGGGAGAGTTTCTGCCGATACAATTCCATACACTTGACATCCAAGGCAAAAGAGTTGGGTGGCTGTTTGGGTGGAATCAATATGCTAAATACGGTTCAAGCTTAGACTTTTCTTTTGCTAGACTTATTGTTCCTATTGGTAACAAAGGTGAGCTTTATACCGCTCAAGGCGAGGGGTTTAAGTTTAGAGTTATTGCAGACTTTCTAGACAAGAAAGATAACCAGCTCATCATTACTGAAGGTCATGTTCAAGACACCTTTGGCGTTAAAGCAATGTGGAACTATTATCACTTGCCTTACCAACACTTATTCACACTGGATGAAGATGGTTTGATAAATGTAGAAACTGGGAATATAGAAATCTCTGAAAAGTTCATTGAGAGCAACCCCTACTACGCTTACTCAATTGCTCTTAATTATGACGATTACGACGCTGTTAGAAGAGCTTCAAGCAAATTTAAAGACACCCTGAATAGGGCAGAAAAAAGATGTCCAGAATACGATTTGACTGTGGAACAAAATTGTCCAGAATGCGCCAAAGAGGGCATATTTAGGCCCACTGTCTACGTAGGCTACACCAATAGAACTCAAGCGAACTCGCTCGACAGGCATAAGGCGTATGATGATCGTAAATCATGCTTAGTAGACGCGATAGGCAAGGATGCCTATCATTACTTGTTTTTTACAACAGGACTCTTCCCTTCTCAAGGGGCGATAGATGATTATATTGAAAATGAGTATCGTTATATGGAGGAGTATCTCTACTGGCAATACCAGCGAACACAACAGTGAGTCTGGTCAGCCACGATGACGCAACAATCATTACAACGTCGGTGTAAACAGCCATTTAACAACAGCAGTTACGCCCTCAAAGAAGCCAGATGTCGCCCCCGGCTGGTCATCTTTATTCACGCTGCTTGTTTTTTCGATTACCTCTTTGGTTTTTTCTGCACCCACTAAATACTGCTTTTTGGTATCAGACTCTTTACCCTCTAAGTAATACTTAGTATCAGACTCGCCGAAGTCACCATCGAACCATACCCACTTCCCATCTTTTTTACCAAGCACATAGCTGCCTTCAATCTCCTTTCGTCCATCGAGGTGCCAGCGAGTCCAAGGGCCGTTTAGCTTGCCGCTTTCATAATGTTTTTCAATTTGCCGACTACCATTATTGTGCCAACGTACGGAACGACCGTGTCGTAAACCAGCGCTGTAGTTCTCCTCTTGTACCTTTACCTTTAATTGCATCAACTCGGCTTGAGTTCGGTCTTTTTTGTTGTTGATATCATCCTGACCGTCACCCAGCTCAATTAACCCGGACTTCCAGTAAGTAGTCCAAAGCCCCTCTTTTAGGTTGTTTAGCAAACAACCCTGTTCGTACGATAGTGTGTAGTCTTTCCTTGCTAATACCCCGCCTGTCTTGCAATTACTATCAGTGACTTCCTCTTGGGTCTGCACATAGCCTTCATCGTTCTTTACATCTTGTGATGGCTCTTTAGCTTTGAGAATGCAGCGGCCGTCTATCTGCCTATAACCAGACCCGCAGTTCCATCGTTCCTCCAGCACTTCACCTTCAAACCAGCGTCTGTTAAAATTAGTAGGGTTGGGCGCAGTGCGTCTTATAACTCCATAGCCGTGCTGTACATTGTTTTTCCAGCCGCCTTGATAAGTTACATAATTACCGACTCGGTCACAGCAAGCAACCAAGAGAGCCTCCTTACTGGCTTTTGTTTCCGACCAGTACACTACCCAGGATTTTTCCCCATAACAATTATCCCAATACTCGCCATCACAGTCTCGAAGGGTCGAATTCACGCCCTCAGAGAAGCCAGATGTCGTCCCGGGTTGATCGTCTTTATTCACGCTGCTTGTTTTTTCAACTACCTCTAAGGTTGTCTCGTCTTTGTCCAAATTCACCTCTTGAGATATTTTTCCTTTTTTGTAATACCTTTCTGCTGTTTTGTTTCCATTCAAATCCCAATATGTCCACTTCCCGTGCCTTTTTCCATCAAGGTAGGCGCCCTGGTAGTTTTTTTCCCCGTTCTTATGCCAAGTATTTACCGAACCTTCTTTTGGGTCTATGCCGTGTCTGATCCAGGATTCTTCAAGCGAGGGAGTAATTATGCTAGCCTTGTACATTTGCTCTGACTTAAGCTGTCCTCCGTAATACCACTCGAGCCAAACACCATCTTTTTTGCCGTCTTGGTAGCCCCCCTCTTTCCACTTCGTGCCATCATCGTGCCAGTAGGTCCATTGGCCAACTCTTCGACCAGTGTCAATCTCGCCCTTCGAGTGCGGCATATCGTTTATCTTATGTACACAAGAGCTCACGCCAGAAAACGGCTGCAGGGTGTTGCCTAGTTGGTACAATAAGTTATTGTCAAAAGGAGTGTTGATGACACAGGACATCTGCTCTTTGGGCGTGCCGTGGTATGCAAATGATGGAAAGCTCACTAATAGGAGCAAGCAGGGGAAAAGGGCAAATTGAACAAAACTCTCGATTTTTTTTAGATTATTTTGAGCCATTAATAAGAACTATACCTTACTGCCGCAATTAGTGTGCAGAAGTTAACATTCAAATTACACGTGCTCAGTGGTCAAAATCCTCATGGTGGTGGTGCTTCAGAGGCGCCCCGACATCACAACAGTTGTCTCGGAAATAAGTTCACTTTTTCAGCGAGCATAGCCTTGCTCACACGCCCGCACTCTTGTACAGTGGCAAGAATCTGAACATCTATAGCGCCAAGCTTTAACAGAGACATAGCCAGAACAACTGTTGGTCAAAGAGTTATGTAGTAAGATACCCGCATGTTATTTCACTCTACTGTGTCAGGGAAAATATAAAAACAGTCTCAGAGGTGCATAGGGGGTCCACACCTATAGAGTTAGATTAACTAAATTGCAAAATCTTTTATACAGCCATAACAAGAAATTAAAAATAACAATTAAAAAAGTAGTGGTCTTGCCAAAAAATACATGTCATTAGCGTCTGTCAATAAATATTTTTCTGAATACAAAATGGAGCACAGAATTATGGTTCTTGACACCTCAACTGCAACCGTTGAGGAGGCTGCAAAAGCACATAGCGTAAACCCAGATCAAATAGCGAAAACTCTTTCATTCAAACTTGACGAGAAGCCAATCTTGATAGTTGTTTCCGGAAAAGCGAAGATTGACAATAAAAAGTACAAGCACCATTTTTCAAAAAAAGCAAAAATGCTAAATTATCAGGAGGTGATTGAACATACAGGGCATGTGGTGGGAGGTGTCTGTCCTTTCGGATTAGCTAAACAGATTGACGTTTACCTGGATGTGTCTCTACAAAATCACAAGGAAATTATACCGGCCGCTGGTGATAATAATTCCGCTATACGCTTGACAATAAGGGAGCTGGAAAAGCACTCAAACTGCATCGAGTGGATTGATGTATGCAGGCTTCAGGACAACTAAATAATAATGGAGAACTTAAGAGGTATTTTGTTCATGATTTTATCCATGGCTGGATTTGCTCTTGAAGATTTATTTATCAAACTCCTTTCGTCGAGCCTGCCGGTATCACAAATACTGATCACTCTTGGCTTCAGCGGGGCCGCTGTATTCTTAATTACCGCACTTCTAACTCGTGCGCCCATTCTGCACAAAGACCTGTTAAACAAGCCCCTTATCATTCGGACATTTTGTGAACTGTTTGCAGCATTGTTCTTTGTTTCGGCGATTGCGTTGACACCGCTCTCTTCTGCGACGTCAATTTTAATGGCAGCCCCACTAATGGTGACGATAGGGGCGGCGGTATTTTTTGGAGAAAAAGTTGGCTGGCGACGCTGGACCGCTGTAATAGTGGGATTTTGTGGGGTATTGTTAATCTTACGTCCAGGGTTTGATAGCTTTATGCCGGCATCACTTTTAGCTGTTATTTCAACTTTATTTTTAGCAGTAAGGGATTTGGCGACACGTGCCATGCGACTTGAAGTATCAACAACAACAGTTTCCATGTATGCATTTTTTGCTTGCGGCATATCGGGTTTTATTGCCATGCCCTTCTATTCGGCCATGGTCATTCCCTCTTCAATTGAAATAATGTATTTCGCTTCAGGCACACTTGTCGGTGTGCTGGGCTACTACGCAGTCGTTCTGGCCACTCGCAAGGGAGATGTATCCGTTATATCGCCATTTCGATACTCGCGCCTGGTGTTTGCTATGCTTTTAGCAATCATTATTCTCTCAGAAAGACCTGATATTCTTACATTAAGTGGGGCTGTAATTATTGTGCTATCTGGTGTATACACATTTGTTCGTGAGAGCCGGCTTAGGTAGTACCCCTTTGTAAACCTGAACTAACGCGGATTACACGCAATTGGCGTGTCGCCCATGGCTGCATAATAATGCTCGTGAAAAGCAACTATAGGGTGCTCAGACATAGAACTACAAGTTGTATCGACCACTACCATTCCTTTTTCAAACCCACCAGACTCAAACCCTCTTTGGACAGATTTCACCACTTCCCCATCTTCACAAAAGGTTGTTTCTCGGTGCTGCTTGATGATTTCCACATCCACCGGGCCCAGAGTCTTAGGCGGCATCCACCAATCAACCTCAACCTTGGTTTCATTCAGGGAAACGGGTTGCCACCTGCAGGTGTTGACATAACCCCCCCGGATAAACCTGTACTACAAAGAGTGGCCAAAACCACCAGGTAATAAACTTATCGGTCTTATTTTTGGCATCAGCCCTATAGCCGAATGACTTCCGATCGTCCGGGCGCACCGAGCCTTCATGAAGGATGCCTAAGGAAGGCGTAACAATGGTAACAAAAATGTTGGCGAACCTCCTCTAAGAAGTTAAGAGCCTAGATAAATATAAAAAGTGGAGTTTTTTTTGAGCTATAATGGATTTTCATTAATAATATAGTTGGAAATAATTATGTCAATGAATTTTAAAACATACAGCGACTTATGGATAAAAGCGGTCAACGATAAAGAAACCAAGGGCTTATCTGACGCATTATCTGATGACTTCGTATGGTGCAACGATAGATTTAATTGGGTAGCGAACAAGCAAGAAACAATAGACTGGTGCTCAGGCACTAATCTTCTTGGCTTTGATTTTGCTATGTATTATGAAAATGAGGAAGTTATGGTTGGGATACACACTGCCACAGAGCCTGATGTTGCTGAATCAAGTGTGATGTTTATAGCCAAAATGAAGGGTGGCCAAGTTATCTCACATCACTACATTCGTGAGTACGATAGATAAAAGTCCAAATTGCGTTTGATGGCTGAGGAGGCACAACAACAGTCACAAAGGTGTCGATCACTCCCCAGCCAAACTAAGGGAGTATTTTGAATATGTCATCAATTGGCATTTTTAGAAACCTCTCAAAATCGTCAACGTAATCACGGTAAGGCCTTCCAAAACTATTTATAAAAGAATTCTCAAAACCAAGCTCATCAAGATTTTCATAGAACTGGAAAATTGTTTCTTGCCCTACATCGTTAATAAGATAAGCAGCAAACCATGCCCCAATATCATAACCAATCGATCGATTCATCTCATAATCGATATTGTAAAGCTTTGTCCCTAAAGAAAAGTATCGATCTATACGAGGTGCTGATCCCTCTCCGTGATAATTTAACTTCCACCCCATTACCTCTTTAAGGTAGTCAGGTCTAACGCCGAGCTGTTTAGAGTACAGCAGTTGAGCCATGAACTCTGCCATGCCTTCACTCCACCACGGCACATCCCTGTTGTGATCACCGGTTCTTCTTCCAGTTTTTTTCTCAAACAACTCTCGATTTTTTGTCGTAACATGGGACAGTTGGTAAATGTGAAAAGCCTCGTGAAGGGTAACAGGCTTATAGTCCTCTTCATTTGGCCCCGGCCTCTTCGAGCTCATAATCATCAAATGAAATCCTTCGTTCATCCGAGAGGAGGCTATACCAGCACCACCTTGTGTTGCATACTCTGTGATATAACAAACACCGTTCTGACACCCTGGGTCTTTATGTCGTGGATTGCATCTAGAATGGCGGTATGCATTTTTGAAATTTTGTTTAATTTCTGCACAAAGCCTATTCTCAAGCTCAATAGCGGCATCCATATCACTACCAACAAGAACCAACAAGACAGGATGAAAATAATCCCGTGCAATACTATCTTCCTTAAACCAAGCCTGCTCAGCCACATCCAAATATCGCTGAGTTATTTGAATTGCTGATTGAGGTACATCCGAAGCCGCCAGAATTTTAACGCCGTTATTTGCATGGTTACTCGCATGAACAGCGCCGAAAGAAAAAATCAATAAAAGTAAAATGAGTTTTCTCATGGGGGTTTGCGATAACATTATTAACCCTTGTTGAAGTGCTTATCTGGGTGTAAACGGTACGTATCAGGATCAATATCGCCAGACCACCGCCAAAGCGCCACAAGGGGTCGCTCAAGAGTCCTGAAGGCATGGAGTACGCCTGGTGGGTGGTGAATAACGCCTCCAACACTATGACGAGCAGTCGTGTCTCCTTGGGTCCAATAACCTACGCCTTCAATCATAATATAAGTCTCAACAGCATCATGATTATGGAGTGGATAATATGACTTTGGATTCTGAATAAACAAGCCCGCTCTTAAGCTCGAATGTTCAATCAAACATCCAGGCCCCATTAAGTAGTTTGAAGTAAACGCATCTGATACATCGGTCGGGACATGTTTATCCAATATACTTCCAGCAGCCTCCCATTGCAAAAACTGCTGGCACCCTCTAGCTGCAACTGCACAAGGGTGTGTGGCATTTTTTAATGCATCAGACACCAGATGGTCATACTTATACGGGGCTGCTGGGATAGCTATTACTTCACCAGCGGCTTGGCGAAAGGCATCCGCTGTCTCACCGCCTGCTTCGCAGCCATCACTCTCAAAAAGCTCGGCCATTTCCAACAAGAGAGTTTCAAAACACTGTTCTGGCGATTTATTAGTCTTCAAGGGCCGCAAGTGCCTCATCTCGCTCCTGCTCTGCTTCTTTTAATAACTGAATGCGCATAGCCTGTAGCGCATCAAAGTACGGCTCAAATAAAGTCATAATCTGTTTAACGGATGGGGGAGCATAAAGCTTAGCCTCACTTAGAAACACCTCCCAAGCTAATGCAATCTTCGCATCTCGACTTGCCTTCGCCGCGGCCACAGCCATGGCATATGTTTCCTGTATTGCTGCTTGAGCGGCTAAGTAGGCATTCATAGCAGCCTCCTCTTCTTCAGCATTATTAGCAGCTGCTAAATCCTCATGATACTTCTTGGCTGCATCTTCTAATTCTTGCGTCATAGTCGCTGCCGCCTCTGCTAAATCGCTTTTGTATTCGTCTTCTGCTACAAGAATGGCTTCGTCTCTCGCTAATTTCAAATGTGCTATTGCTGCATCATAATTATCTTGTACCTTTTGACTTAAGGATGCCATTTGAGCCATAAGCGCATCAAAAAGTGTCTGATACCAAGCTTCAATATTCGCAACTTTTGCATAATAATCATCCCAAATCTTTTGGACTGCCGCTATTTCTGCAATTTGTTTTGCCAAGCCTTGGTCTTCTAAGCCATGTTGCTCTTTAAAATCCTTGGCGAAATCAATCCCCCACTCTTTCAACACCTGATCATCAAGCTTAAGAGTGGGCTTAGCATTAGCATAACCCAAATACATTGTTGCACTATCTGAACCGGACATTTGCGCTATTGCTTGCTTTGCACTTTCCCATTCAGTGGCAATATCTTCCTTAATATTTGCTAAACGATTCTCATCAAATTGCAGTTGGATTTTGTATGCTTTTTGGAGGTTATTGATAAAGTCTTTTTCTATATTTCTGATTTCTTGGGGTTTTGGGTGGGGCGTTGGATTTGAATCCGCAGAACCAGTGCGTTCCACGTTGCTAGAATCTGGCTCTGGAAGCATTGAATCTGGATTTAAAACACCTACATCTGGTGTTGGACGCATAGAATCAGGATCAACAACTCTGTTATCGGGGGTTGGCAGCATTGAGTCTGGATTCACAACTCTGTTGTCAGGCGTGGGAAGCATAGAATCAGGATTTACGACACTAACTTCGACAGCCTCCACTTGTCGCTCGACAACTCGAGATTGGTCAGTAGAAGCACTTGAGTCGCCTCGAGAGGCTGCCAGAGAATTGGTGCCAATCGATAGTGTAATAACAGGTAAGAAAAATATAGCCAGTAATTTTTTCACAATTTCCTCCTTCGAAATAATTGAGTGTATGGCATAAATTAGGACTCCATACTACACCAATCACTCTGCGCGGTCAAAGTTGATCTGCATGAGCAGGGCAAGCAGTTTAAAACTTCGTTTTTAGTGATGAAAATTAGGCAGTAAAATATAAAATCCCTATTAGAAATTAGACGGCATGCCCCAAGCGTATCGGATTTATAAAATGAGCTTCGCAAGTGTTTATCCACTTTACATTCAAAAAGCGGAGAAAAAAGGGCGCACAAAAGCAGAAGTCGATATGATTATCTGCTGGCTCACAGGGTATAGTCAAAAAGAGTTAAATAATCAACTAAATAAAGAGGTTAATTTTGAAACCTTCATTACAAGTGCCCCACAATTAAACCCTTCGCGCACTCTAATTCAGGGTGTTGTATGCGGCGTTAAAGTGGAGGATATCAAAGAGCCAACTATGCGTGAAATTCGATATTTAGATAAAATGATTGACGAGCTTGCTAAAGGCAAAGTGATGGAGAAAATTTTACGAAAATAATTGCGTAAAGAGGCCTTGAGATGCGGGCAAGGGTAAAACAATAAAAACGAGCCAGCATAGTTCAGAAAAAAGCATTAGTATTTCATCGTATTGATGTTCTTTTACGTGTGATTTCTTATAGTTGATTAATTTGCATTAAAAACGTATACTGGGCGCGAAAGTTAAAAACAAGGAGTTGTTGTGCGTAAAAATATTTTGCCTCTGATACTGCTTTTGGCTTCAACAATATCATTTGCCAATACAGATACTAACCAGTCTGAAAATTCTTATAATTACCTCGAGGCAGGCCTAGGTTCAGTCAAAATTGATGGTGTTGGCAACGGTTTATACCTAAGTTTAGGTGGCTCTGGCACTTTCAATAATTTTATTATTGGAGGACACCTTTCAGTTGACCTCAAGTCCGGTGGCGAAGCTAAAGCCTCTGCCCTTAAGATTGGTCACTATTGGGATATAAGCAACACAACTGACCTAGTCATTAGCTACAACTCATCAAACCTCAGTCTAAGTGTTGACGGAGGCGCCTCAGGAGATTCAAAAGAACAAAGTATAAAATTTGGATTTTTCCGCTCCCTGTCTGACACAACCTCTGCAAATGTAGATATATCAGTTCCACTAAACGGTGGCGGGATAGGTATTGATCTTGGAGGAAATTATTGGCTTAATGAGTCCACAGCAATTCATGTTGGGCATACAGTAGCCACTGGCGGTGGGAACACCCTTCTAACATTTAGATATACTCTTTAGCTTATAAAGCCTGAGGGTCATAGAGCCGAACACGCTCAAAGCATTGACTTAACAACTGAAGAACTTCTAAACCATCATCGATAAGAGTGGTTTTGTTCTTATAACTATGGCCTGCTCTACTCGGAAGGCGGCAATGCGGCAAGAGCGGCCTCCCTTGCATCATATGCTTGCTGTAAAAGATTATCCCTCTTAATTGTAATCTCTTCTATAGCCCTATCATACTCATCTTCAACAGGTTCAACGGTTTGCTCGTACAAAGTCCGTGCTCCTGCAGTACTTATAATGAATGTTTCAGTTGCTGCCGCTCTTAAGGCTTCATACACCTCGTAAAATTCAGCGGTGGCTTCCGTATACTCTTCTTGAGTCATCTGGAAGTTATCAAGAGCCTCCTTAACTGGAGCGATATTTTCACCGTAATACGTATTAGCATCACTGATTGCCAATTCATAGATTAACTGCTGTGATTCAGTTTGTTCATTGTACAACTCCTCCGCAGCGGCAATAATAGGACTGTTATGGTATTCAGTCCATGGAATTAAGCCAGATGCATTCCAGGTTGACCAAATTGTACCGTTTGGTATAGCCGCTACCACTTGGTACGCCTGCTCAATTGCAGCCACTTTTTCTTCATAGGTTTGAGCGGAGCTGGCCGCTTGCGATAAAGCATCTATCTCGTTCGCTATATCTTCATCGTGCCAATCAAATTCCTCAGTATTCTCATCTGTAGTTTCAGTGCTTTCATTTGTAGCCCCCCAATCACCAGCTCTAGATTTTCTTAGGGATAGTTCATTTTCTGCAAAAGAAAGATTTTTGTTTTTCTCTCTCAATGACATCAACATCTCTCTTCTCTCAGCTTTGGTCATCTTAGCAACGTCTTCGGACGCTTTTTGCCAGTCACTCTCTACTGTTTCTTTTATTTGAGAGACCTTAGCATTACTCAAGACAGCGTTTGTCAATTCGCCTCGCTTCTCACAAGCAATAAGTTGTGTGCGATTTTCAGCGCTACGTAAACACTGTTGTCTGGCATTGTCTTCATCCGTCTCTCTTTCATTAATGACACCACTAGCACCTCCAGCCCTTGTAAATACCTCACGGGCTTGAGATTGACATCTAGCTATTACAGCCTCATCTTGACTGTCTCCAACACAATCTCTCATTGCTTCTACCGCTGCCCGTTGTGCTGCGCTTTCTCGCACCTCATTAAGGTCGTCATCTCGATCTCCCCCAGCTTCCACAAAGTCTTCCTCAGCCTGTTGACTACATCTAGCAGCTTCACTCTTGCTTCTGGCGTTTCTTTCACATTCACTTCTATCGTCTTGTGTCTCCAACACTTCTGCTTGCGCTTCAACCTGATTACCCTGGTTTTCTTCATCTGCCTCATCCTCACTAGGCCCCCCAAGAGCACCTCCATGCGCCTCGCGGGCTTGGGATTGACATCTAGCTCTTTGATCCTCATTCTGACTATTACCAATGCAATGTCTCAATGCTTCTGCCGCTGCCCGTTGTGCTGCGCCCCCAGCTTCCACAAAGTCTTCCTCAGCCTCAGTAGAGTTTTTATTTAGTACCAATACACAAGATTGTTGATTATTTGAAAGCGAATATGGGGATTGACAACCGGTTATTCTGAGCGAATTACAAGTGGCGTTATCTGGACAGGTTTTTGCGTTAATGCCATTTGGACAATATTTTCCATTTGGACAGGGGAGGCAACCCTGAGTCAAATTGCCATCTATTACACTTCCGAAATATTGTCCCGGCTCGCACGCATTGGAGCCGAGCCCGATATCAGCCTCGGCTACTGCCTCGGCCTCAGCCTTACTTTTGACCTCTACTTCAGCTTCTTCCTTAACCTTATCGATATCAGTCTTAGGGTTTTCAGAAAAACTTAACTTTGGCTCATGCACCACATATGACTCTTTTCTTGTTTTTTTAACGTCCCTATATGCTGTGTACTCTTCTGTTCTTGTTTTGATTACTTCTCTATACTTAGTAACTTCTGTACCTTCCATTACAGTATAAGGCTCTTTCAATGTCTTACTAACAGTTCGTGTTGCGGTATATGGCCGCCTCTCAGTCACCATTCGCGTTGCTGTATATGGCACCCTTTTCGTTACAGTTCGTGTTGCGGTATATGCTCGCTTCTCGGTCACCATTCGCGTTGCTGTATATGGCACCCTTTTCGTTACAGTTCGTGTTGCGGTATATGCTCGCTTCTCGGTCAC
>CAJVZH010000005.1 GCA_913020715.1 uncultured Gammaproteobacteria bacterium
GCCAGCATCGATCCTATTGTCACTTTATAGCTATGAGAGCCCAAGTAAGCTAGGGCACCGATAATCAATAAGAAAATTGGCCAAGGCGTTGCTAAAAGCAAACCCTCAAAACCATTCAAGAACGAATCAAGCCAAGCAAAAGACCATTCAATAGTATCACCATAGGCGCGCGTGAAGTCCTTAAAGGCGGTATCTACACAGCCTCGTGAATTCATCATGATATCGTTTGGTATAGAGACGGCCTTGCTTAAAAACAACCAAGTATCAGAAGTTTCCATAACGTCTTGCACACGGCCTGGAAATTGACCAATATGCTCACTCAAAGTGGCTGGGTCTGATGACATTACATCGGCAAACTGTGCTAGAGTTTCATCGCTTAAGTCCGCCACTCTGCTTGAGAGTGAAAAGTCAACACCATCTGGGTTGGTGTTAACGCGCAACTCTGATTTAAAACGTACTTCAAAACGAGAAATTGTCGTATCTAGACTTTTCATTGCTCTACCGGAAAGCTCGCCCAAATTGCTCGAAGCAAATTGTGAAGACATTTCACTCAGTTTCGCCAATAGTGCCGGCGTATCTGAGGCGACAGTATTTAAGTCCTCTACGGCACTTACATTTGTTCTTAAAGCAGTTTCTTTAACTGCATGAGCCAACGCCTCAGGATTATCTCTTAGTGCATCAAAATTAGTAATTTGTTTGACACTAGCAATTAAATCAACGACCCTGGTGTTGGTATGAATAGAGAGCTCGTTAATGTTTTGAATGAGTGGGGCAACGTCCACGGTATTAAACATTTTTGCGTTACTTGCAATCACATCGGCAACGTCTTTTACTTGCCCAACATGAGCGTTAACATCTGCTAAATTTGATAAACCATCAACTTTTGCATCAAGCCCATCAATCTGAGCGTTTAATGCATTCATCTGCTGTTGCACGTGGTTCTCAAACCAGGGTGATAACGCATGCGCCTTGCTTTCAAACGTTTCAGATAACTGGGAAATTTGTGCCAGTAAATTTTCACTGCCCGGCAGTGTCTTAATTAGTGCAGCCTGTTCACCAAGACTCTCTAGTGTTACTTTAACTTGGTCAGAAATACTAACCAAACCCTGATAAGAGCTGGCATCAACACCAAGTCCGTCGATTTGGCTTTGTAAGTTGTTTATTTTTTGCGAGTATTGCGCCAAAGTGTTGGCTGCAGTTTCGCTAAATTCAGAGCTAAAGCTACTTATTTTTTCGCTTAAAGCCGTGGTAAGTTCTTGTATTCTTGCATGTATCTGTTCAGAGTTATTAACCTCTGTCAAAGGATTTGAATCACTCTTAACAAAGCTACTCAGGGTGTCTGCCTTTTTCTCAGCAAAATGAACCATTGAGCCCACACGCTCACTAATAGTGACAAGCTCTGAGTATTGTGTGGCGTTACTGATTTGTGCCTCAAGTCTATCCGCCTCAGATAACTGTCGTTGAATAAAATCTAGCGCTTTGTTATCGATCCTTAAACTGCCGACATCTATCGCGTCTGGAACGCATTCGTGAATGTCGAGTTTAGGTATTTGTCTGATTGCCATTTATATATTCTCCATCTAAAAAAAATGCCCGTAACTAGAAAGTTACGGGCAATTTATACATCTTTAAAGCTTTACCCTATCTTATAGAGCGGCTTTAACAGCAGCAGCAACGTCTGCACTTACCCAAGCTTCCCAATCAGATGAGTTAGCAAGGAAGTGAGCAGCACCGTCAGGACCTGTAGCGTTGTTTTCGTTCATCCAAACCAGTTCAGCATTAAGAGCTGCACCGTCAACAATACGCTTAGAGAAGTAATCAGTTACTTCAGCAGGTTGTCTGAAAGCATTTTCACTAAGTGCTGTTACAACACGTGCGTGAACCCAAGCCGAAGGCTGAGGATCTGAACATGCAGCAGAGCCTAGAGCAACACAACCGTTCCAGTTGTCATCACCTGCGTATGGAACACCCCATTCAGCCTGAATCATGCCGTACTTACCAAGGATAGCCGTAGGGCTCCAGTAGTAACCGAACCAGTTCTCACCAGATTCAGCAGCTTTAGAAATTGAACCGTCAAGACCCGCAGCAGAACCTGGATCAACTAGTGTCCAACCTTTAGCTTCCATGTCAAAAGCGGTAAACAAGCTTTGGTTTGATAGTTGACAACCCCAACCGGCTGGACAGCCATGGAATTTACCATCAAACAAATCAGGACGCTCAAGAATAGCTTGAACTGTAGTTAGCTCAGGATTTGCATCTAGAGTATGAGGCAATAAGAACCAACCTTCACCAAGACCAGTAATTGGACCTTCAACACCAATCATCATTCTGCCGGCATCAACTGCAGAGTCAAGCAAATCAGCAACAGCGTTCGCCCATAATTCTGGGGCTACGTCAGGCGTACCTTTCTCGTTCATTGATGTAAATGTAGGCATAGTTGCACCTGCAACAAGCTCCACTTCACAACCCATAGCCGTCAATACAGCTGCATCAACATTGGCAAGCAATGATGCTGACTTCCAGTTCATATCAGAAATCACTAATTTTCCACAACCGGCGTTAGCCGCTGTGCTAAGAAGCAATGCACCAGCAACGGCACCTGCAACTTTTGTTGTTAATCGTACGTTCATACGTTTCTCTCCTTAGTTTTTAAAAAAATAATCTTCAGAATGGATGCATAAACCCCCAAACCGAAGAACGATTATAGCAGCCTGAAAAGTATGGTGATGTTTTTTGGGGCTTGGTATCGCACCGTTGAAAAAAATTCACTTTTTTTTTCGAAACCTACTAATGAAAATTAGTTTACTGAAATGAATACTTTTTGGTGATTATTTTTTGCACACCCTACAGACCCCATTGTAGAGGGCTTATTAAAAATATATAACCTCTCACTTCTGCATGTAATGAAGATTTTTCAAAAAAAATATTAAGAAAATCGATGCACACAATCAATATTTTTCGTGAGTTAAAAATAGCATAATTTAAGATTAATCTTTTTTTTCGCCAAATTGACGAAGAAAATCGACTTAACATTAGTTTTTTTCGTTCAAAGCACAGATAAACCGATTCAAAACGGAACAAAGTAGATTTAATTGAGCTATTTATTCACTGGTTTCGGGCTCTTCATCAGAGTCAGCGTCAGATTCGGCGATTTTAGCAATTGACACTAATTGCTCATTCTCTGCAATGTTGATTAGCGTAACACCCTGGGTGTTACGGCCAATAATGGAAACATCAACAGCTCGCGCCCTAACCAAAGTGCCTTTATTAGAGATCAACATCATTTCGTCCTCATCAGTCACTTGAATAGCGCCAACAACTTTGCCGTTACGATCGGATGTTTTGATTGAAATAACGCCAGAGCCGCCGCGAGCTTGTGCGCGGTACTCGTCTAATTCAGTACGCTTGCCAAAACCCTTTTCGGTGGCTGTTAGAATTGGAGAGTCTTGATTAGCAACAATAAGAGATACCACTTCATCACTTTCAGCGAGCTTAATACCACGAACACCAATGGCCGTACGTCCAACGGCACGCACATCCGACTCTCTAAAGCGAATCGACTTGCCATTGGCTGAAAAAAGCATAATATCATGCTCACCCGAAGTGATTTCAACGCCTACCAATCTATCCGCATCACGAAGTTCGATAGCAATAATGCCGCCTTTTCGTGGGCGCGCAAAGTTGCTTAAAGAGGTTTTCTTGCAGGTGCCCGAACTGGTGACCATAAAGACAAACTGATCCTCAGTAAATTCTTTAACCGGCAAAATAGCGTTAATCACCTCCTCATTCTCAAGTGGCAATAAATTAACAATTGGCTTGCCTCTGGCGGTGCGAGATGCCATTGGTAGTTCATAAACTTTCAGCCAGTGGACTTTACCCGTCGAGGAGAAGCACAGCACTGTGTCGTGCGAATTGGCAACAAACAAATGATCGACAAAATCTTCGTCTTTCATCTTAGTGGCTGCCTTGCCTTTACCACCACGACGCTGCGCATGATAATCACTCAATGATTGCGCTTTGACATAACCGCCATGAGAAAGAGTGACGACACGCTCTTCTTGGGCAATTAAATCTTCCAGTGTAAGGTCAATCTTATGCTCAATAATTTCAGTCATTCTTGCCGAACCGTAATTTTCACGAATCTCGCCAAGTTCATCACGAATCACTTGCATCAACAAATCGGGGTTTTGCAAGATGTCTAAAAGTGCCTTAATTTGCTCTAATAGTTCGTTAAATTCATTAAAAATCTTGTCTTTTTCAAGGCCGGTCAAACGGTGAAGCTTTAAGTCAAGAATAGCTTGCGCTTGTTTTTCTGACAATTGGTAATCGCCATTTTTCTGCAAACCCAATTCTGGAATCAAATCTTGTGGCTTGAACTGTGCCATGTCACGATCACCAATCAGCTCTTGAATAACAGAGCCGTTCCATGTCTTAGCCACCAAACTTACGCGTGCATCGGCTGGGTTTGGAGCCGCTTTAATAAGCTCGATAATTTCATCGATATTATGCAACGCAACAGACAAACCTTCTAACAGGTGTGCGCGATCTTTGGCCTTGTTCAGCTCGTAAATAGAGCGACGAGTAACAACTTCACGACGATGGGCAATAAAGGCGCTTAAAATCGATTTAAGATTCATTAATTTTGGCATACCGCCATCAATGGCTACCATATTAATACCGAAGACTGTTTGCATCTCTGTCAGCTTGTAGAGATTATTAAGCATCACCTCTGGCACTTCACCGCGACGCAGTTCAATAACCATGCGCATTCCGTCTTTATCGGATTCGTCTCTTAGGCCAGTAATGCCATCAATTTTTTTATCTTTAACCAATTCAGCAATCTTGCCAATCAGTCTGGCCTTGTTTACTTGATAAGGCAGCTCAGTAACCACAATACTTTGCTTGTCTTCACCCTCAACATGAGAGCGTGAACGCATGTAAATCTTACCTTTACCTGTTTCGTAAGCCTCACGAATACCGGAGGCACCATTAATAATGCCGGCAGTTGGAAAATCAGGCCCTGGCATGATTTCTAATAATTCGTCAACAGTGACGTCGTCGTTATCGATAACGTGCAAACAGGCATCGATCACTTCGGTTAAGTTGTGTGGCGGAATATTGGTCGCCATACCCACCGCAATACCCGATGAGCCATTAGCCAATAAGTTGGGGACTCGCGTAGGCAAAACCGACGGCTCACTTTCTGAACCATCGTAGTTATCAATAAAATCTACCGTGTCTTTATCAAGGTCTTTGAGTAACTCATGTGAGAGCTTGGCCATACGAATTTCTGTGTATCGCATCGCAGCTGCGCTATCGCCGTCAACAGAACCGAAGTTACCTTGACCATCAACAAGGATATTGCGCATTGAAAATGGCTGTGCCATACGCACAATTGTGTCGTAAACGGCGGTGTCACCGTGCGGATGGTATTTACCAATAACATCACCAACAATACGGGCGGATTTTTTGTAAGATTTATTGTAATCATTGCCAAGCACGTCCATAGCAAAAAGAACGCGTCGATGGACCGGCTTCAGGCCATCTCTAACATCAGGTAAAGCGCGCCCTACAATAACGCTCATGGCGTATTCCAAATAGGAATCGCGCATTTCGTCTTCGATGGTTACAATGGGGAATTTTGGCTCGAAATACTCTGGGGAATCGACGTTGTCAGACATACAAAAAAACCGTAAAGAAAGCTAGATTTTATTGTACCCTAGATGGGCAAAAAACACAGCTAAAATCGTCTGGTATTGTGTAGAAAAATGCCCTTATTTATTGCGCTTATTGACAGACTTTGCCAGAGTGCGTAACAGCGCCTCAGTGTCATTCCAGCCAAGACAGCTATCAGTGATACTAACGCCGTATTCAAGAGAAGCCAATGGGCCTACTTTTTGATTGCCTTCATTAAGATGTGACTCGATCATAACGCCAAAAACTTTCTCTGAGCCCGATTCAATTTGCCCAGCAATCTCAGTACCAACTTTTATTTGGTTTTTAAATTGTTTTTCAGAGTTTGCGTGAGAGAAATCCACCATCACTTTTTCGATCAAATTTTTGTCTTTCAATGACTTGCAAGTGCTTTCGACGTGACTCTGAGAGTAATTAGGGCCGTCATGACCACCTCTAAGGATGATGTGGGCCGTCTCATTGCCTGAAGTGGTAAAGTGGCTAATGCCGCCTTTTTTGTTGACTGAAAGCAAGTGATGGGGACTGTTAGCGGAAGTGATCGCATCAATTGCAACTGTTAACGAGCCGCCAGTGCCATTTTTAAACCCTACCGGGCACGATAACGCCGATGCCAATTCACGGTGTGATTGGCTTTCTGTGGTACGCGCGCCAATAGCGCCCCAAGAAATAAGATCTGATAAATATTGTGGCGTTAAGATATCCAAATACTCAACACCAGCTGGCATGCCCATTTCGGCCAAATCTGAAAGCAAATGCCTCGCACTAGAAAGGCCCTGGTCGATATCAAAACTCTCATCTAAGTACGGATCGTTAATTAAGCCCTTCCAGCCGACGGTTGTACGTGGCTTTTCAAAATAAACTCGCATCACGATGAATAAATCTTCTTCTAGCTCAGACTTTAATGCCGATAGCTTTTCAGCGTATTCACGGGCCGCTTTGGTGTCATGAATTGAACAAGGGCCCACCAATACCATCAAGCGCTTATCTTCACCAAAAAGTATGTCTTTAATGACTTGTCTCGCGTGATACACACCTTGCGAAGCTTGCTCCGACAACGGGTATTTACTTATCAATGTATTTGGTGCCACCATAGGGGCGCTAGACGTAATACGGACGTTATCAGTTAAGTATTTCATAGGAATTATTTCTGGTTTTTGATTAAGGCGTAAGCGGAATGGTTGTGAATTGACTCAAAGTTTTCAGACTCAAGGCAATAAAAGTTTATTTTATCGTTATTATTGAGCTCAACAGCAATATCGCGGACCAAGTCCTCAACAAATGCAGGATTGTCATAAGCCCTTTCAGTCACTATCTTTTCGTCTTCACGCTTAAGAATAGCGTAAAGCTCGCAAGAGGCTTTTTGCTCAGCCAAATCAATCAAATCCTCTAGTGCCAATTCAGCGCCTTTTGTCGCTCTTGCCTCAATAGTAATATGCGATCTTTGGTTATGCGCACCATACTTTGAAATACTCTTAGAGCATGGACAAAGACTTGTTACCGGCACCACAACTTTCATAGAAACTTCCGCTTGGCCATCGATTAGTCTGCCGTTAATCGTCACCTGGTAATCCATTAAGCTTTCAACACCTGATGAAGGAGCGGCTTTTTTTCTAAAGAATGGAAACTCGACACTAATATGAGCGCTATCAGAATTAAGCCTATCCGCCACTCTGTTGACTAACTCAACAAAACTCTGCGCAGTAAATGAACACTCTTGCTCGTTTAAAATCTCAATAAAGCGCGACATATGCGTACCCTTGACATTGGCTGGCAAGCTCACCGTCATGGTGAAATTACCCACCGATGGACAAGGCTCTCCCTCACGATTGATAAAAGTAATCGGATGGGAAATATCCTTGATACCCACTTCGTTAATAACGATATTGCGAATATCTGCGATGTTTTGTGTATCAGGCAAGTTATGGCTTTTCATATTATTTTTTATTGTGAGTAGGTGACTGCAGATCTGGCCGTTTCCCAAACGGTAACTTCTTTGACTTTAACATCTTTTGTGTTAATTAAAAGCCCGACCTCATCAAATATATATTTTGCAATATTTTCAGCAGTGGGATTAAGAACGTCAAACGGTGGGATTTCATTTAAATATTGATGATCAAGTCTTTTCGCAACAGACTTGGTTTGATTTTTTATTTCTCGAAAGTCAATAGCAATACCCATGTCGTTCAGAACTTCTGAACACACCGACACTTCCACGCCCCAATTGTGGCCATGGAGCCTTGAACAATCACCGGGATAGTTGCGCAAAGAGTGCGCAGATGCGAAATCTGTTACAATTTTTAGGACGAACATTTTCGGAAAAATTGTTAAAAAAGTAAGATTATACCCGTTTGAACGTAAAAATTACACTTACAATCAATGGGCAATTAGTCGCTAGCCTCAAGGCCAACAACATTCTGATAACCCTTAGGCAGCATGTTACCACGACGAGCTCTGTGACCAATGTAATTGGTTAAATCTGGGAACTTGATACTGAGGTATTGCTTGCCAGAATAGACTTTTAACCTCTGCTCTTCAGTAATAACACACAGACCAACCACAAACTCTTCTCGAGCCTTTAAATCCTTGCTTGGAATTTGAATCAATTTATTACCCTTGCCCTTTGATAACTGCGGCAATTCGGACACTGGGAACACCAATAATCGTCCACGATTGGTGGCAACACAGACAAATTGAGAGTCCAAATCTTGAACAAAGACTATCCCCATCACCGCCGACTCTTTCGGCAAAGTAAGGGTGTTTTTACCAGATTTGGTTTTTGAGCTTAGATCTCCCAAAGTGGCAATAAAACCATAGCCTGCATCAGAGGCAAGCATGATAAGTTGCGACCCTTCTCCCATCACAACATCTCTAAATTCGGCACCCAATGGCGGCGCCAGTCTACCAGTTAAAGGCTCGCCCTGCCCTCGTGCGCTCGGCAAACTATTGGCTGAAAGCGAATAAGCACGGCCCGTTGAATCCATAAAAAAGGCCAATTTGTTGCTTTTACCTTTTGCGCTCTTCAGGAAAGTATCGCCCGACTTGTAGTTAAGCGATGCGGGGTCAATATCGTGACCTTTTGCCGCCCTAACCCAGCCCTTTTCACTGAGAACGACGGTAACATTTTCTGCAGGGGTTAAATCGTCCTCACTAAAGGCTTGGGCCGATGTAATGTCTTGGATGATTTGACAGCGACGCTGATCACCAAACTCTTCAACAATCGCTTGTAATTCTTTTTTAATAAAGGTTTTTAGGCGAGTATCGCTAGACAGTATCAACTCAAGAGTTTTGCGCTCTTTACCAAGCGCACCTTCTTCGCTCTTTATTTTTCCTTCTTCCAGTTTTGCCAAATGGCGCAACTTCAACTCAAGAATAGCTTCGGCTTGAATCTCGCTGAGTGCAAAGTGCTGCATTAGCACTGGCTTTGGTTTATCCTCTGCACGAATAATGGCGATTACTTCGTCGATATTAAGATAAGCAATTAACAGTCCTTCAAGAATGTGCAGTCGATCAAGAATTTTACCCAGTCGACACTCTAATCGATTAACTACAACTTGTGCTCTAAATTGCAGCCACTCCTTAAGCATTGGAACCAGCGCCTTCACTTGCGGCTTACCATCAAGGCCGATCACGTTCATATTGACGCGATAATTTTTCTCTAGATCTGTTGTTGCAAATAAATGCAACATCAACTGTTCGGTATCCACCCTATTGGAGCGCGGCACAATAACAATACGCGTCGGGTTTTCATGATCGGATTCGTCACGAATATCATCCACCAAAGGTAATTTTTTATCGCGCATTTGACTGGCAATTTGAGTAATTACCTTGGCGCCAGATGTTTGATAAGGCAGCGCCTCAATAACTATTTCACCATCTTCTTTAACGTATCTGGCGCGCATTTTCACTGAACCATGGCCGGTTTCATACATTGAGCGCAACTCTTTGGTTGAGCTAACAATATAAGCATTCGTTGGGTAGTCTGGCGCTGGAATAATCTCGAGCAAAGCATCGAGATCTGTTGAAGGCTTTTCTAGTAATTTAATACAAGCCAACATCACTTCAGTCAAATTATGTGGTGGCACATCGGTGGCCATACCCACCGCAATTCCTGACGTGCCATTAAGTAATAAATTAGGCACTTGGGCTGGCAGCTGTTTAGGCTCTTGCAGTGAGCCATCAAAATTATCCGCCCAACTAACCGTTCCTTGGTTGATTTCACTAAGCAAGAGATCCGCATAAGGCGATAACTTAGATTCCGTGTAACGCATCGCTGCGAAAGATTTAGGGTCGTCGGGTGCACCCCAGTTTCCCTGTCCATCAATAAATGGATAACGATAGGAAAATGGCTGCGCCATCAGTACCATCGCCTCATAACAAGCACTGTCGCCATGTGGGTGGAACTTACCCAGTACGTCACCGACGGTTCTTGCTGATTTTTTGAATTTAGCGGTAGACTTTAGGCCCAATTCACTCATCGCATAGATAATACGGCGCTGAACCGGTTTTAACCCATCGCCAATAAAAGGCAGTGCGCGGTCAAGGATGACGTACATCGAATAGTCAAGGTAGGCACGCTCACTAAACTCTCCTACACTTTGCTGTTCAAGGCCAATTTGGCTCATTTGTTCCTTTGTCTGCTAATTGATTTTGCACGAGGATGCGTGCGGTTTGTGCTATTTTAATTCAACTCTGATGGTGAATATGATATTTTGTTAGCCTGGCGGCCAAGTCATTTGACGGCCACCCAGACAATGCAGATGAATATGGAAAACACTTTGAGCGCCATCGCCATTGCAATTCATCACTAACCGGTAACCGCTCTCAGAAAAACCGCGCTCTTTGGCAATCTTTGTCGCCGTCAAACTCAACTCGCCCATGAGTTCGGCGTTGCCTGCATCATTCGGTGTTGAGATGTGCTCTTTCGGAATTACCAAAAAATGCTCGGGTGCTTGTGCATTAATGTCTTTAAATGCCAAAACCTTATCATCTTCATAAAGTTTTTCAGCGGGAATATCGCCTGCAATAATCTTGCAAAATAAACAATCAGTCATTCTTTCATCCTAAGTTTCAACTTATTATATCTCGCCTGCTGAGACGCATCTACCAAAAGCAAGGTTTAGTTTCTTGGATAAAGCGTTTCCGTGTGGCCATCAACAGCCAGGATTTGGCCAGAAATATGTTTGCCAAAATCTGACGCTAAAAAACAAATAGAATGTGAAATTTCTTCTGGGTCGACAAAACACTGCATCGATGTGCCAATTGCATACATTTTGCGCACCTTTTCCGGCTCGATATTATCGGCCAGTGCGTGCGCACCAATCACCCGCTCCATACGATCGCCATTGACGTTTCCAGGAGCGATGCCATTAACTCGAATATTATCAGGTCCGAGCTCCATTGCCAAGGTCTTGGTAAAGCCAGTAACCGCCCATTTAGCCGCCGCATAAGGTGTGCGATTTGGGAAGCCAAGTATTCCTGCACCCGAAATTAAATTAATAATCACCCCACTTTGTTGTTGCTTAAAGATTGGCACTACCCTTCTAACGCAATAAAACTGCGCATTTATACCGACAGCCATGCAACTATCCCATTCCTCATCACTGATCTCTTCAACGGGCTTTGTGGGCCCACTGACCCCGGCATTATTGACCAAAATATCTAGACCCTCTGGCAAAATTTCGTCAAATATTTTATCCAATTCACTGGAGTTGGAAACATCACAAACAAAAGTTTTGATGCCTTCTGGCAGCGTTTTTAAAGAGCCTTCATTAATATCACAGGTAAACACATGGGCACCAATATTGTGCATTGCTATAGCTGTTGCCCTACCCATGCCCTCGCCGCCAGCAGTAATAAAAACCCTTTTGTTTTCTAATGAAATATTCATATTAACCCCCTAATTAATAAAATAAAATTTGCAGTGTATATGTTTAATGCCCACCTAATAATCTTTTAACAACCTTAGTGCGTCATAAATCCCAGCGTGTACATTGCGTTGCGCCCAAGCGTCACCAATACGATAAAGATAATATCTTCCCTCGGCGTTCAAATCAAGCAATTCTGGTCGGTTGGCTTTCAGCCCTTCAAAATCCACCTCACCCAGATTCTTGCTTTTCTGTAACAGTTGTTGATAAAGCTCGTCATTCGCCATCGTGCCATTTTCAACAATCACTTGATCAACCACACGCTTTGTTTCTGTCGAACTGTACTCATTCCATAACGTAACCTCAAGGCCACCTGGCTGTTTGCTTACAGCTCGCAATTCCCAATCGGGCGTCAATCGAACATCGTGTTGGTACAGGCCCCTCAAATAATGGGGAAAATTAACATCACCAACCTCACGACCAATGACACGGTGAGGGCTAACAATTTCTAATGTTTGAGTGCCATTACTAAACAAATACTCGCCACCGCTCATTGCTTGGTGACCGCCATTATCATCATAAAGCAGCACCTTATTTGCTGGCTGTGCATAGCCAGATAGCACATCCCACAAGCCCGTTAGTAACTCTGCGCCTGTTGTCAATTCCAAGGGCAACGGTAAGCCACCTGTAGCGATAATAACCATATCGGGGTTGTACTGCTCAATATCACTCGGCCCAGCAAAACACTGATAAGTAAATTCAACACCCAAATGATCACACTCACCTTTCAACCAACCAATGATCGAAAGCAGTTCTTTTCTGCGTGCCACTTTGCTAGCCAGCAACAACTGCCCACCCACTTCATTGCCCGCCTCTAAAACACTAACTTGGTGTCCTCGACTGGCGCAAACGCGAGCCGCCTCAAGTCCAGCTGGGCCTGCACCCACAACAACAACACGATTTTTCGATGCGCTTGATGGTTGAACCATATGGGGCAATGCGCCCTCTCGACCAGTAGCGGGGTTGTGCAAGCACAACGCCTCGCCTTTGGCGTGTAGTCTATCCAAGCAATAACCTGCGCCGACACAGGGGCGAATCCGATCTTCTTCGCCAGATTCAATTTTTCGAACAATATGAGGGTCAGCCATATGACCTCGAGTCATGCCTATCAAATCAACCAAACCCGAAGATAATGCGTAGCGAGCCGTTGCCACATCAGTAATTCGTGTAGCGTGTAATACTGGAAGGTTCAAGGCTTGTTTCATCTTGCCAGCAAGGTTTAGAAAGGGTGCGGAAGGATTGCCCATCGGCGGTATGCAGTCCGCGAGGCCCATATCGGTCGTCAAATGACCGCCAACAATATTAATAAAATCCAGTTGTTTTGTCTCCTCGAGGCGTATTGCAATCTTTAAACAGTCGTCTTGATTAAGGCCATCAATACCTAAATGCGATGACAGTTTATCGTCGCCCGTCATGCGTATACCAAGCAAAAAATCCTCACGACTTCCTAATCGGGCGTTTACCTCCTCCAACACCATCAGTACAAATTGCAGTCGACCCTCTAAGTCGCCACCAAACTCATCGCCTCTATTGTTAAAAGCTGGGGTCCAAAATTGATCAATCAGATGACCATAAGCCATTAATTCCACACCATCCAATCCAGCGTCTGCACAACGTAGCGCTGCATCCCCGTAGTCTTTAACAATTCTGTCAATGTCTGAGCGAGAAATTTCTGCGGGTGTTGTTCCATGAGGGCGCTCACGAACAGGGCTTGGTGAAACCGGTGGCAACCAATGCTCAACATCGTAAGCGGTTCGTCGTCCCAAATGGGTTATTTGGCACATAATTCGTGCACCCTCACTATGGACACTATTTGCCAGCTCTTTAATCCAAGGCAGCGCCTCATCGGTGCTCAAATCAATTTGACCAAAAGCAGAAGGTGAATCCACCGAAACCGTACAGGATCCACCAAACATTGTCAGGCCAATGCCGCCTTTGGCTTTCTCCAAGTGGTATAAACGATAACGCTCCTTGGGCATACGATCTTCAACATAGCCAGGCGCATGCGCGGTGCTCATCATTCGATTGCGAAACTCGACCCCTTTAATTTTAAAGGGCTGAAGTATTGGATCGCTGGATTTCATTATTTTCTGTATCCCCAAAAGTGTGTTTTGTTATTCAGTTTCACTTTGTCGAGTAAAGTATTTTTGCAACAATAAACCACCAATAATCAGCATAATACCGATCACGGTTGAGAGTAATATCTCCTCACTAAGAACAAAATACAACACCACCAGAGATAGAAATGGCGTGATAAATGCCAAACTAGTAACCCTTGCAACCGTTGTAGAGAGACTGAGTGCTGATTGCCAGAGCGCGAAAGTAATGCCCATTTCAAACAAACCAATATAGGCAGCACCAAGCAGGCCATTGGTGCTCGGTAATTCAAATGTAGATCCTAGAAAAACAGCCAATACGACAAATGGCAAACTGAATAAAAATATCAAGAAAAGACTGACAACAATATCGTTGCTTTTCTTTGTATTGAACAACCAAAATAACGCCCAAATGACGGTCGTTGATAATGCCAGAACAACACCCAAAGTGTTGCTAAACTCAAGCTCAAACAGATTGCCTTTGGTCGCAATGATAAGCACGCCAACATAGCTAACAACAACTCCAAGAAAGGCCTTAAATCTCATCTTTTGCTTGAGAATAGGAACCGCCAACAACACCATCATCACTACCCAAGAGTAATTGATTGCCATGGCCTCTTGTGCACTCAATAAATCATAAGCCTCAAAAAGAACAATGTAGTAAAGGCAAGGATTGAGTAGCGACAAAGGAACAAGTCTTGCCATTGCTGCTTTTGGGTATTGGCGAAGCAGATGCAGTTTTCGCTGCAGCAGAATAATAACAAATAGCGCTACGATTGAAAACAATGTGGCATAAAAAACCAATTGTATCGGCGATAAGTGCGAAAGTGATAATTTAAAGGCAGAAGCAACCGTTGACCAAAAAAATATAGCGATAGCGGCAAACCAGTAGGCTTGACTTTGATTGCTTATTGAACGAAACATTGTGTATTAACCCTTATTTATAATTCAAGCCAAACAAAGGTCTTAAATATTTAACCCTTTTAATAACTAGCTCATAACTCAACCAACTAAACAACAGCGTAACAACCATAATTACAATAAGTTGTAGCGCAGTAGGAATATCAAGTTTTAGTACATAACTTGTGGCTAAGTACTGAAAAAACATATGAACAATATAGATTGGGTAAACGGCCGGGCTTAAGTAACGTAACAATGCACTCGGTTGGTTAAGATAACCATAGGCGTAGCCAAAAACAGCGTACAGCCATAACATCGATTCTATCGATATTAGCCAAACTGGCACACCTTGTAAACCGAATACAAACAAACGAATGAAATAAAGCAGAAGGGCAATTAGGAGAAGCCACAACTTGTGCTTATTCACCAATTGAAAAAAAGTATTTTCAATACTTGCAAAACAAAATCCAAAGAAAAAGGCAAGAAAACCAATGAAAAATCCGTGTACTGTGCCGGCGTACATACTGAAATATTCTGGCGAAATAAAAAGCGCCTCGACAATAAAAGGAATGGCAATAATTACCAAGCCTAACGGGGTTTTTAACAGGCGTTTTAGGTGGCCAATAAATGCATTTTCTGGTGATTTTTGACAATAATGAAATATTGGCAAACACAAAATAACAAAAGCCATAATATTCCCAAGGAACCATAAGTGCCCCATGCTTGGCCAGTATGCAATGGCTTGATTTGTATAAGATTGATAAACAACAAAATGCAAGGGAACGATGACAAGCGCGCCAAAAATAAATGGCAAGAAAATGCGTCTCAATCGATCAAAGTATAGCGCCCTCCAATCTCGCCTTCTCATGGCAAAACACACACCCATGCCGGAGACGAAAAACAACAAAGGAATACGCCAAATATTAACCAACTCCATAGGAATCCAAAGCCACTCTAAACTTTGCTTGCTCTGGATAAAAGCAATTGTCCACGCCCAAGGCTGAAAACTCACAACCGAGTGGTAAACGATGAGAATGGTAATGGCAATGACTCTCAGCCAATCAATGTCGTGTCGTCGCGAACTAGCTGTCATCATTAACCCTTAACAAACCCTATAAAGGCACAGTTGGCAGCTGGCGCCTTCTTTAAGGTTGTACTCTGTAAAGCACTGCTCAATTCGTTGCCACTTACCAAGCGCTTCAAGCCTAGCAATAACCTCAGCGTAGGGGGCAGAATCCCATTCTTGCTCTCTCACAGTAAAGCTGATGTAGCCACCGATTTTGGTGACACGAACCATTTCAATTAGCGCATCCGGGCCGACATGAGCGCAAGTAAAAGTGCCAGCGCAAATAACAGCATCAAAGGTCTTGTCTTCAAAAACAAACTCTTCGGTCAAATCTGCAAGCTCTAAAGATTGGTAGACATCTTTATCACCCGCTTGTTCAAGCATCGCCTGTGAAAAGTCAACCCCAACAACATTTTGAAAGCCTTTTTGAGAAAGCACTCCGCCCACCAACCCAGTGCCGCAGCCAGCATCCAATATCCGCAGTTCTGGATTTTTCAAGTATTTAAGTAGTAATTCAGTGGCGATTATATGACCAATATAGCCAATGAGCTCTATGACGTCATAATCGTATTTTTTCGCCCAATCTTTATACAAAGATTCAAGCTCCTCTTGACCCGAGCTGTGCAGGGTATTAAACACTGTAGGGTGCATACTCTTGGTATTTTTCACAACTCTCCCATTAAAGAAAAACCTTTTACCGATAAAGACCACGTATTTACCAGCAGAGAAATACTAACATACACATTTCATAATTAATCCATATTTTTAAAACTACAGATTAATTATTTTGATACCTTCGTAAAGCAAGTAAAAACCAAAGAAAGCCAATAGAGCAGCATTAAAATAACTGAGTCTATTCTTAGATATTTTGGCGCCCTGCCTTCCAACCATACTCCAAAAGAGCACACCAGAAAGGAAAAAAGGAATGCCGCTCAAATAGAAAATTGCAATATTGATTGACAATGAATCACTATAGTTAGCAATCAAAAACCCTGGCGGCACAGCAAGCCAAGTCTTTGGATTAAACCACGTCATTAAAGACATCGCCTTCCAGTTAAAGTCAATTTTGATATTCGGGTTGCGCTTTGAGCGTATCACCTGCCAGCTCAGATAGAAAATAACAAAGGCGCCAACAAAATAAAGCGCGTTCATTAGTTCTGGATTAAAACCACCCAAAACCCCTATTACAGTACCGATAATAACAAGAATTGGCAGCCAACAAACCAGCAAATAAATAAAGTAATTTTTGTAGATGTAGCCGAATGATGAATAGCGCGATACTTCCATCAACGTGGTCCAGAATGGGCTGGCGCTAAAAGTAAAAGCCGACCAGTAGATGAGCGTGGCAACAAAAGAGTCCATTAGGTTTTTTTCATCAAAGAATAACAGTAGAGCAACAAGCCGAGCCAAATACCGACAAAACCAATAAATTGATCGGTATTAAACGGCTCACTAAAATAATAATAGCCGACCAAAAACTGTAGTGTCGGGTTAATAAAAGAAAGAATACCGGCAGTAGTCATTGGCAATAGTCTAGCCCCTGATGTAAACAAAACCAAAGGCACAACCGTTACAATCCCCGCCAAGAAAAGAAGTACGTCCGTTGATCGATCAACAGCCAAAAAGGAAATCTGTGTATTGCTAACCATCCAAACAACAAAAAATACAGTAATTGGCAACAACAGGACTGTTTCAAGAAGCAGCCCAGGCACCGCGGAAGACTTCATGCCTTTTCTCATTAAACCGTATGAGGCAAAACTAAAAGCCAATACAAGGCCAAACCAAGGAAACACATCCACACTAACCACATAGTAAAGCGAGCCAACAGTGGCAGAACCAATAGCGTACTTTTGCAGCCTTGAAACACGCTCTTTGAAAAAGATAAAACCACCCAATATATTTAACATTGGCGACAAAAAATACCCCATGGAGCCTTCAATTACTCGACCCAAGCTAACAGCAAGAATGTATGTACCCCAGTTAATGCTTATTAGAACGCCAGTAACCAGTAAGAGTAATAACTCGCCTTTATTGCCAAGGACTGAGCGCACATTACTGCGCCACGATGACTTAAGGCCAACGAAAAGGAGTAATATTGGAATGGACCAAATTATTCTATGTGCTAGTATTTCTGCTGGCTCGACATGGTTAAGAAGTGACCAATAAATCGGGAAGAAGCCCCAAATAAGATAACCAGAAAGAATAAGTAGAATGCCTCTGTTCATCAGCAATTCTAGCGCTAAAGCGCCCTGTCGAAGTTAACTACCGCTTGTGGAGTGTAGGGCAACTCGTGTGCCGTCACAATCTTTGATAATAGCGCGTTGGCCAAAATTCCCAATATCATGCACATCTTGTACAACTTCACCGCCCAGTTTCTTGCATTGCTGAACAGCCTCTTCGAGTCGACCATCCACATTTAAGTACACAAGAGGGCCTTTCTCAGGGGCAACATAGTCACTGTCCGGATACAAACAAACACCATTGCCGTTTGTGCCTTGAATGGCTGCAAAAGCAAATTCATCAAGCTCAGTTATTTCAA
The DNA here is from genome assembly GCA_913020715.1 of uncultured Gammaproteobacteria bacterium. Taxonomy (GTDB): domain Bacteria; phylum Pseudomonadota; class Gammaproteobacteria; order PS1; family Pseudothioglobaceae; genus Pseudothioglobus. The sequence continues at coordinate 18,220 of CAJVZH010000005.1, forward strand.
CCTCCCTATCAAGGACGGCGTCATAAAATTCTGCCGCACGAAGCAGGTCAACAACTGGAATATCCGCCCAAACGATTGTATTATTACTATGATTATCACTCATTGTCTTTATCCTATTAAATTCTACTATCGCTCAAAATCACCTGTTGGGCTGACAACCACTGAAACAGGGGATGAGTCTTTTTCTCTAGCGTTCATTTCATGCAAAGTTTCATTAATGCGGAAAATAACAATCATCAGCTCACAGGCAATTCGTCCGCCAATTGAGATGCTCGCCATTAAAAACAAACCTCGGAGAAAATCACCATCAACAAAAATGGCACCCAATCCACTAGCGATCGCCAGAAACAGTAGTAGCCAATAAAGTATTGTGATTAATTTAGGCGCAATCATTGCATCAAGAGAGAATAGCTCGTTTGTGTCAATTTTTCCAAATAACGGCTTGACCGCGGTTTTCAGATTATCCAGTACTTCTTTATTACTCATAGGTTAGTGCTTTTGACGATATATGAAGCCATATTATAGCCCCACAATATGAAAATTGACAAAAAAACATTAAGTCAATTTATTGACTAAAAAAATATTTTACAAACCAAAAAAAAAGCCCGTCACAAGGACGGGCTTTTTCATATCTAATGAATTAGATATTATCTGTGAGTCTTAATGCTAGACCATGCAGTACCGACAACGTCGTACTCTAGGAATGAGCCTTTAACTTCACCAACATCGTTGAACTCAACACCTGTTGCGCCATCGTAGTCAATCTCGATACCTTCAGACAACAAATGTAGACCGAAGCCGATTTGACCTGCACTGATTGAAACACCAGGAGCGTTACCAATAGCCATCATAGCTGCTTGGATGTCGCCTCTGTCAGTAGATGCTTGAGAAGCAAGGATAATCAATGCCATCGCATCGTAAGCTTCACCAGAGTATGGTCCCGGAGTGATGCCTGCAGCAGCAGTTACGCTTGCCCATGATGCAGCAGCAGTACTACCACCTGGAGCCGTACCCCAAGAACCGCTTAGGCCGTCAAGACCACCAAGAGCTGGACCAGAACCGATCATGCCGTCAGCGAAGATGTAGCTGTCAAATGCGCCTGTATCAACAGAAGCAGTTGTTAGTGACAATGCGCCACCGTCAGCATAACCAAATACCGCTAGCACTGAAGAACCACCGGCAGAAAGAGAAGCTACGTCAGCAGAGTAGTCCGCTTTGCCTTCTTCATGACCAGAGTTAACAGTCACTGTACCGCCAAGAGCTTCATACGAACCAACGAATGCGTCAGCTAAACCTTTACCGTAGTCGTTATTTGTATAAGTTACCGCAACACTTGTAATGCCTCTACCCATTGCAATAGCAGCAAGTACTTGACCTTGTCTTGCATCAGAAGGTGCAGTTCTAAAGAAGAAACCGTTGTCTTCGATAGTTGACAATGCCGGCGAAGTTGCCGAAGGTGAAATGTTTACAACGCCGTTAGCTGCTGTTACATTATTAATAACCGCTGTAGTAACACCAGAACAGTTAGGACCAACAAGACCAATTACACCGTCGTTAATTAAACGCTCAGCTTCAGCAATCGCTGCGTCTGCATCGATACATTTAGAGTCGCCTTCTGGCACATTAATAGTTCCGTGAGCATATTGACCAGAAGCGTTAGCTTCTGAAGCAGCTAGAACTGTACCATCATGGATATCACCAATTAGTGATTCAAGTGGACCCGTGTAGCCTTGTAAGCTACCAATACTAACATCTGCTAGTGCAACAGTTGACACACCCATTGAAAGGGCGATACCAGCTGTCGTTTTAAGATAATTTCTCATTTTCTCTCCTTAGTTAAACAAAAAAATTTCTTCCACGATAAACAATCTCCTCAGAAGAAACACTCAGCCATGATAAACATTTTCTTCGGCCATGTGTTGACAAAATTACTCCTTATATGAAGAAAAACTGCAAAATGATAAAAATAAAAGCGTCTTTCGTCTTAAATAGGGAATATTTATAGGTCGTTTTGATTAAGGGGAAAAACTACAATTCTTTGTTTTTTTCTGGCAAGATACCGCCAGGCGTGAACCGCATCACCATAAGCATAATCGCCCCCATAAAGACCAGGCGCAAATGATGCACTCTGTCTTCAATAAACAAGGCGATTGAACTTTGTTCGCCAGCAAAATTACTGATTACTTCAGCAATCCACAGCCCCATAGGGCCAGCCTGAATCCACAAGAACCAAATAATAAAGGCGCCAATAACTGAGCCTAGATTATTACCAGAACCGCCCACAATAACCATTACCCAAATAAGGAATGTAAATCGTAGTGGCTGATAAGAAGTAGGATTTAAAAGGCCGTTATAAGTAACAAGCATTGCGCCCGCAAGACCAACAATAGCCGAACCAATAACAAAGATCTGCAGATGTTGACGGGTAATGTTTTTTCCCATCGCCGCCGCAGACACTTCATTATCTCTAATTGCTCTTACCTTTCTACCCCAAGGCGAATCAAGCGCAAGATTGGCCATAATAATAAGTCCAATCAAAATACTGACAAAGATACCCGCGTAGCACAACTTTACAAATAACGTAGAGAACTCACCTAAGCCAACATCAAAATAGTGCGCCCAATCTTGGAACCAAGGTGTCTTTTGTAGCTCCAATTCATACGGCACTGGCCTTGGTAAGCCGGTTACATTCTTAACGCCCCGTGATAGCCAGTCTTCATTTTTAATGACGTAAATGATAATTTCAGAAATGCCTAATGTGGCAATAGCGAGATAGTCTGACCTCAAACCCAAAGTTATTTTACCTACGCCCCAAGCAACACCAGCTGCAGCAAAGCCGCCCACAACCCATGAAAGCAATACTGGCAACCCCAGTCCGCCTAAATAGCCCGTGCCTGCAGGGTTTACTTTCTCAATAGCACTCGATGCGTCTGCAAAAAAATAACGCATCGCAAAGAAGCCAAGAAATATACTGGCGAAAACTACCCACTTGTTAAACTTTTTATTATGCAGGACAACACCAACCACTACGGTAATAACACCAAGCATTAAAGCGATCAGCATATTGAAACCGCCGGCTTCAATCGCATCTGTCACTGGCTGCTGAGAGATCAAAACAACGCTTAAACCACCAAGCGCTGCAAAGCCCATGATGCCAACATTAAATAGGCCCGCATAACCCCATTGGATATTAACACCCAAGGCCATAATTGATGAAATCACACTAAGATTGAAAATACCAAGCGCCAATACCCATGACTGATTAAAGCCAACAAACAATAAAATTGCTGTCATTATTGTAAAACTTATTTGCGTGCGGTGAGAGGTCCACATTTCATTAATCGTATTCATCATTACACCACCTTACCTTTAAAGATTCCTGTCGGTCGTATTAACAAAACAACCACCAGAATCACAAATGAAATTGCATACTTATACTCTACACCAATCAACTGCACTAAGGAGTCTGGTACGTAACCCGGCAATAAAAATATCAAGAATTTTTTGTAGGCATAGGTCAGTAGAAGCTCTGAGAATGAAACCACAAAGGCACCCACAATTGCACCCATAGGTGAGCCAATACCACCCACAATAACCGAGGCAAAAATAGGCAATAACAATTGGTGATACTGGAATGGCAGGAAGCCCTTATCTAGCCCGTAAAGTGTGCCGGCAATCGCTGTAAATGCAGCCACGATTAGCCAAGTAGTTCGCGCCACTTTTGCAGGATCAATGCCCGAAAGTAAGGCCAAATCTTCGTTGTCTGAATAGGCGCGCATTGACTTGCCCGTTTTGGTTTTGTTTAAAAAGTAAAACAAAAAGGCAACCAATAAAATGGCCACAGTCACCGTTAAGAACTGTGACGTCTTAATGGCTATACCCTGAGTAAGACCGGTAAATTCTTTAAAATCTCTAACGGAAAACAAGAACCTAGCGCCATCATCAAACGTCATGCGTTCCGGTCCATTGATAATTCTTACCAGGCCACCTGTAACAAACATCACACCCATTGAAGCCATACACATATTGATCGCTTTGGCTTTGATTCGACGATAATGTTGATACACCAGCCTATCCATAACCAGTAAGTAAATTGCTGTAAATCCAATAGCAAAAGGCAGGGCGTACAATGCCGTTGGCACAAAGCTCAAAAACTCATAAGGCGGCAAGATCGCGCCAAAATTAGCATTTGCCCAGTCACTTTGAAACAGTGCAAGTATTAAGATAACCATCACCGTACCAAAAGCCATACTATCGCCTTGGGCAAAGTTAGAAAGCCTAAAGATCGAATAGATTAAAGTAACGGCAAGCGCGCCCAGTGCCAGCTGTGAGCCATAAGCAATGGCTGGAACAATAATGAAATTTGTCAATAATGCAAATGCATTAAGAATGTCTACAGATTCAGAAACCACGCTAACCCCCTAAAAATTTCTTTCTGACTTCTGGGTCAGCGATAAGCTCTTTACCCGTGCCACTGTGTTCGTTTCTACCAGAAACCAAAACAAAACCCTTGTCAGCAATATTAAGCGCTTGCTGTGCATTTTGCTCAACCATTAATACCGCTCTGCCAGAATTCTTAAGATCCAAAATATTGGAAAAAATCTCGTCCATTACAATCGGCGACACGCCTGCCGTTGGCTCATCCAATAGCATCACCGTAGGTTGTGTCATCATTGCACGACCAAAAGCAACCTGCTGTCTTTGTCCGCCAGAGAGTTCGCCCGCATTTTGCTTGCGCTTCTCGAAAAGGATGGGAAATAAGTCATACACTTCTTGGATTGTATGTGAAATGTCGTCGTCCCTAAGAAAGCCGCCCATTTCAAGATTTTCATGAACCGTCATCGAGGTGAACACATTATTTGTCTGTGGCACAAAAGCCAAGCCAAGGCTGATTCGCTCTTGTGTTGAAAGATGTGTAATATCTTGGCCGTCAAATACAACCGAGCCAGAGCTTGGATTTAACATCCCCAAAAGCACCTTCATCGCAGTAGACTTGCCAGCACCATTAGGACCAACAATCACTGCCAATTCGCCCTTTTCAACCGACACAGAACACTCATGCAAAATTGGCACCGGACCGTAAGCCGCTACTAAGCTGTTTCCTTCTAAATATGCCATTACGCCGATTCCTTTGTTTTGATGCCTTGACCTAAATAAGCGTCAATCACCGCGTGAGAACTCTTAATTTCATCAGGTGTGCCTGTTGTCAAAATTTGACCCTCTGCCAAAACCACAACTGGGTTGCACAATCGCGAGATAAAATCCATATCATGCTCAATCATACAAAATGTATAGCCTCTTTCTTCATTTAAACGAAGAATCGCATCACCAATTTGCCTTAAGAGAGTTCGGTTAACGCCCGCGCCAACCTCGTCTAACAAGACAACTTTGGCATCAACCATCATTGTGCGAGCCAATTCGATTAATTTTTTCTGGCCACCTGAAAGGTTACCTGCGCGCTCATTTTTCAAATGACTAATGCTCAAGAAATCGATCACCTCTTCGGCTTTCTTTTGAAGTTCTTTTTCTTCTTCTTGAATTTCCTTTCGCTTTAACCAAGTGTTAATAAGACTCTCACCCAGTTGACCTGCTGGTACCATCATCAAGTTCTCTAGAACGCTGAGTGTTGGAAATTCGTGAGCAATTTGAAAGGTTCTGAGAACACCTTTGTGGAACAGCTGGTGTGACAGAAGGCCTGTCACATCTTCACCGTCTAGGATGATTTCACCCGCAGTAGGCTGGTAAAGACCGGCAATAAGATTGAATAAAGTGGTTTTTCCAGCGCCATTAGGGCCGACCAAACCTGTAATCGAGCCGCGTTCAATGTGTAAATCCACACCATCAACCGCTCTAATCCCACCAAAATGCTTGGCTAGGTTCTTGATTGTAATCATTCGACTTGTAAAGAAGCACTCTCCTACTTCTTTCTTTTAACTATGAAGCAGAGAATTATGCCGTAATAAGGCCATGCCCTTAATCAAATTTGCAATAATTAGTCTAATTTACAGGATAAACTGCAAAAAATATCTAAATTTTGCAGTAATTAAAATATTACAAAGCGATTCTGCAGCTTTTATCTTGTCTGCCCTACACGCTTTCAATAGTCACAAGGGGTGTGTTTCTTAATATAGATATCAAAGAGAACTCTACACGCACTGTCCAGCAGCCCAGCCCGATGACCAGGCCCACTGAAAGTTGTAGCCGCCTAGCCACCCCGTTACATCAACCGTTTCACCAATAAAGTACAGACCTGGTTGTTTTGCTGATTCCATGGTTTTCGACGACAAACCGTTAACATCAACCCCTCCGGTACACACCTCTGCAGTGCGCATTCCTTCTGTACCACTGGGCCGCAAAGGCCAATGGTTTAGCAATATAGAAAATCGCTTTAAATCGTTTTGTTTAATCTCACCCAAGGCCAATTCAGCTAACTCAATTTCAAGCAAGGCATTTGCCAGTCTTTCGGCAAACCTTCTTGGCAATAGCTCAGTTAATACGGTTTTCAGTGCAGACTTTCCACGCGTTTGCTGCGCCTCAAGTAGTACGCTAACTGCATCCACTTCCGGCAATAAGTTAATAACAAGCTCATCGCCTTTATGCCAATAAGATGATGCTTGCAGAGCGGCAGGCCCACTGATCCCACGATGAGTAATCAACACCCCCTCTCTAAAGCTAACGCCATTGCACATCACAATCGCATCCAGTGATAACCCGGAAAGATCCTTAAAATACCGATCAATGTCATTCTGTTGAAAAGTAAACGGCACTAAGGCCGGCTTGAATGAGTTAGACTTCATGCCAAACTGCTTTGCAATTTGCAGGCCAAAATCTGTGGCGCCCATTTTAGGGATAGACGGCCCACCTGTCGCTATCACAAGTGATGTGGCGCTGATAGTTTGAGTTTGTGTTGTTATCGTATATTTCTGCTGAAATTCTATTTTTTCTACAACACTGTCAAGCACAATGTTAACACCTGCTTGTCGACACTCATCGAGCAACATATCAACAACTGCAGTGGCCTTTTGATCGCAGAATAACTGACCTAGCGTTTTCTCAGTCCACTGCAAATGATGCTTTGCCATGAGTGCAATAAAATCCCATTGTGTATAACGAGACAAAGCAGATTTATGAAAATGAGCATTGGGCGATAAATAGGATTCCGGTTCAGTATATAGATTAGTAAAGTTGCAACGACCGCCGCCTGAGATTAGAATTTTTTTACCGGCTTTTTTGGCTTTTTCAATCAATACAACCTTGCGACCGCGCTTGCCCGACTCGATTGCGCACATTAGCCCTGCTGCACCACCGCCAAGAATAACAACATCAGCGTTCATGAGCTTGATTAAGGCAGTACTTTTTTAAATGTTTTGACAACAACACTCTGATAAACACCGGCAGCAATATAAGGATCTGCATCCGCCCAGGCCTGTGCAGCAATCAAATCATCAAACTCAGCAACTATAAGAGAACCAGTAAAACCAGCCTCTCCAGGCTCATTGGTATCAATTGCAGGGTGCGGACCAGCCAAAATTAAACGACCTTCATCTTTGAGCTGACTCAATCTTTCAACATGCGCGGGTCTTGCATTCATACGTTTTTCTAATGAATTCTCAACATCCTGAGAAATAATGGCATATAACATCGTAATTCTCTCTTAAATTTTATAAATCCAACACATCTTGCATGGAATACAGCTTGCTTTGTTTTCCGCTTAACCAACTCGCCGCCCTGACAGCGCCATTGGCAAACGTCATTCTTGAGGAGGCCTTGTGCGTTATCTCAACACGCTCGCCCTCCATAAAAAAGCTCACCGTATGATCGCCCACAACATCACCACCCCTGATCGTTGAAAAGCCGATGGTTTGTCGGTTGCGCGGCTCTTCAATACCCTCACGACCATAAACCGCGCAAGTGCTCAAATCTCTACCTAGAGCATTGGCAACGACCTCGCCCATTTTCAGTGCAGTGCCAGATGGCGCGTCCACTTTGTAACGATGATGGGTTTCGACGATCTCAATATCGGCATCCTCGCCAAAAACTTTGGCAGCCGTATCTAACAGCTTAAGCGTTAAATTAACACCAACACTCATGTTTGGTGCAAAAACAATAGCGATATCATTGGCTGCCGCCTCAATGAACACCAGCTCGTCATCACTAAATCCTGTCGTGCCAATCACCATGCCTTTGCCGGCTTTTTGACAAATAGCTAAATACTCAAGGGTTGCTTCGGGGCGCGTGAAATCAATCAAAACATCGAAACTATCAAGCATCTTTTCAAGATTATCACCCAAATCTAGAGTGCAACCAATCTCAATATTCGAATTCAGTCCTGCCGCTTCAGCCAAAGTTTGACCCATACGGCCACTGGCACCGGAAATTGCAATTTTAGTCATCTAACCCATCCTCTAAAAACCCATTATTTTTTACCACAGCATCAATATCCTGTAATGTTTTAAGCAGCCCGGCCATTCTATCAATCGGCATCGAATTTGGCCCATCGCTTTTAGCATTTGTAGGATCTGGGTGTGCCTCCATAAACAAGCCCGAAACACCAACAGCTACGGCTGCTCTTGCCAATATAGGCACCATTTCTCTTTGACCGTCTGAGGTTTCACCCTGTCCGCCGGGCTGCTGCACGGAGTGTGTGGCATCATATACCACTGGGCATCCAGTTGAGCGCATACTTGCCACACCACGCATGTCCGAAACAAGCGTATTGTAGCCAAATGAAGTACCTCTATCGCAGACCATAATTTGTTGATTACCGGTTGCTTTAGCCTTATCAACAACATTGTTCATATCCCAAGGCGCTTGGAAGTTTAGTAAATTCACCCTTAATACTCAGGTTTTTAATATAAAGTCAGATTATACCAACAGTATAAGTTTCGTAACAACTGAGCTGATGCTCTACTTAACACAACTTGGTTTCGTTTAAAATAGCTTTTGTTATTCACTTATACGAAGGTCTCAAGGCCATGACAACTCAAACGCCAGACATACTCAAAAGAATCGTCAAGCGCAAGCACGAAGAAATCGAGGAGTCCATCAGACGCGTCTCAGTAGAGCAAATGATGGGACACGCCAACTTTGGTGATAAGCCAAGAGGTTTTTATAATGCATTAACTGCGAAAGCCGAACGCGGCGAAAGTGCAGTTATCGCAGAAATTAAAAAAGCCTCGCCAAGCAAGGGCGTTTTGCGTGAGAATTTTAATCCGGTAGAAATCGCCGAAAGCTATGAAAAAGGTGGCGCTTGTTGCCTTTCTATTTTGACCGATAGAGATTTTTTCCAAGGCGACCCTCAGTATTTAATTAGAGCAAGAGCCGCTGTATCATTGCCGGTAATTCGTAAAGACTTTATCGTTAGACCTTACCAAGTTTACGAAGCACGTGCAATGAGTGCGGACTGCATCTTGCTAATCGTATCCTGTCTTAGCGATAACGAACTTCTAACACTTTATGATTTAGCGACATCGCTCGGCATGGATGTATTGGTAGAGGTGCATGATTTGGCAGAATTAAAACGCGCCCTCACACTGGACTTACCAATGATTGGTATCAATAATCGCAATCTTCGTACTTTTGAAGTTTCTTTGCAAACAACAATCGACTTGCTCAGTGAAATTAATGACGACACGCTGGTGATTACCGAATCTGGCATTTTATCTAGGGAGGACGTTGCTTTAATGCATGAGAACAATGTTTATGGCTTCCTAGTTGGCGAGGCATTTATGCGGCATGAAAGCCCAGGGCAACAGTTAAAGGAGTTTTTCTATGGACGTTAAAGTTAAATGGATTGACGGCATGATGATGGTCGGTGAATCTGGCAGTGGACACGCTGTAGTAATGGATGGCCCGCCGGATGTTGGCGGCAACAACATGGGCGTTAGACCCATGGAAATGCTTCTTATCGGGATGGCTGGCTGCACCACGGTTGATGTGGTGAGCACGCTAAAAAAGATGCGTGAAAATATTGACGATTGTGTTGCTGAAGTGAGCGCTGAACGCGCCGACGATCACCCTAAGGTTTTTACCAATATTCATATTCATTTTGTTGTTAAAGGCTCAGACCTCAATCCAACAAAAGTTGGAAAGGCAATCAGTCTTTCTGCTGACAAGTATTGCTCGGCCTCGATTATGATGGCTAAAACAGCAAACGTCACTCACGACTTCGAGATCGTAGAATAATGTTTGGCTGGATCGGCACCGTCACCGGCGTTACAGGCGGCATCACTATCGCTCTTAATACCTCTTATTCTAAGTATGCGTTTTTAGTTTTTTTAATCTCATCTTGTTGTTGGTTAATTCAAGGAATTAAAAATAAAGACAAGGCTTTAATCATACTTAACACCGTTTTTATGACCATCGATTTGATTGGTATTTATCGCTGGATTCTGCCAGATTTAATGGCTTAATTGATGTTACAATTTTCCTTTATTACACAAATAACTCAACGGAAATAAATACAGTATAATACGTTTTCTTTGGAGAGATGGCCGAGTGGCTGAAGGCGCGCCCCTGCTAAGGGTGTATAGGATTTATCTCCTATCGAGGGTTCGAATCCCTCTCTCTCCGCCATAAATTAATGACCTAGCACAAGCTGGGGTTTTTATTTATGCTGGTGAATCCGAACCCAAGAAGAGGGCTCGGGTGAGCATTGTACTCAATGCGAACAACGTCGGAGCTTGCGACGACGGCCCGTAGGGTGAGTGCGACGCACGAATAGCCCCTCTCTCTCCGCCATTAATACTAAGCTCACTTCTGCGGTTTTTTTATTGCCTGCAGTTAGATAAAATTAAATCTATTGGCTGTCAAGCGCTTTGCTTTGAATGCAAAGACAATCTTGAATTTTCTACATTGTAGCGCAAAAGCTTTCGTGGTAAAAAACATCCTTTAAATGTGTATTTCATTACATGGCCAATTTGAGTAAAAATACGCGAGGTGCAATTTTAATTACACTTGGTGCGCTGTGCTTTGCGTCAAACGATGTTATTCTCAAATCATTTGCCAACGAATTGCCGTGGCAACAGCCGGTGCTACTTCGCTCAATAATTGGTACATTTTTCTTGCTGCTGTTAGCACTCACGGTTGAAGGTAGAAAATCAACAAAAGAACTGTTGGTGCTTTTTCAAGACAAGTACTGCGCCCTACGGATCATCTGCGAAGCCCTTGCAACCGTACTATGGGTTTCATCACTGATGAAAATAACGCTGGCAAGCGCGATCTCAATTAACCAATCACTGCCGGTTTTTCTGATGCTTGGCGGTGTATTTTTCTTCAAAGAAAAAATAAGTTGGCGGCGGAAACTTGCTGCTATCATTAGCTTTGTAGGCGTGTTACTCATTATCCAACCCTGGAGTACGAATTATACAATATGGGTACTTATTTCCCTACTGTCTGCATTGGCAATGGCAACTCGAGATTTAGCAACTAAGGCAATACCAGAGCATTTTCCCACTTTTTATATCACCATGTTAAGCATGGTTGGCATAACCATCGTAATCCTACCATTTGCCCTGCTTGGCCAGTGGATGACAATGGATGGCGTGGCATGGTTAAAGATTGTCTCGGCTGCAATCCTAATCAGTTTTGCCTTCTTATTCACCATTATCGGCACACGCCTTGGAGAGATGAGTTTTCTTGCAATATTCCGCTACACCTCCTTGGTATGGGGTATGCTCTTTTCTCTCACCTTTTTTAATGAAAGGTTAGATTTCAACACAACACTGGGCGCCACTCTCATTCTTTTCGCAGGTATTTATATGGTTTTTAGAGAGCAAAAACTAACAGGCAATCTGTAGATCGTCAATTCAAAACAATTCACCAAAGAATGAAAAGATTAATCCCAGATAATGACGCAATTAATCCGAGCACATGGTATCTTATTGCCCCATGAGAACAGATACTCCTTTCGTTGTTGCCGGCCGTACTTTTCATTCAAGATTATTGGTTGGCTCAGGAAAATACAAAAACCTTGAAGAGACTCGTTTAGCAACTGAAGCTTCGGGTTCTGAAATTATTACAGTTGCCATTAGGCGCACCAATATTGGCCAAAATACTAACGAAGAGAGTCTTCTCGATGTTATTTCGCCAGAGAAATACACCATTCTGCCAAATACAGCGGGTTGTTACAGCGCCAAAGACGCTGTGCGCACCTGCATGCTGGCACGAGAATTATTAGACGGTCACAATCTTGTTAAGCTTGAAGTGTTGGGCGATGAAAAAACACTTTACCCTAACATTGTTGAAACCCTTGATGCCGCTAAAACACTGGTTAATGACGGCTTTGATGTGATGGTCTACACCTCAGACGATCCAATCGTTGCCAAAGAACTGGAAGAAATTGGCTGCTGCGCAATTATGCCACTTGCCTCACTCATCGGCTCAGGCCAAGGCATTGCCAACCCGTACAATATCAAGCTCATTAAAGATCAAGCCAACGTCCCAGTACTGGTTGATGCTGGTATTGGCTGCGCAAGTGATGCCGCTAAAGCGATGGAGCTCGGTTGTGACGGCGTTTTGATGAATTCTGCCATTGCCAGTGCAGAGAATCCACTACTGATGGCAAGCGCCATGCAACACGCAGTTAAGGCTGGTCGTGAATCTTTTCTTGCCGGAAGAATGATGAAAAAAGCCTACGCCTCTGCCTCTTCGCCGCTGGAGAACTTAATCTAGCGTAAAGCACATTTATTACTTTTTCCCTAAAAGCTTAATTAAGTAAAAAATAGCAAACCCACTACTGAGAAAAAAGAACGCCCAGCCTAGAGGGATAAAACCAAATTTCTCCTGCAGAACACCCTCGCTATCTACGTACGAGCCTGCTGTGCTATAGGCCAAAACACAGGCAATACTGAGCACCAAGAAAATAATAGCGAGCTTAAGGGATAAATAGTTTTTTAGCATAACTTCATAAGGGCTACTTGGCGGGCAAAGTTAGCACGTATTCTACACTCAGATTCACCCAGTTCTCCAACTCCTCGTCTGACTCAAAGCCATCCGGCTCAACATAAACAAATCCGGTCAATGCCTTGCCTGTGAAATCCATTTCTTTCACGAATGGTTTTTTTAAGGTGCCCTCATACTGGCCTTTACCAACGCGGACCATGAGCTGGTCATTTATCACACCGCAAGTCATATGGCCATGCACCATAAAGCCCAGACTGCCAAACATTCTCTTTTCGCTTGAGAAAGGAATACGCTCAAATACATCACTTAAACGCTCAGCGGTGCCTTCGTCATACGCCATACAAATCAAACCATTATTCAGATAATACCTATCTTATCGTTTTTTACGAAGCATCAATGTATCAATTTGAGTTTTATTCAATAGCTCATCGTATGCAGGCAAATTTTCGGGATAAAATAATTGAACACTCATAACTCGTCCAACTTAATGACAACTCTCAGAAAGCACAAAGTGGAACATTCGCCACCTCAATCTAGAACTTGGGCTGTGACTTTTTGGCAAGGGCTTTGTCGAGCGGTGATTAAAACTTTTTATAGGCGCTTCGAGGTTACTGGTCACGAGAAAATTCCTCATGGGGTCGGCATTATATTTTGCGCCAATCATGCCAACGCACTTGTTGACCCTATTGTCATACAAGCCGCAACCAGTAAACAAATTCACCCTCTTGCACGCAGCGGATTGTTCGAAATGCCACTGCTTAAAACAATGCTTAAATTACTCGATGCGGTGCCAATTTACAGAGCACAGGATCCTGGCAACAAAACCGCGAAAAACGTCGATTCATTTGTTAAATGCTATGAAAAACTGGGTGAAGACAAAACGATCATGATCTTCCCAGAAGGAGTGAGTCATTCAGATCCGACAATACGCAAGGTGAATACAGGTGCCGCCCGTATTGCGCTTGGCGCCAAAAAACTCAACGGAAAATCGCCAGTCTTGGTGCCAGTTGGGTTGACTTTCAGTCGTAAAGGATTTTTTCGTGGTGACTTACTGGTGCAATTCGGTGAGCCAGTTATTGTAGCGAACGAAGAAGATGCTAATGACAGAGAATCGGTTCAGGCAATAACAGAACGCGTTAAACAAGGGATTATTAAAATAACCCTCAACCCTAATTCATGGGAGGAGTTAAAACTCCTAACAAGGGTAGAGCGCTTCTACACCCAACGCCATGGACGCGACGAAGATCTTGACTTGTCAGAACAATTTAACGTTTTGAAGTACATTATTAAAGCAAAAAGAATGTTGCAAGAGCATGAGCCTGATAGAGTCAAAACCCTGATAAGCCAATTGCGTCTTTATGACAAATTGTGCCAGTGCTGCGGCATCAAAGACTACCATCTTTCAATCAAGTATCAGCCAACTGTACTATTTATGTACATTTTTCGAACCTTGCTAAAGGTTTTTATCGCTCTACCAGTCTCACTCTGGGGCAAGCTTAATAACTTCCTTCCATACCAATTGACCGGCAAAATGTTTATTTTTTTTGCCAAAACCCTCGATCAATACGATACCTATAAGATTTTGGCAGGCATGGCACTCTTCCCGTTATTTTGGGGAGTTCAAATTGCTCTCGTCAACACCTATTTAGGGTCTGGCTGGGCAATCGCTTATTTCGCCAGTTTGGTAGTTAGTACGGCTGTAGAGCTGCAAATGCGCGATAAATATCTACGTGCCTTCGAGGACTTTAAAACCTTCTTTCTTTTTCTTCGAAAGAGTACCGTTAGAAATTACTTGGAGTCAAAGCAAAACGCTCTCGAATTAGAGTTAGACAATCTTGAAAAGTTAGCCGACGAATTATTGGCCGAACAAAAGAAAGCCTAAAGGAATTCTGCCTAACTCCGCATCCGCATAAGTTCAGAGACCTCGAGAGAGCCGCCCACATCAAGAAATGGGCATTCTTTTGCCATTAAGATAACGTCATCCAAAGAATCGGCTTCAATAATTGTAAAGCCAGACATTGACATTTTGCTACCCTCATCAACCGAGCCGTCTGGATTGATTGTAATTGTACTCAAAAGAGGATTCATAGGGCTAACGGCCGCATCGCCAAGCCCTTCCAGCCAGGCTATATATTTCGTCTGATGCTCATTAGCCTCTTCGGGTGTGGATACTTGATCGCCATCAAAACCGCCTGTATAAACAATAGCGTATTGGGACATTATTACAACTCCTTGTTAATGAAAAATAAATTGGATTACTAAGAGCTCTCAGATCCAGATAGGCAGCGCTCCACGTATTTATTATATTGCCCCTTGGTTAAAAACAATCGGTGTATTTTTGAATTATTTTGTCGACCTCTATCCAGATATTCTGAAAGCTTATGATCAAAGCCGACATTTATGATTTTGTGCGTTTTTAAATCTATCTCAACATAGTACCGAGTATTTTTATCTTCTTTACACTCATAGGCTCACCCCTCAATTGGGTACATAAGGTCGAATATATTTATTGACGTAGTCCGTGGGCAGCTTAGCACTTTCAATGCCTTGGTTAATTCGCTTAATATATTCAAATTGTGGCTCTCCAAACACTTGATTAAGGTCGACATACACCAAGCAATCGCAATACCCCTCTGATATTTGAATGCTGTGCACCTCATGATGATACATACCCTCTGCCACGCTCTCGTAAACGTCTAGTAACTCGATGTCTTTCTCACTTAAGGAAAAAATTTCACCCAGAACAAAGTCACCTTCTGACGGCTTAATATTGGCATAACCCCTCTCGTTAATAAGCCAGACATAGTTATCCAGCCTTCCTGAGTACAAATATTCTGACTCTGGACAACGAGCAATCATTTGCTCTTTAGACAAATTGGAGCCAAAGGCAAAGTAATGACGTCTTGGATTGGTCATAATTACAACTCAGTGATTAATTATTCACCACCATTATAACTACGCAATAAAGTTCTTTAAAATAGAGTCCATGAATTTCAACCAACAAATTAACGATCTCGATAAAAAACATTTATTACGCTCGCGCAAAATTAGCGAAAATGCCCAAGGCGTTGAGATGGTTATCGACGGCAAAAAAGTCGTCAATTTTTGTTCGAACGACTACCTTTCTCTTGCTAATAACGAGCAAGTGAAAGAGGCTTTAGTCCAAGGTGTCAAGCAATACGGCGTTGGCTCGGGCGCATCGCATTTGGTTAGTGGCCATTCAAAAGCACACCATGAGCTAGAAGAGGCGTTAGCAGATTACACAGGACAGCAACGAGCGCTACTATTCTCTTCGGGCTATAGTGCCAATTTAGGCGTTTTTTCAGCACTTAGAGATGATGTTGACTGGGTCTTGCAAGACAAGCTAAATCACGCCTCATTAATCGACGCTAATCAATTACTTGGCCTACCCCTTAGGCGATACTTACACAATGACCTCGCCTCTCTCAAATCCAAAAGCAACAAACAAACCGGTCAAGGGCTAATTGTTACCGACAATGTCTTTAGCATGGATGGCGATCGTGCAAAGATCAATAAAATTGAAAAAATCGCAAATTTTTCCAATGCACTATTGATGCAAGATGATGCTCACGGATTTGGCGTTTTTGAGGCCAATATTCCGCAAAATTCAATCTATATGGCCACTTTGGGCAAAGCGGCGGGCACAATGGGTGCTTTTGTTGCCGGAAATGACGATTTTATCGACTACTTGGTGCAAAAATCACGCCCTTACGTCTACACAACCGCTATTTCACCCAGTTTGTGCTGTGCTACACTCAAAAGCCTTGAATTGATTAAATCGAACGAACAAAAAACCAAATTATTAGCCAATATCGATTATTTCCGAAATTTTGCCAAATCCCTCGGGCTGAATTTTGAGAATTCTGAGAGCGCAATTCAGCCAATGATTATCGGTGAAAGTGACAAAGCGCTTGAACTCAGTAAAAAGCTTTTCGAAGTGGGATTTTATGTCAGCGCCATCCGCCCACCCACCGTGCCGCCTAATACAGCGAGACTGCGTTTTACCCTTTGCGCCAACCATAGCTTTGAACAGATTGAATCACTTCTCACTAGGGTGGCCAATGTTATGGCATAACACCGTCGGCAACGGGCCAGACTTAGTTTTTCTGCATGGCTGGGGCTTTAGTAGTGATATTTTTGAGCCACTTGTCGAACGATACAAAAACGAACACCGCATTACTGTAATCGACCTCCCTGGTCACGGACGTAGTGATGATGTTGGTGGTGGTCTCGATGAATGGTGTCACGCGGTTATAGATATATTGCCTAAAAACCCTATTCTTCTAGGTTCATCGCTAGGTGGCCTCTTATCAATAAAGATTGCCAGTATGACTGCAATCAATCGTTTGATTTTAGTTGGCGCTTCACCAAGCCTAACCAATCATAAGAACTGGCAACACGGCATGGAGGCTGAAGTATTTAAAAGCTTTGCACAAGACCTAAAACTAAACCACAGCAAAACTTTACGGCGCTTCGTTAGCCTACAAAGTAAAGACAAAAGTCTAATGAAAACGCTTTTTACTGGTATTGAAAAATACCCACCATCCTCCAACGCCATGACACAAGGTCTGAGCATCTTGCTTAATACCGATCTTCAAGAGGATTTTCAAAAGATCGACACGCCAAAATCGGTTATTTTGGGTGAACTTGACATGCTCGTCCCCCGCTCAATAGAGGCGTGGTACCAAGCCAATGGCGCGCAAACAAAATTAATACGCACAGGACACCTGCCCTTCCTAGAAAAAAGCTTTACATTGCCAGAGGCCTAACAAAAAATATTGTTTCGGTATAATTTAAGACTTCATTACTCTGAGGGTATTAAATGAGTGCATTAGTAGGTGTTATTATGGGGTCAAAGTCCGATTGGCCAACGATGAAAAATGCCGTTGACATGCTCGAAGAATTTGACGTCCCTTACGAAGTCAAGGTTGTTTCAGCCCACCGAACTCCCGACTTAATGTTCGAATACGCACAAAGCGCCGAAGAGCGTGGTCTAGAAGTTATTATTGCTGGTGCCGGTGGCTCAGCGCACCTGCCGGGCATGGTTGCAGCGAAAACAATTGTCCCTGTACTTGGTGTGCCCGTTCAATCACGCGCATTAAGCGGCAAAGACTCATTACTGTCTATTGTGCAAATGCCAGGTGGCATTCCTGTAGGCACCCTTGCCATTGGCGATGCTGGCGCAAAAAACGCAGGCATTCTAGCAGCGCAAATTGTTGGCAATCATAATGCCGAAATTCGCGCTAAAGTTTCGAAGTTTCGCTCAGAACAAACACAAAATGTTCTCGATAATCCCAACCCTAGCGAATAAGGGATGAAAATTGGTGTTTTAGGCGCAGGTCAATTAGGCAGAATGCTAGCCATTGCGGCCTACCCACTTGGTCATCAAATGGCATTTACTGCCAATTCTGAAGATGAGCCTTCCGTATTGCTCGGCAAAGCCTTTATCAGCGATGGCACGCAAGACTCAACCGAGCAACTCACTAGCGCCTCTGAAGTTATCACTTTTGAGAGTGAAAATACAGACGTAGAAATCGTAAAAAAAATTAGTAAAAAAACGCCAGTATACCCTGGCGCTAAATCACTATTCACCACGCAGCATCGTGGTCGAGAAAAAGCAATTTTTGATAATCTAGGCATTCCTTGCGCTCCTTATCAAATGGTTAATTCTCTTGCAGATTTACAAACAGCGGTTGATGCAATTGGTTTGCCGGCCATCCTGAAAACAGCAACCGAAGGGTATGATGGCAAGGGACAGTTTGTTATCCGTAGCGACGACCAGCTAGAAAAAGCTTGGCTAAGCATGCACGGTGTTGAAGCAATCCTTGAGGGTTTTGTTAACTTTAAACGAGAGTTATCATTAATTGCGGTTCGCGGCATTGATAACAGTCACAAATATTACCCATTAGTAGAAAACACTCACCACAACGGCATTCTGCGACTAACGACAGCTCCGGCTGAAAATATTAGTGTCAAAGTACAAGAGCAAGCTGAACACTACATGCAAACATTGCTTGATGAGATGGAACATGTTGGTGTGCTAACGATTGAATTGTTCGAGACAAGTGATGGCCTTGTTGTCAACGAAATGGCACCACGCGTGCATAATTCTGGTCATTGGAGTATTGAGGGCGCTCGTACCTCTCAGTTTGAAAACCACGTTCGAGCGATTACCGGCTCGCCTCTTGGTGAAACAGCTTGTCTGCAACAATATTGCGCAATGATAAATATTATTGGCGAACACGGGCCAGTTGATAAAGTGCTTGAGCTTGGCAATGCCCATCTTCATTTGTACGGAAAAAGTGAGCGTAAAGGTCGTAAATTAGGGCATATCACAATTACCGCCAATACACTCAGTGAACTCAATAAAGCGTTGAATGCACTAGACGCATTTATGCCTTAGCAGAAAGACTCTGTTCGAAGCGCTCAGCCAACTCTTTCTCGTATTGATAAGCAGCCACTTCGCTGACTTCGACGCCCGCTAAAAACTGGCAGACGTGAATCATCTCATGACAAAAAGTGACGATAAACTGACGCTCAGATAAGCTGGATTCTATCTCAATAAAGAACTTGCCATCACCCTCATAATCTGTCCATGCCATAGCGTCCTCAATTGGATGAATACCAAGATCAATTAGGGGTTTGGTTTTATTTGGAAATAAATCCTCACAGCAAAAGTTAAATAATTGCTGCGAGAGTTTTTTTTGATTTTTATTGCCGCCTTGAATGTATAACATTGTCAGCAATAAAGGTGTTGATTAAGCGAAATGCTTCTCTAGATAATTGATAATAGCGTCGGATTCGTAAACCCAAGACGCCTCATCTTCGCCCTCAATTTTTAAGCAAGGCACTTTAATCTTACCGCCCATTAACCCCAGCTCTTCTCGAAATTCACCTGCTTGCGCATTACGTGTTTCGATCTTAAGATTTAGGCGCTTAATAGCGCGACGCGTTTTAATGCAAAACGGGCAAGCGTAGAATTGATAAAGCTTTAACGTGGCTGTTTTTTGATTGACATCAGCTTGGATATCATCGGTGCGTTTTTGCTTAGAAGGACTGAAAATCCAATCAATCAAAATGATCAATCGGCCCAGCCCCTCACGTAATGCTTTAAGCACTAATCTCATAGTTTCGCTTTATAAGCCACTAATGTATTTTCAAGCAATGTAGCAATCGTCATTGGACCAACACCACCAGGTACCGGTGTAATTCCTGCTGCTTTGCCTTTGATTGCATCAAAGTCAACATCGCCACAAAGTGTGCCGTCATCCAATCTATTAATACCAACATCGATCACGATTGCGCCATCTTTGACCCAGTCACCTTTAACAAACTTAGGAATACCAACACCCGCGACAACAATATCCGCTTGTCGAACTTTGCCTGCTACGTCTTGTGTTTTAGAGTTACAAATAGTAACCGTACCTCGTGCGTTTAACAATTCCATAGCCATCGGACGACCGACAATATTTGACGCACCAATGACCACACAATTCTTACCCATCACATCAACACCCGCTGATGCCAACATAGTCATCACACCTTGAGGCGTACAAGGACGCAAGTAAGGCTTGTTCTGCATTAGCTTGCCAATATTTTCACTGCAAAAACCATCAACATCTTTCAGTGGTGAAATGCGCTCCAAAACTTTGTTAGAATCAATATGCTTTGGTAATGGTAATTGCACCAAAATACCATCAATATTCGGATTATCGTTTAGACGATCCACTTCAAGCAGCAACTCTTCTTCGGTGATATTTTCAGATTTTTTAATTTTGTCCGAATAAAAGCCAGCTTCAATACACGCTAACTCTTTGTTGCGAACATAAACGCGCGACGCAGGGTCTTCGCCAACTAAGATAACAGCCAAACCAGGTGGGCGATCTAGTGTTTTTACCTCTTCAGCAATTTTACCTCTTAAATCTTTGGCAATTTTTTTGCCATCAATGATGTTATCCATTTTTAAGTTCCTTTATAACTTTATCTAAATCGTGTTGTGTGTCAACGCCAAAGCCCATCGGGCCGTAAGCTGGGGCGACGTGAATGTCAAAACCCTCGTTCAAACTTGTTAATTGTTCTAGTTTTTCAGCCCCTTCAAGACGCGAACTACTCAACTGTGCACATTGGTTTAAAAAGCCAGCTCGATACGCATAGATACCAATGTGGCGATTACAAAGCCCCAAGCCTAATTCTTGCGCGTTTCGAAACGCAGGAATTGGCGATCTTGAGAAGTACATCGCTTTGCCGCGCATATTATATACAACTTTGACGCAATTTGGATCAAAGCCGAGGTATCTGTCTCTATCTGCTCGCACAATGTAGCCATATCCATCTTGCTTTCATCAAGATTTTTAGCCACTTGATCAATGACAACAGGGCTTAACATCGGCTCATCGCCTTGCACATTAACGACAATCTCATCATTTGCAAAACTCAATACTTCCACTGCCTCAGCAATCCTTGAAGTGCCCTAAATATGGCTGTCGCTTGTTAAGCATGCTTCTTCGTCAAAAGCCTTAGCAATATCACTAACCCTTTCGTCATCTGTGGCAATATTGACGCGCTTGGCCGCGCTCAACATTGCGTTTGAATAAGTGTGCTCAATGAGTGTTTTACCGTGAATATTCTTGAGCAGTTTTCCCGGTAAACGGGCAGAATTGTATCTGGCAGGAATGACAACAGAAAAGTCCATTACGCCTTGGATTGTAGCTCCCGAGCCTCTTCAACTAGAAGAACAGGGATACCGTCTTGGATTGGGTACGCCAACTGGCTTTTTTCACAAATAAGCTCATCACCCACTTGCAACAATGGGCCATTACATTGTGGACAAACCAACATCTTCAGTAAGTTTTTATCGATCATAGTTTAGACTCCAATTGCTGATAGAAATCATGGCTTAATTCAGCATTAACCGCCAAATACCACATCTGACTGGTCGCAAAAGACCTACATTTTACACAATCCTTAGAAGTCATTAAGATCGGATACTCTTCGTCAAAGCTCAAGTCTTTGCTTGTAAAGGCGTGATGATCGGAGAAAGGCTTTTGCACAACATCAATTTCTAAAGCCTCTAGAGAGGCGAAAAACCGCTCTGGCTTGGCAATGCCAGCAACACCATAACAGCGTGTCGCTTTAAAGCCATTCAGAGATTTTATCTCGCCTGTCACTACATTCATGAATTGCTTCGCCACAAGGTGACTCGCAATCTCATCGTCACCGCCATTACTGATAACGATATCAACCGACAACAATCGAGAGGGCAACTCCCGAAGAGGGCCAGCCGGAAGCAGTAAACCATTACCCAATCCACTAACAGCGTCAACAACGGCTATTTCAATTTGCCTGCCCATGGCGTAATGTTGCAAGCCGTCATCACTAATGATGATATCGGCCAAATTATGCTCGGTTAAATATTGCACTGCCAGTGAGCGCTTTCTTGCCACAACAACTTTTGCCCTAGTTTCGCTGGCAATGAGTGCTGGCTCATCGCCGCATTCTGAAGATTTAGTAGAATCTACTACCAACAGTACATCTTGCTCATACTTCCCGCCATAACCCCTAGAGACAACACCCACTCGCTTTCCTTGTTGCTCGAAATAATGACAAAGAGCAATCACAATCGGTGTCTTACCGCTACCGCCAACGGTAATATTACCCACCACAATCACCGGTATTGTTGAACGGTAGGCTTTCAATACGCCTAATTTATAACAGTAAAACCTGAGTCGACTAACGACAAAAAAGACAACAGACAAAGGCAACAAAAAAAGGTTTGTTAAGCGTACTTTATTAAAATTAACAATCCTTGATAGGTTGGACATATTCGAAGCTTTTATTACCTTAAATAGAGGAATTATGACAAAATATTGCCACCATGAGTGTTGAATTTCATATTTCCAACCAATATTTACGATCCAATCGAAAAAAAGGCTTTGTTTCCTTTATTTCGGGCGTTTCGATGATAGGTCTCGTCCTAGCGGTAATGGCGCTGATAACTGTATTATCGGTGATGAATGGTTTTCATAGCGAGCTTAGAAATCGGGTCTTAGACGCCATTTCTCATGGCTACATTACTGGCAACGATCAAACACTTACTGATTGGCAACAGCTGCACGACGCTATCAATGAGCAACCTCGCATATTAGCTTCATCGCCCTACGTAGAAGACTTCGCTCTAATGACATCCAAAGGCGCTTCACAAGGCGTTAGCGTTAGAGGAATTGTCAGCAAATTAGAGCTGGAAACATCGGGGCTATTAGGTGATATTAAATACGGCGAGTTAGCGCTCTCAGCAGGGACAAAATCAACGTTGATTGGCGTCGGCCTAGCAAGCTCATTGGGGGTGGGTATTGGTAGTTCGATCAGTCTAATTGCGCCCAGTAATAACAATGCCGGCATGCTTATCCCAAAATCCGAGCGCTTTAAAGTGGTGGGTATATTTAACGCGGGCCTTAATGAATACAATAACAGCCTAGCCTTTATACACCTAAATCATGCACAAGCGTTATTTAGCATGGATGAACGTATTTCGGGCATTCGACTGAAAGTGGATGATATTTTCGAGGCCGATAAAATCAGCGCTGAAGTTGTGGCAGCGATCGGTAAGCAGGATTATATTGCCGTCGATTGGATGCAGCAAAAGCGCAACTTTATTCGCGCACTTAATCTTGAAAAACAAATGATAGCCATTGTGCTGTCACTTATTATTGCCGTAGCGGCCTTTAATATTGTCTCAATGATGGTGATGGTGGTGACGGACAAAAAATCCGATATTGCCATTCTCAGGACGATCGGCATGACGCCTAGGCGTATTGTAAAAATCTTTTTCTACCAAGCCGTTAGCATTGGACTGATTGGTATCTTCATCGGTGTCGTCCTGGGCTTGCTGCTAGCTAGTAATATTGAAGGGGTTGTTTCAGCCATTGAATCTATTTTGGGTTTTCAGTTTTTCCCAACCGATGTTTTTTATATTAACCGCTTCCCATCCGAAATAAAAATGAGCGACGTCGCCAATGTCGCCATTGGCGCATTCATACTCGTTCTCATCGCCGCAATCTATCCGGCAAGACGTGCAGGAAAAGTGCAAATATCTGAAGTGCTGCGCTATGAGTAATTTATTTGAATGCCACGCCCTGGGATTTTCTTACGGCGCTGATGCAGGCAAAACCCAGGTATTAGATAATATTGACTTTTCAATGAAACCTGGCGAATCCGTGGCGATTTTAGGTCAGTCGGGTTGTGGAAAATCCACCCTACTGAATTTGATTGCAGGGCTTGATACACCAACCTCAGGTGAAGTACTGATCAACAACACCAAGCTCTATTCCCTGAATGAGAACGCAAGAACAAAGCTTCGAGCCAACACCTTTGGTTTTGTTTACCAATTTCACCACTTGCTGCGTGACTTTAGCGCTCTAGATAATGTCGCCTTGCCACTGCTTATTAGGGGTGATGACAAGAAAGGCGCCTTACAAAATGCAAAAGACTTGCTGCAGAAAATAGGTCTTGAACATCGCCAACAACACAAACCGGGCGAACTCTCAGGCGGTGAGCGCCAAAGAGTAGCCATTGCCAGAGCAATGATTACTGAGCCAGCATGTCTTATCGCAGACGAACCAACAGGTAATCTTGACGCCCACAGCGCCTCGGAGACACTGTCCTTATTGTTGAAACTTAATTATGAAAGCCAATCCTCGCTACTGATTGTGACCCATGATCAAGCGATTGCCAATAAAATGGATAGAATTCTGACACTTGACAATAAAACACTAAACACGGTATGAAACTTAACCAATTAGAACTTAGCTACTCCCCTGAACACGATCGTCTGATTTTGCGTATCGGCACAACGACCGACGAAATCATACAATTGTTTTTTACCAGACGATTTATCCATGTTTTTTGGCCAGTTCTACAACAAGCGATTGGCGCACTAGATAGTGAATATATTGCTGAATCAGCCTCCGATGAAGCCAAAAATAAACCATCAGGAACCGGCGCTATCGGCCATAACGACGAATCTTTCGAGCTAAACGCAGGTTTACTTACAGGCGATGAAGCTGTGTTAATCACAAGCTTTGGTCTTAACTACAAAAGCGAAGGTATCACCGAATTTAGCTTTACCGGCATTGACGGAGTCGTTGTGACGCTGAACTTAAACCAAGGCCTCATCGACAGCCTTTCTAGCCTCATTGAACAAATCACACCTAAAATTGAATGGGATATGAACCTTGACGAACTGGAAGTCGAGCCCGCTAGCGAAGATGACAGGGTTATCCACTAAATAGTGTAAATATGGGCATGCTCCTATTGTCAAACACCTGCCGTGTCTATAAGCGCGCTGCATCAATCGCACAGATTCCTTCCCCATTAATGCAGCTCGGGCGAACTGCAGTAAAATAAAGAACTTTCGCCTTTAACAAGGCCGGTAATAAGTTTTTTAAATATGTCAGGACAGAAATTGAATCATAATACCTGCAGCAATTGCAGATCCAATAACACCAGCAACATTCGGGCCCATCGCATGCATTAACAAGAAGTTGTGCGGATTGGACTCAAGACCCACTTTATTTGACACTCGAGCTGCCATCGGTACGGCAGAAACACCTGCCGATCCAATCAGTGGGTTAATTTTAGTCTTGCTGAAGACATTCATCAGCTTAGCCATTAGCAAGCCACACATTGTACCAATCGCGAAAGCCACCATTCCCAAGGATAAAATACCCAAGGTTTCAACTTTCAAAAACTCACTTGCAATCAATTTAGAGCCTACCGCTAGACCCAGGAAGATTGTAACTATGTTGATAAGTGCATTTTGCGTTGTGTCGCTTAAGCGATCTACAACACCACACTCCTTCATTAAGTTACCAAAAGCAAACATACCAAGAAGTGGGGCCGCATCAGGTAACAACAAACCAACCAGCAACAACAGCAAAACAGGGAAAACAACCTTTTCGATTTTTGACACTTCACGAAGTTGTACCATTTGAATTTGGCGTTCTTTTTCCGTGGTAAAGAGTTTCATGATTGGTGGCTGGATTAATGGCACAAGCGCCATATAAGAATATGAAGCTACCGCAATTGCGCCCAATAATTCAGGAGCCAGCTTTGAGGCAACATAAATCGATGTTGGGCCGTCTGCACCGCCAATAATGCCAATCGCAGCCGCCTGCTCCAAACTAAAGTCAAAGATACCCATAGTTGTAAGCGCGATAGCGCCAAGAAGGGTGGCAAAAATACCAAACTGCGCGGCAGCGCCAAGCAGTAATGTCTTTGGATTGGCTAATAGTGGACCAAAGTCTGTCATAGCACCCACGCCCATAAAGATAATCAGAGGCGCCGCACCACTGGCAATCGCAATACTATAAAACGTATAGAGCATACCGTCTTTATAGCCCATATCGTTAACAGTTTGCACAATCAAAGTATGTGTGGCGCTTGAGCTTTCTTGAAAGGCACTATAAATTTCGGAGTCGGCTTCAGTGCCGACTAAGTTCAAATTGCTGGCTAATACACGTAAGACTTCTGGGTCTGCCGCATAAATTGCACTACCAACCGCAGAAAGAGCCAAGCCAGCGCCAGGGATGTTACTCAATATTGCGCCAAATCCAATCGGCAATAACAATAAAGGTTCAAACTTTTTAACAATCGCAAGGTATAACAATAAGAGGCCGATTAATAGCATAAAGCCCGAGCCAATATCTAACTGATAAAGACCAGAGTTTTCCCACAGTATAAGTAAATTATTCATAATTGATTAAGCCAAAGATATTAATGCCTGACCAACTGAAACCTGGTCACCATCTTTAACTTTGACAGCAACGACTGTGCCAGAGCGGGCAGCCTTAATTTCAGTTTCCATTTTCATCGCCTCTAAAATAACGAGCGTATCGCCCTCATTAACTTGTTGATTTGGCGAGACCAAGATCTTCCAAATATTGCCTGCAAGCGGTGCGCCTACATCTTCAGCATCACCAACTGGGGTGGCTTGAGGCGCGCCAGCCGCTTGAGGTGCGTTACTCGCCTGGCCTGCGACTTGGACGGAAGAAATATCGCCGCCCGCCTTAACTTCAACGACATAATCTTGGCCATTGTGCGTTACAGTATAAACACCGTCTTCTTTTGGACCTTCACTTGGCGCTTGTGGTACAGGCTCAAAATAATCTGGATTATTGCGATTTTCTAAAAATTGAACACCTACTTGTGGGAAAAGGACATATGTCAATAAATCGTCAATTTTTTCATTCTCCAAAGTAATGCCTTTTTCGGCAACTATTTTGTCAAACTCAGCTTCCAAGGCACTCATTTCAGGATCGATATTATCAGCAGGTCGGCATGTAATTGCTTCAGCACCATCAAGAACGCGCGCTTGCAATTCAGCATTGACGGGAGCTGGTGCCGCACCATATTCACCCTTCAGAACTCCTGCAGACTCTTTCGCAATTGATTTATAACGTTCGCCTAATAAAACATTCATTACCGCCTGTGTGCCGACAATTTGCGACGTTGGCGTAACCAGAGGGATAAAGCCAAGATCTTCTCTCACACGAGGAATCTCTTTAAGCACCTCGTCCATTCTGTCAAGGGCCTTATTCTCTTTCAGCTGACTCTCCATATTGGTTAACATGCCACCCGGAACTTGAGCTAGCAAAATACGGGGGTCGACACCTTTTAATGAGCCTTCAAATTTTGCATACTTAGCGCGCACTGGTCTAAAGTAGGCATCAATTTCTTCCAACTTTTCTAAGTCTAGCCCTGTCTTGCGTGGACCATGATCTAAGATTGAAACCACAGCATTGGTAGCAGAGTGACCATAAGTCATACTCATTGAGGCAATCGCCGTATCAACGCGATCAATACCCGCTTCAATAGACTTAAGAATCGTGGCAGTTGATAAACCTGTAGTTGCGTGTGCATGGAGCTGGATTGGAATATCAACTGTAGCTTTTAACTTGGTAACAAGATCAAAGGCAACATAAGGCTGCAATAAACCAGCCATATCCTTAATACAAAGTGAATGGGCGCCCATGTCTTCAATTCTCTTTGCCATATCCAGCCACATTTGGGTTGTGTGAACCGGGCTGACAGTGTAAGAAAGAGTTCCTTGTGCATGTTGATCAGCCTTCACCGTTTGATCAATAGCTGTCTCCAGGTTGCGTACATCATTCATTGCATCAAAAATACGGAAAACACCAACACCGTTTTCAGCGCAGCGATCCACAAATTTACGAACCACGTCATCGCCATAATGACGATAGCCCAATAAATTTTGACCTCTAAGTAACATTTGCTGTGGTGTATTAGGCATAACTTTCTTAATCTCTCGGATTCTATCCCAAGGATCTTCACCCAAATAACGAATGCACGAATCAAAAGTCGCGCCACCCCAAGACTCCATTGACCAGTAGCCGATCTTGTCTAATTTATCTGCAATCGGAAGCATGTCATCAATCCTCATGCGCGTTGCAAAGAGTGACTGATGCGCGTCCCTAAGGACAAGTTCAGTAATTCCTACCGGTTTAGTATTTACTTTAGATGACATAAATTAAGCTCCAGTGTGCATTTTGATTGCTTTTTTGATGATCGACATTGTATCCTCATCAATTGCATTTGTAGATTGAATTGACGATGCGCCAGCACTCGCAAGATTGGGTTGAATTTTTTGAACAAGCCAAGACATTATGCTTGTTAAGAACACCATTAATGTTAAAAATACAAACACAAATCCCATGCCAAAGAGGGTTAGAGATAATGCTTCTGCTAAGAGATTTTCCATTTTTACTTTTCCTAATAAATCATGAAACCATTAACGGCACTGTACTATCTTCTTATATTATTTACTTAAAGAGAGGGGCATCATTACTGACTTCTCCGCCTGCTCCGTTTCGTTTTCAAGTTCAAGCGAAAACATGTATGAATAGCGACAACATTATAATATGTCGACGTCAATTAATCAAACCAGAAGTTTCACAATGCGAATTATTAAATCTCCATCCGAATCTTAGTCCCGCTCTTGGTCTTTCACATCTCACATTTTGCTAGTTTTTTACGAAACTACCGACAATGTTGACTTCTTTATGTTTCGTTATTGGCTGACTTAACCTGATCTCTTGCAATTCATACTCTGTACGGAATTCAAGCATAAAAAAAGACGCCCTAAGACGCCTCTAATTTAATATTATGGTACCGCTGGACGGACTTGAACCGTCACTCCCGTAAAGGAATCGGATTTTGAATCCGACGTGTCTACCAATTCCACCACAGCGGCAAAGGTTCGGCCTATTTATGCCTAAATGTAATTCTACCTTTGGTTAAATCATACGGGGTCATTTCAACCGTTACTTTGTCGCCCGGTAAGATGCGAATATAGTGCTTACGAATTTTACCCGAGATATGCGCAAGAACACTATGCCCGTTTTCCAACTCAACGGTAAAAGTTGTGTTTGGCAGTTTCTCTTTAACCACGCCCTCTAATTCAATGTAATCACTCTTTGACATACTTTGTTATATTTACTATTCACAAAAAAACAGGGGCAATTATACCTGACTAGTTAATTCACTATTTGAAAGACTTCGATATATAAAATACGCCCTTCTGGATGCCTAAACACACTCCTAATCTAGCTGCTCGGCCTGTTTAATAAACGCCTGAATATAATCAACCTCTTGATCATCATCACGAAGACCCAAATAAATACTCTTACTGACTCCTGATCTTCCAAGACGCACTGCTTGAATCGCAAACTTGTCGGCGTACTCATTCACTAACCAGTGGGGCAATGCAGCCACTCCTCGCCCAGCGGCAACGAGTTGCAATATAATATCCGTCGCCTCAATGCTTTTATGCTCTTTAGGTCTGCAGTGCGCAGGGTTTAAGAATTGACTGTATATATCCAACCGCTCAATATCGACGGGATAGCTGTAGAGCACCTCCTCAGCGAGATCTTTTGGTTCAATTTGTATTTTTTTGGCCAAAGCGTGCTGCGTACTCACAGCGAGTACCTGTTGATAATCCAGAACCGGTTTAAATGTTACACCAGGCTGGTGAATAGGATCTGGCGTGACTAAAACATCAATATCATAATTAAGCAGTGCCTTCATACCGCCAAATTGAAATTGCTGCTTAACATCAATATCAACCTCGGGGTAGCGTTCAATATAGGGTGTCACCACCTTTAACAACCATTGATAGCAAGGATGGCATTCCATGCCAATACGGATTGAGCCTTTCTCTCCTTTGGCAAAACGCTCAACCACTTGATCGGCATATTCGAGTTGTGGCAATAATCGGTTTGCCACAGACAGTAAATAAGCCCCCGCTTGTGTTAAACGTATGGCGCGCCCTTCTTTATTCCACAATTTAACAGCGGAGCGCTGCTCAAGCTTTTTGATAGCGTGAGTTAAGGCGGATTGAGTCAAATGCAGACTTTCTGCAGCGGCAGTCAGAGTGCCATTGCGCTCTATTTCACGAAGGATAGAAAGATGGGATCGTTCAATCATAATTAGAGGCCTATACTATGAGTAATATTAATAATTAAATGAAATAATACCATTTATATTCATTGAATGTTCTCTTTATAATGAATATCCAATCAACACCAAAGAACATCCGATACCATGAATATTAGCTACGAATTTTTTCCCGCCAGAACAGAGAAAGGAAAGAAGAATCTAGGCAAAACTCTTAATACGCTTAACAACACAAATCCTGATTTTTATTCGGTCACTTATGGCGCGCTTGGCTCTACTCAAAATGCCACCTTTGACACCATTAGTCAACTAAGTAGCGCAACGAATGCCTCTGTCGCACCCCACCTGACTTGTGTTGGCTCAGATCGCGAACAAATAACAAAGTTGCTTGACGAATACGCTCAACTTGGTGTTAGCCGCGTGGTTGTGCTCAGGGGGGACATCCCTCCCGCTATTCGCGATATTGGCGAATTTCATTACGCCAGTGAGTTGGTTGAATTTATCCGAAACCAGCACGGTGACCGGTTCACTATTGACGTTGCTGCCTACCCAGAAAAACACCCGCAATCAAAAACAGTAGCGACTGATATTGAGCATTTTGCCAATAAAGTGAAAGTCGGCGCTGATAGCGCCATCACTCAATATTTCTACAATATCGATGCCTATTTTCGTTTTGTCGATGAAGCACAACAACTTGGCGTTAACATCCCTATCGTGCCAGGCATTATGCCCATCACCAATTACCAGCAGTTAGCGCGTTTTTCTAAAATTTGCGATGCAGACATTCCATCGTGGATTCTAAATCGCCTTGAAATGTATAGCGAAGATTCAGAAAGCCTTAAAGCGTTTGGCTTGGATGTTGTTAGCGAAATGTGCCAGCAAATGAAGGTCAGAGGTGTCAACGATTTTCATTTTTACACAATGAACAAAAGTGAACCGGCCCTTTCAATTGTAGGGAATATTGTTTAAGTCTTATTGCTAATAATTTTCTCTCTTTGTTTTTGTCGCATGCGCTCTGTCGCCTCCTGCGTGCCATCGTGAAAAGAGTCAAACCAAACATCACAGGGCAATTCAATTGTGCCGTAATTGCACTCAAAATAGCGGTGGTGTAATTGGTGGTGAAAATGTCCCAATGCCATTCTATTTTTATTTTTAATAAAGAATCCATCAAAACCAGTATGGCCAATCATTGCCCCAATGGTCATCGCAAGCATGTGAAATAAAACATGGATTGGGTGGGTCGGCACAACAAAATGAATGAGTATCGAGCTGAAATAAAGCACATGTTCAACGGGGTGCATTGAAATACCTGACCACGAAATTGGACTGATATTGCGATGATGGAGCGAATGCACAAGCTTGTACAGTGGCGGCCAATGCAAAAACCTGTGGACAAGATAAAAGTGTAAGGATTCCCACATAAAGATAGCAAAAAAGAGAAAGCAAAACCAAACTTCATTGCCACTCCAGACAAGATTCGGGGCGTACTGGTTAGCCATTGCCCAAATAATCAATACCTCATAAGCCGTCCAAAGAGTAACACCACTAACCAAAGTCCAAAACATATTGTCCAACAGTTGGCTATTAAAATCAAAGCGTTTTTGATTGGTAAGTTCAGTGGTATCGTAGCGTAATTCAGACCCTTGTTTTTTTAATACATTAAAGAACATATGCAGGCCACCAGCAACAATGATTGCAATTGATAAATTCCTAACAAGCATTAACGCCACAACGCCAACCCCAAGTAGTTGAAATTGTGCAAGCTCAGGCATTAGATAAAGCCATGAGATAATCGCCATTGCCAGCATAAGCAGCACTTCAGACAACTTTAGCCATACTGAAGCGTACCAAGCTACGATTCGCCTCAGCTGAGGCGGCCATTCAAATAATGGGTTGTTATCTAAGGGTGTTTTTGGCTGCCAATGCCAATCTTGACTCTTCATCGATCTGTATAGAAATTCCACATAATGTCAAAAGTTTACAGTTATCGACAAATTAATAGACGAAATAGTTAACTAACAGATATCGAAAAACCCAAGGCAAAAAAAATCCATAAAAATGGATGATAGCGTGCAAAGAAAAAAACCGCTAGAACTAGCGGAATAAGTAATTGTTATTAGGTGCTCTTAATGAAGAACGCGTTTTGAGTGCACCCAGCCTTGCAGCTTTTGCAAATCTTGCTGCTTTTCAGGTTGTGCCGCTTGCTCTAATTCTGCCAAACGCTCGTTTAACTCATTAAAGACTTTTGTGTAATGCTGGTTTTTCTGTGTCTCTTTATATAATCTAGATTTCAAAGTCGCAATAACAGAGACAAAATCGTCGTCGTTACTGGCGCTTGGTTGTTGCTTCGATTGACCCATGTTTACTTGAGCATTTTGCATGCGCTTTAAGTGATAAGCGGGTTCTGAATATGGATTTTTAAAGGCTAAATTGGTAGGATTAGACGGTATTGCTCGAGTGGAAATATTAAGCGCTTGCAACGAACCACTGCTGGCACGTTGTTGAATAGTAAAGCCGCTTACTCCTAATAGGCGGGCCACCCACGAAATACCAAATCTAATCATTTTAACTACCTCTCCTTGAGAACGACACGTTACAGAAACAACCATGCAATGTCAAACAAAAACGGGATTTTTTAACGTATTTTACCACTTAATAGCTCACTAAGAACCTCGTTGTCCCCAAGGTCTGGAGCAATGTGAACTTTATCAAAACCCAAAGAGCGTGCGTAGATTTTTATTCGCTCGCTGAGCACAAGGACTGGGTACTTTTTTAAGCGAGATACGTAATCTGGGTTGATAGACTCAACAAGAGAAAGCGTGTTTGACAAAGTTTGGTTACTGTTACCTAAAACCACACCATTCCCATTTTTCATAAAACGCTCAATGGATTTTTGGTGGAGTTCGCTTGCGTCCAGCATTCTTCGCTCATATACTTCTAGGTAATCCACTTGATTCGAAGGCTCTAATTCATTTTTCAACGTTTCAGCGCCACCTTGACCCCTGACAATTAAGATTCGTTTGTCACTGATTGAGCGGCATTCCTCTAACGCCAACAATGCCACACTCGAAGCGCTTTTCTTGGGGTATGCGTCCACCATAACACCAACACTCGTTAATTTGTTGGCTGTCACTGGCCCTACAGCAAATATTTTTTGATTTTTTGCCAACAACCTGGGTAGGTACTCGTGCGCATAAATAACTGCATTAACACTGATAAAAATGATAACGTCATAGGACTTACTGGGTATCTTTGGCATCAGCTTTTGCACCTCAAAAGCAGGAAAAAGGGCGTAATCAAGATTCGCCTTTTTAAGCAGTATTTGCAATTTGTCAACTTGCGCCAAAGGACGCGTGACTAAAATCATGCGC
Source organism: uncultured Gammaproteobacteria bacterium (assembly GCA_913020715.1). Classification (GTDB taxonomy): domain Bacteria; phylum Pseudomonadota; class Gammaproteobacteria; order PS1; family Pseudothioglobaceae; genus Pseudothioglobus. The sequence goes on from CAJVZH010000005.1 coordinate 51,984, forward strand.
TATTGACTAGCGCCGAGATACTTTGCATATGATTCAAACTATCGCCCACGGTAGAGGCGCAGATAATCGTTGCTCGTGGCAAGCCTTCCATTTTCATAAGCACTTCTTGTGAGGTGAGCTCTAAGTTAGTTAAATCGGATAATAGCAGTACTGGCGTATCTGAATAGTACAAAGTTTGAGCAAATACCTTGCGCTGATTAAGGGTGCTTTCCAGCGTCGTTGAGGATTGCAAGCACACCTTATTATTTTCGATCAACTTGAGACAAGCTGGCTTAGGTTGGCTCGTCACGCGACTCCACAAGGTATAGTTTTCTTGATATTCCTGCAAACTTGCAAGCAAGTGTTTCAGTTGGGCTGCATCATTTAATACACTTTCTTCAACAATCAATACGAGCTCGAAGTAATCACCAAGGTCGTCGTGAATGGTTTCACAGATATGATCCAGATCTTCATCGGCGTCGACAGGAAGTGCGAGCGCCTTAAACAGGCTGGAATAATGATCAAAGCACCAATCTTCAGGCAAGTCATCTGGATAAAAATCATCGCCAAACTCAAGACCCACCCTACCAATTAAAAACTCTGTTTTAGTCATTCTATGTTGTATGCCTTTATAATATGTCTCATTACAATCCACCTTAACGCCAAAACCCCAAGATGTTCGAGTCGATTATATCCCTTGTATCAGGCTTTATATTACTTATTTGGAGCGCTGATGAATTCACCAATAATGGCGCTAAAATTGCCAATATTTTCAAGATTTCACCTCTTATTATTGGTCTACTCATTTTTGGTTTTGGCACTTCTGCACCAGAAATGTTGGTTTCAGGATTGGCAGCTTACGAGGGCCACCCAGAGCTAAGCATTGGCAACGCCTTTGGCTCCAATATTTTTAACATCGCCCTAGTGTTAGGCATTACAGCGATCATTCTCCCTATTAAAGTAAAACAAGATATTCTGAAAAAAGAGTGGCTTTACTTAATGGCGACCACGCTCGTTGCTGGCGCCTTAATTTGGGACAGTCATTTAAGTGTTGCCGACGGTTTAATTCTTTTGGGTCTGTTGATTGTGTTTTTAATTTACACTTTTGTTGCCTCTAAAAAAGGCAAATATCAAGAGTTTGACAATCTGGATATTGAGGTTAAACAAGGCCAAACAAAAAAGGTGTGGCTGATGCTTATTATCTCTTTCGTGGTTCTACTCGTTAGCGCTAAGCTTGTAGTATGGGGTGGATCCGAGCTTGCTACCTCGTTCGGCGTCTCTGACCTACTCATCGGTTTGACGGTAGTGGCGCTCGGTACAAGCCTGCCAGAATTAGCTGTTTCTATTAGTAGCGCGCTCAAAAAACAGCACGAAATGGTTGTCGGCAATATCATTGGCTCTAACTTATTTAATACTGTGGGTGTCCTCGCAATTCCAAGTCTCATTTTACCTTTTGATGTGCCTGTTGACGTCATCAATCGAGACTATCCATTTATGGTTGCCCTGACAGTTTTGTTGTTTATTGTTTCTTATAAGTTTAAAAAAGAAGGGGCTATTAGTCGCTTAGAAGGTGTGTTACTACTCGTCGTACTTGCTATCTACCTTTACTTGCTACTTTGGACTTAGTCGCTAAAAACTTAGGCGAAACGCAAGCATTGGCTACCAGTTTAGCTAAGTGCTGTTCGTCTTCAAACGATGTATTTGTTATTTACTTAATTGGTGATCTTGGCACAGGAAAAACCACACTGGCGCAAAGTTTTATTCAATTTTTTGGCTTTGATCGCGTTAAAAGCCCTACTTATTCATTGGTAGAGAGTTATCAAAACAAATCGGCAAACATTCACCATTTTGATTGCTACCGACTCAGCGACCCTGAAGAGCTTGACTATATTGGCATTCGTGAATACCTAAGTCCAGGCAGTATTCAGCTCATCGAGTGGCCAGAGCTCGGCAAGGGGGCGATTGCCAAAGCCGATATTTCTATCAGCCTCAAAGGCGATCATGACGAAAGACAAATCAACATCCAAGGCCATAGCGCTATTGGAAAAAAGGTTATCCAATGCGCTATTTCATAGGTCTTGTTTTATCAGTTGTCATGACGTCAGCCTTTGCTGAGGAAAAAACAACACTTTTTGATTTTCGCTATTGGACAGCACCAAGCCACACTCGAATTGTTATCGACACAGAAGCAGACACTGCTTTTAAAGTCAGCGCGAAAGAGAATTATATTTTACTTAGCGTTGAAAATGCCGAGGTACTATCCCAAACATTTTCTCACTTATTCTTCGAAGACGAACGCATTGAACGAACTCAAATTAAGCGTAGTGGCAATGATATCCGACTCATTTTTTACACCAACGACGCGTTTGAAATTAAGCACTACACTCTTGCACCTAACGAAAAATACAAATATCATCGATTGGTCATTGACCTCATTGATCTTCAATCGAAAACAGCCGTTGCAGGCAGTGCAATAGAACAGGACGATGCACCTGAGCGCAAAGTTGTGCTGGTTGACGCTGGTCACGGCGGCGAAGATCCAGGCGCCTCAGGCAAAAATGGCTCACGTGAAAAAGACGTTAATCTGGCCATTGCAAAAAAGCTGGTTGACGCCATCAACCAAAGCGATGACATAACAGCCATACTCACTCGAAGCGGGGATTACTACATCCCCCTTACCGAGCGCATCACCATTGGCTTGGATAACAAAGCGACAATGTTTATTTCTATCCACGCCGACGCGGTTGAGAGCACAAGCGCAAAAGGTGCATCCATTTACAGTTTGTCTGAGAAAGGCGAGGTTAGTGAACTGGCCAAGCAGCTTGAGCAGTCTGAAAATGCCGTCGATCAGTTTGGTGGAGTAGAGATGGTAATTGATAGCGATCAATTCCTCAAAACCATGCTTACCGACTTTTCTAGAAAAGACCGTGACATCCAATCACAACAGCTGGCAGCGACTATTCTAAAGCAAATAAGTGCCATTGGCCCGGTTCATAAAAAGACTCCACAAAAAGCCAACTTCGTTGTTCTAAAGTCTCCTGCCATCCCCTCTGTATTGGTGGAAACCGCTTTCATTTCTAACCCTGGGCAAGAGGCGCGACTCAATGATTCAACAGAGCAGCAAAAAATTGCCGACGCTATTTTTCAGGGCATTAAAGATTACTACTCAGCCCTTGAAGCTCAACTATAAGGTTTTTGACTCTTGCTGAGAATTGTCGCCATCAAGTAACAGTGCCTCACTGACAAGTTGGTGCACACTGACCACCATAAAGGGGTCGAAATCATAATACGGCAAGACTTTTGAGAATTGCGATTTGCAAATTGCGCACAGGGCTGCCAGCGTATTGACACCGCTCGTTTCTTCACTTTGCTTAAGCGCTTGCATTCTAGGCAGTGCGCCTTTGACGCGAAGCTCCAATAAATCATCGGTCAATAAACCGCCGCCGCCGCCACAACAAAAAGTGGATGCTTTAATTGTGCTTTCTGACATATCAACAAAATTATTGCAGGCCGCTTTAATGACTTCGCGGGGTAATAAAAATTGACCATTTTCAATGCCACCCATATTACTGCCTCGAGCCACATTGCACGAATCATGGAAAGTAACCGTTCGATGATCGTTCTTGGATTTGTCGAATGCTAATTGCCCTTTTTGAATTAAGTCGTACGTATACTCAATGATGTGTTGTGGCTGCGGGTAGTTTTGATCTAACTGGTTTTGCAACTGCAGCGCATACTCATCCGCCGCCCCGCCACCAATTCCGGTCAACGTATTCCAAAAACTATAAGCCACTCGCCAAGCATGGCCGCACTCACCAACAATAATGCGTTTCACTCCCAAATCAAGTGCCGCTTTTCGAATACGCAATGCACCCTCACGCATAATGTCGTAATTACCAATAAACATACCAAAGTTCGCCCCCTCAGAGGCATAAGAACTCAATGTCCATGACGCGCCAGACTGATGAAAAACCTTAGCATAACCAATCAAACCATCGATATGTGGCTCGGCAAAAAAATCGGCGGATGGGGTGATTAGTAAGATTTCAGCACCCTCATTGTCGAGTGGTAGCTTCACCGCTACGCCGGTATCTTCTTCGATCTCTTCTTCAAGATCTAACAGGGTATCTCTTAAGGCGGGCTCTGGCATGCCGAGATTGTTACCAATTTTTTTGACTTTTCCTAGAATTTGATTGCAGTATTTTTGACCCACACCAATCGCATTCATTACCTCCCGAGCAGCCATGGTTATCTCTGCAGTATCAATACCATATGGACAATACACTGAGCAACGTCGACACTCTGAGCATTGATGAAAATAATTGTACCAATCATCAAGCATGGATTCATCGAATTCTTTGGCGCCCACCAATTTAGGAAAGTACTTGCCTGCAAAAGTAAAGTGACGTCGATAAACACTACGAAACAGGTCCTGCCTCGCTACTGGCATATTTTTTGGATCTCCTGTGCCAAGGAAATAATGACACTTATCGGCACAAGCACCGCACTTCACACAAGCATCCAGAAATACCGGAATGGAGCGATACTTCTCTATCGTTTCACCCATTTTTTCAATCGCAACTTGTTGCCAATTATCAATTTTTTCACCCGGAAAGCCAAGAGACTTTTGCATGTCAGCATTGGCTTTAAACGGTCCACTACTTGCCATCGAATCACTTTTGAGTGCGGGTGTTTGCAGATAAGTTTCTAATTTTGGTGTGTCAAGTTTTGACATGTTTATCCACTTTTGCTATTTTTTTCTTTATCAATAGCCCAATCCGAAATATGGCGTTTTTTTCTCGCATCGTCTACTTGATTAAGCGTTGGTGAGAAAAACACACCCGGCGCATGCAACATTTTTGAAATAGGGAAAATTGCTATTAAAACAAACACCATAAAAATGTGCGCTAGAAAAACACTTTCACTCGGCAATTCAGACCAGTTTAGGGTAATTAAACCTTCTGCAAAACTGTAAACCATACCCATATCTGGGTAATAATGCGCAAAGGTCATCAGTACACCTGTGAGTGCAATCGCAATCAAAAGCAACAGCAACAAGTAGTCTGAAGGCGCGGAAATATAGCGCACACGATCCACAAAAAAACGTCTTGCCAATAAACCCGAAAGACCAAATATGAGTGGAAATGCCGCGTACTTTAAAGGTTCGGTTTGATGCAATATCTGGGGCGCCTCACCCGGCCAAAAATAAGGCAAATGGCGAATAAAAAGCAACACCAAGGCCCAGTGAAATAACCAACCAAACAACCAAGTCCACTTACTGGCTCTGAATAAACTGGCGAACAAAAAAACCTCTCGCATCATTCTCAAAACTACGCCAAATTTCGTCAATGGCGCTGGAGCAGTGGGGATTTTTAGTGGCACTGGCGTGCTTGCGTATTGAGCCACTTTCAGTGTAACACCCACCAGACACAGTAATACCGCTAGGTAGAAAAAGACTGCAAATAGAATACTTATTAGTGACATAAAGTTGTAACCTTAAGCAAAGGACAAAATTATGTCGCTTGCCAAATTGGCGTAAACGAGATCTTTGTATAAGTCATTATACAATGACTTATACAAAGATCTTTAAACACAGCCCGTTGGCTTTGGTAGGCCGGCAAATCGGCAACCTTGCTTAGCAGGACCGTAAGGAAACAGCGAATACAAATAGCGAGAATTGCCTTTATCGTTGCCCAATTTCTTAGCAATTGCCTTGGTTAAAACACGAACAGCCGGAGCAAAGTCGTACTCTTCGAAGTAATCCTTAAGGAAATTAATAACCTCCCAATGCTCTAGCGTTAGCTCAATATCATCCTCTGCCGCCATTGCCAGCGCAATTTCTTTGCTCCAGTCCCCTATGTTTATTAGGTAACCCTCTTCGTCTACTTCAGCGCCAAGTATTGCAGCCATTATCTTCTGTTTCTCTTTGTTGGTTAATAAAGGTTAATCATATCAAATGCATGAGAGACGCGCCAAAGCGTTGTCGTTCATAACGATTAATTTTACTGATGTGGAGCTTGCAGGGGAACTAAATTACACCCCAATAGTGAGGAACTGGAGTTGGCTAGTTGGCTAGATAAGCATCAACACTTTTGGCAACGCCACGGCCTTCGTTAATCGCCCAAACAACCAATGATTGACCTCGTCTACAATCACCTGCAGTAAAGATGCCTAATTTTGAAGTACTAAACTCCCCGTGTTCAGCTTTGTAATTGCCACGCCCATCAAGTTCAATTGCGGCATCATCACTAAGGTAATGCTCAGGGGAAACAAAACCCATCGACAGCAACACCAATTGCGTATCCCAAGTTCTCTCAGTGCCGGCAATTTCATTCAGCTGACCATTTTCAAACACTACATTGACGGTATTAATACCACTGACATGACCATCACTATCCTTAATGAATGACTTGGTTAGCAGTTGATACTGTCTTGGATCCTTGCCAAAAACAGCGGTCGCTTCTTCATGGCCATAATCCACACGATAAATCAGCGGCCACTCCGGCCAAGGATTTTGATCTGCTCTGCCAGTAGGTGGTTGACTCATTAATTCAAAATTAACAATCGATTTTGCGCCTTGTCTGAGTGATGTGCCAATACAGTCTGTACCCGTATCGCCACCACCGATGACAATTACATCTTTACCTTTTGCAGAAAACTCGCCCTCATCAGTATGACCGTGATCGAGCAAACTCTTGTAATTTGCCGTTAAGTAACTCATTGCTGGGTAAATACCCTTTGCATCACGGTTATCAGCCGGTAAATCACGCGCCTTGGTTGCGCCTGTCGTAAAGACAACGGCGTCAAACTGCTCTTGCAATTCAGAGACACCAATATCTTTACCAATATCGGTACTGGTGATAAATTCAATTCCTTCGGCTCTGAGTATATCGACACGACGGTTAACCACATCTTTGCCTAATTTCATATTGGGGATGCCGTACATCAACAAACCACCAATTCGATCACTACGTTCATAAACCGTTACTGAATGACCCATCTGATTTAGCTCATCAGCCGCTGCAAGCCCTGCAGGACCTGAACCAACAACCGCAACTGATTTGTCTGAGCGGCTGGACACTTCCCTAGGAACAATCCAGCCCTCTTCAAAGCCTTTATCAACGATTGATTGCTCAATATTTTTAATCGTTACCGCGGGATCATTAATACCCAAAACACACGAACCTTCACAAGGTGCTGGGCATACTCGGCCGGTAAATTCTGGGAAATTATTTGTTTTATGTAACCGCTCAAGAGCTTCACGCCATTGGTCGGTATAAATTAGGTGGTTCCACTCTGGAATGAGGTTGTCAATTGGACAGCCATCGGCAGATTGGCAAAAAGGTACGCCGCAATCCATGCATCGTGAGCCTTGCTGTTGAAGGTGGTCAATATCATGGGTGCCAGAGAAAATTTCATCGAAGTCGTTGATGCGAATTTCTACATCACGATACGATTCCACTTCTCGATCAAACTCCATAAAACCTGTTGCCTTGCCCATTACTATTTCTTTATATTCCGCACAACCTTAGATTATGCCACAATCTGCGCCAATGCTTGGCGCAATACATCACCATAAGGAATCAACAATCATAATATGAAAGTACGATTGTAAAGAAAATCTACATATTTTCAGGCTGTGCTTTAATAAAAGCAGGAAGTTGATTGCACCTCTGTGCAATCTGTACAATCTTTGGGTAGGTCGACAAATCACAGTCAAATCGCTTGGCATTATACACTTGTGGCACAAGGCAAATATCGGCTAAAGTGGGTTGGTTTTGATGACAAAAATTCTCCGTTTCACTCTCGCTTAAGCGCTTTTCTAACGCGTCAAACCCTAATGCTATCCAATGCCTGTACCACGCCAGTTTTGCCTCTTTATCTACCAACAATTCATCTTTTAAATACTTAAGCACTCGCAAATTATTAAGTGGATGAATATCACTGCTAATCAGCTGCGACAGAGAGCGAATGCGCGCCTTTGCCAAGGCGTCTTGATGCAAAATTGTTGGTGTGGGTTTTAGCTCCTCTAAATGCTCACAAATCGCCAGCGATTGCGTTAACACAACATCACTTTTACCTGCCTCTCTGATAAGTAATGTCGGCACCAAGCCTTGAGGATTGAGCGCCTTGTATCCATCAGAAGCCTCTTCTGATTCCAGCAAATTAACACGCTTGCTTTGGTATTGAAGCTGCTTGAGATTGAGCGCAATACGCACTCGATAGGCCGCAGACGATCGATGATAATCGAATAAAGTAAGTGCAGCTTGCTCAGTATTCTTCATTAGTTATTGACTGACAATAAAGTGCCAACAACCTCGCCAAAACCAATACGTGGTCGCTGACTATCGATCGCTTCACACCAGCCTTTCATTATTATTGTATCACCATCTTCCAAGAACGTACGAACTTCGCCATTATCAAACGTAATTGGATTTTTGCCACCACTAGTGAGCTCTATGAGAGCACCAGCTTCGCTGATATCGGGGCCTGATTGCGTGCCAGAGCCTAGTAGGTCGCCTGAACGCATATTGCAACCACCCACGCTGTGATGGGCAAGCATTTGCGACACCGTCCAATAAGAATGCTTAAAGTTACTTCTCGACAATCTCTGTGGCGCTTGGCCATTATCACGCATTGTTTGCGTTTCAATGAGCACTTCCAGCTCAACATCAAAACCGCCTTGCGCTCTATTTTTATCCGACTCCAAGTACGATACAGGTTGCGGATGACTGTCTTCTCGGTGCCACGGCGCCCGATAAGGCGCTAAAGCCTGCGTAGTGACAATCCAAGGGGATATAGTGGTAGCAAAGTTTTTTGATAAAAACGGCCCCAATGGCTGGTACTCCCAAGCCTGAATGTCTCTTGCCGACCAATCATTAAGCAGGCAAAGGCCAAACATATGATCGTCTGTGTCATCAATTGAGATGCGCTCACCAATATCATTGCCCTTGCCAACAAAAATACCCACTTCTAGCTCGTAATCCAGTCTCTTGGCCGCACCAAAACTAGGTTCAGCGGCATCTGGCGCTTTTGTTTGGCCCATCGGTCTAGCAAACGTTTGGCCAGAAACATCGATAGACGAACTCCTGCCATGATAGCCAATTGGCAGCCATTGATAATTTGGCAACAGCGGATTGTCCGGGCGAAACAATTTACCAATATTGGTGGCGTGATGAATCGAAGTGTAAAAATCGGTGTAGTCACCAATTTGTGCTGGCAACTTGTATTCAGCAAGTCTCTGCGAAATTAAACAAGTGGAAAGTTGTTTTTCCAACGCACTGCCTTTTGTTAGGCCATCCGACAACACCAGTCTTAATTCAGACCAGGCATCGACGCCCATAGACATAAATTTATTTAAACTATTTTGAGCGCAGGCTTTAAGGCTTTTTTGTGTTGAGGTATTAAACAGCTTGCACTTCTCCAACTGTGCTAAATCCACGATTTCATCGCCAATAGCAACACCAACGCGAAAAACTTCTTTACTCTCTTTGCGCTTAAACACAGCAAAAGGTAAGTTTTGAATGGGGAAATCAGCATGGCTGTTGGCTGAGTTCACCCAGCTTTGTCGGTTAACGTCATGGGTGGAATTTAAGTTTGTATTTTGTATCATAATTTCTCTTATTATTTAGTGTTTTTAGCATCGAAATGGCTTTTTAGACCATGCCATACTTGGTGATAGTTCGTTTGTCTAAGTGGGCTTTTAAGGGCTTTCTTGCTAACTGAATACGTCAAATTACTCTCAAACATAAAAGCCATCGTCTTATCAAGGTACTCTGGCTCCAAGTCTTTATTAATAGCCCTCTCAAAAGTCATTGCGTCTGGGCCGTGCACACTCATAGTGTTGTGCAAGCTGGCGCCACCCGGTACAAAACCCTCGGCTTTGGCATCGTAGGCGCCTTCAATCAATCCCATAAACTCACTCATGATATTGCGATGGAACCAAGGTGGGCGGAAAGTATCTTCAGTCACCATCCAACGTGGTGGAAAGATAGCAAAATCGCAATTAGCCACACCCGATCTCGAAGAAGGCGAGCTAAGCACAGTAAAAATAGAAGGATCGCAGTGATCAAAGCTAACACTATTAATAGTATTAAAACGACTGAGATCGTATTTATATGGGGCGTAGTTGCCATGCCAAGCAACAACATTAAAAGGCGAGTGATCCAGAGCTGAGTGCCACAACTGACCACCAAATTTGTTCAATAATGCAAACTCACCGATAGTGTCTTCATAACTCGCAACAGGAGTTAAAAAGTCTCTAGCACTGGCAAGACCATTGGCACCAATAGGGCCTAGATTCGGAAGCTCAAAAGGGGCGCCGTAGTTTTCACAAACATAGCCTCTAGCAAACTTATCAGAGTCTTTTAACGCCACTTGAAACTTCAACCCTCTAGGGACGACACAAATCTCTTTTGGTGTAACATCCAGCGTGCCCATCTCTGTACAAATGCAAAGCAAACCCTGTTGTGGCACGATTAGCATTTCACCATCAGAGTTATAAAAATAACCTTCCATATCGCTATTGGCAGCGTATGAATAGATACCAACACCCATTTGAGGACCGACAGAGCCGTTGCCACAAATTGCAAAAAGGCCTTCGATAAAATCCGTTTTAGTCGATGGTTCACTTTGTGGATCCCAGCGCATTTGGTTAGGACTACTAATCACATCCTCGGCTGAGAGTGACAGGCCTTCATGAGACACAGGCACAAAATCCTCTGTTATGACGCTCGGGCGAATGCGGTACAGCCAAGAGCGCCTATTGCTCTCCCTTGGAGCGGTAAAAGCACTACCAGAAAACTGCTCAGCATAAAGGCCGTAAGCACACTTTTGCGGTGAATTTCGCCCAACAGGTAACGCACCCGCTAAGACCTCGGTCTCGAAGTGATTGCCAAAACCACTTTGGTATTGTCGATTATCCGTTTGCAAATTCATATCAAATCCTTAGTCAATTTTAGATGACGCCACGTTCTTTTTGATCTTGTTCGATGGAATCAAACAAGGCCTGGAAGTTGCCCTCACCAAAGCCCTCATTGCCTTTTCTCTGAATAATCTCAAAGAACAATGGACCAATCACGGTATCAGTAAAAATTTGCAGTAACTTATCTTCCTCACCAACTTTGTCAATCGCCTCACCGTCAATCAATATTTGATTTTTCTTCAAACGGGCCACATCTTCACCGTGATGAGGTAATCGCCTATCAATACAATCAAAATAGGAATCTGGCGTTGACATAAAACTCATGCCATCAGCACGAAGCGATTCAACCGTCTGGTAAATATCATCGCTGCCCAGTGCAATATGCTGAATACCTTCGCCATTATGAATACTTAAATACTCTGCAATTTGACTTTTGTCGTCAGACGACTCATTAATAGGAATACGAATTTTTCCACATGGACTGGTCAATGCACGCGACTTAAGACTAGTAAGTTTGCCCTTAATATCAAAATAACGAATCTCTTTAAAGTTAAATAAATCACTATAAAAACTAGCCCATTTATCCATATTGCCACGCTCAACATTGTGCGTAAGGTGGTCAATATAAGTCAAGCCTTGGCCGATAGGATGCTGATCAACACCGGCAATTGGGACAAAATCAATATCGTAAATATTAATTTCTTTGTAACGATCCACTAAATACAGCAGTGAGTCGCCAATGCCACGGATTGCAGGGATTTGCAATTCCATCGGGCCAGCGCCAGAGTCAATAATTTCAACGCCTTTTTTCTTTAACTCACTAACGGCAAAATTTGCGTCCTCTACGCGAAACGCCATAGCGTTAGCGCTAGGGCCATGTGTCGAGTAGAACTCATGACTCTGACCTTGAGCTTCATTGTTAAGAATAAAGTTAATGTCACCCTGACGATAAAGAGTAACGTTCTTGCTTCTATGCCTAGCAATCGCCACAAAGCCAAGCTGAGTAAATAATTCTGCCAATTGTTCGGGCTTGTTTGAAGCGTACTCAACAAATTCAAAGCCATCTGTTTTTAGCGGGTTTTCCCATGTTTTAATCATTGTCTCTTCTCCTAATAATTTTACAGAACCTTATTAATTCATTGCAAAGAGCGGCTCTTCCATGCCCATCTCTTGTACCGTTTTAATCGCCAACTTTACCTCGGATAAAGTCAGATCAAATAATTGGTCAAACGATTCAATCACAAAGTAAATCGGTTGATAAATGTCAATACGGTAAGGTGTTCTGAAAACTTCTAATAAATCGAATTCCTTGACAATTGGTTTGCCGCTTAAAGCGTATTGCAACTCCCCGATTGAGGACACTAGGCCGGCGCCATAAGCACGATTACCGTGAGCCGTTTTAATTAAACCAAACTCAACAGTGAACCAATACAATCTTGCCAACATCACTCTTTCTTCGTCTGTTGCACCCACTCCAGCCAAGCCGTAGGTGTGGGTAAAGTGCGCAAACTGAGCGTCGCTCAATAAAGGAGTATGGCCAAACACTTCATGAAAAATATCGGGTTCTTGCAAATAATCAAGCCCTTCCGCCCGTCTAATAAAACTGGCAACAGGAAATTGCTTATTAGCCAGTAAATTAAAAAAACGATCAAAACTAATTATTGCCGACACCGGTGTCACCGACCAGCCAGAGCTGTGATGAATTTTTTCACTTACTTCATCACACTGAGGAATGCGATCACTTGGAAACGACATCTGTTCCAAGGCGCCAATATAAGAATCACAGGCAGCATTCTTTAGCGCAGGCGTTTGTCGCTCAATCAATGCTTGCCAAACTTTGTGTTCTTTGGCTGTGTAATGTATCTTGCCAAACTCATCTGAAGTTTTTGCAAGGTAAGTTGTCATCTTCATGTCAACCCTTGTTATTTGTATAGTATTATTGTAGTAAATAAATAGAGAAGAATGTATGCGTATCGAGCCTATATTCCAGAATTAATACAGTTTTTATGCGTGTTTTCTTTATTGCATGCAGTTATTTATGCACATATTATAAAAAAGTGTATAATCGGCGCCTCATGAAAACACCAGAATCCCAATTAGACGAGTTTGACATTAGACTGCTCAATGCTCTTCAAGAAAACTCACGACTTACCAGTATCGAACTGTCTCAAGTTGTTCACTTATCACCTACACAGTGCCAAAGACGCCTAAAAAAACTTGAAGAATCTGGCATTATCTCCAATTACTCTGCCATTCTTAATCGTGAAAAAGTGGGTTTTGAAATCATTGCTATAATTAACGTTTCACTTGGCAAACACTCACATTTCCCGGGTGAGGACTTTAAAAGACTGGTGAACACACACCCCGAAGTACTCGAATGTTGGACAATGATTGGCGAATACGACTTTATGCTAAAAGTAGTGGCAAAAAATCTGAACGACTTGACCAATTTCATGATGAAAGAATTGCTCGATATGCCTATTATTACCAATATTCGCTCTAATATTCTCCTGCAACAAATCAAGGTGACAACCGCCCTGCCGTTGTAGCCCTCTTTTCGCCAAATATATCTCCTAGCCTGTCTTGTGTGCAACAAAGATACTCTGTATAATTGTCGTTTTTTCCAAATTCAATAGGTAACAGCGTGAATTTAATCGATCAAATTGAAAACGAGCAACTAAGATCAGACATTCCTGAGTTTTCTCCAGGTGATACAGTTATCGTACAAGTAAAAGTCCGTGAAGGCAACCGTGAAAGACTTCAGGCTTTTGAAGGTGTTGTAATCGGCAAGAAAAACCGTGGTATTGGCTCAGCATTTACAGTGAGAAAAATCTCTCATGGCGAAGGCGTTGAAAGGGTTTTCCAAACACACTCATCATTGATTGACAGTGTGACTGTTAAGCGTTGCGGTAAAGTTCGTAAAGCAAAACTTTACTACTTACGTGGCCTTACAGGTAAAGCGGCTCGTATTACTGAGAAGCTTAAAAAGAGATAAGCGAAATCTTATTTTAAAAATGCCAGTTTTTACTGGCATTTTTTTTGCCCAGCATTCGTACGTCAAGTAGAATGATTACCTATGGATACGGCGTTAATCGAGCAATTTATTGATCACTACTGGCTCAGTTCTGGCGCCAGTAAAAACACCCTTTCTGCTTACCGATCTGACCTCAGTATCTTTCACAGGTGGCTTGGCAAGCAAGCGCTCTCATCTGTAGACGCAAAACGCATTCAAGACTATTTTAAAGAACGACAACAAAAAGACATGAGCGCCTCAACGCAAGCGCGCATTCTCACTTGTATGCGTCTATTCTTTCATTATCTCCACGATAATAAACTGATTGATAACAATCCTACAGCAGAGCTTTCACACCCCAAGCAAGAGCAAAAACTGCCAGTTTTCCTAAACATCGATGAAGTCGAAAGACTGTTAGACACTCCAAGCAATTCTACGACATTTGGCAAGCGCGATAAAGCCATGCTGGAGCTTTTGTATTCTTGCGGATTAAGGGTTTCAGAGTTAATTAATCTCAGTTATCACAACATTCATATTCAAGATGAATACATTCGCATCCACGGCAAGGGAAATAAGGAAAGAATGCTGCCCATGGGTGAGATTGCGATTGATTATTTAACCGCTTACGAGAAAGAAGCAAGACCTCTGCTGCTCAAAAATGGCCAGTGTGACAGTTATTTTCTCTCTAACCGTGGCAAGGCCATGAGTCGACAAAACTTCTTCTATATCATCAAGTCTTACGCCATGCAAGCCGGCATCGAAAAACCATTATCCCCGCACTCCCTGCGCCATGCTTTTGCCACTCATCTGGTGCAAAAAGGAGCTGATCTTCGCTCGGTGCAATTAATGCTTGGGCATAGTGATATTTCGAGCACACAACTCTATACTCACATTCAAAATGCCCAGCTTAAAGCGCAGCATGCTAAGCATCACCCAAGAGGGTAGTCAAACTTAAGCCCTGTCAATACAGAGGCTTAACTTTTGAGCACCATCCTTGTCAAAATTGCTCGGATCCAACCAAGCTTGATAAGCTGCCTTGATTTGTGGCCAATCTTTATCAATTACGGCGTACCAAGTGGTGTCGCGGTTGCGACCTTTGTACATGGTTGCTTGACGCCACAAACCTTCAAATTTAAAGCCAAATCTTTCAGCAGCACTTTTTGATGGTGCATTTAGTGCGTCACATTTCCATTCATAGCGCCTGTAACCTAACTCGTCAAAGACTCTAGCCATCATCAAATACATCGCCTCAGTTGCCATTGGTGTTCTTTGCATTTTTGGCGAAAAATGAATATGTCCCACTTCGATAGCACCTACTTCAGGCGTTATTCGAAGATAGCTCGCCATGCCAACAAGCTCATTATTACTTTGATTAATGACAGCGTAAAAAAGAGGGTCATTTCCCATGCAAGCTTGTTCAAGCCAATTAGTAAAACTTGCTAAATTCTCAAACGGGCCGTACGGTAAATACGTCCAGTTATGATTGTTACTGTCTTCTGCAAAAGCTTCAAAAAGACTTTTGCCATGTTTGGCAATATCGAGCGGAACCAATCGGCAATAAAAGCCTTGCATCACTTTGCGAGGTGGTGGTTGACAAGGCCGCCAATTATCAATGTTTAGTCCAATGGGTTGACCAAGGTTGTTATCTTGACTTTCGATTGGCATAACTCAACTCCTAATTTAGGTTAACGATAAGACAACATCAACTCTGCCATAATAAAAAACATCGGCAAGGCGATAGCAGAAATAACCGCCCAGAAACTGATATAAGCCCTGGGGCTGATTTTGAACGGCTCGCCTGAAAATGGCGACTCTGGCTCAGAGACCGCCTCGCCCGGCCTAAGTACTTTGGGAAAAAGAAAGCGATTCTCCCAAAGCTCCCAATATAGCGTAAAGCCAATCATGGATAAAACTAGGGTTGCCGACTGAGGCCTTGTCCAGAATGTTTCGTAATAAAAAACGAAAATCAACACACTGCAAATTGATGACAGTATTTGCCCAGGAATGTAATAAGACGGTCTTATTTTATAAAGCGTCAGTGCAAATGCGCAACTCAATGCGATTAACACGCAGTATGCAATTGCCCAGAATGGCATAAGGAACTCTCCTAGTATTTAGCCCGTAGGCATTTGATAAGTGACAAAATCAATGGTGTTTGAAATCTTATCATAAAGCGCTCGCGCACGATGATTATCGCTTGCCGTTATCCAGCGCATAAATGGCCAGCCCCTGTCTGCAGCAATAGCTTTTAACTCCTTAAACAGCGCCTGAACTGCGCCACTTCCACGCGCATCAGGATGGACATACAAGTCGTCCAGAAACCCGACCATTGCGCCTCTCAGTGGCGAGGGCATTTGTCGATAGTGCATAAAGCCAACCAATCTGCCCGACTCATCCTTAACACCAATGGCGTAAAAATTCTCATGCTCGTCAATAATCCACGACCAAACTGTGTCGAGAGTTTTTTGATCCATGGGCGTCTGATAAAAATCAGCATAACCACGGTACAGATTCTGCCAATCATTGCGGTCACTCTCGCTAATTCTTTCAACTTTCATAGGAATGCAAAGCCCTTTCTAAGAAAATGTTGAGTATAGTGGATTCTAGAGTGCTCGTTATAGATTCGTATTTTTCAATATTATTAAATAAAAATATTGAAAAACATCGTTTTATTGCAAATATCGTTATATATATTGCTAAAAATAACGAAAAACACCTATTATATGAAAAATAATAGGTGTTTTATTAAGTTACAGGCTAAAACGGCTTATTTTTAAACAAATTATTAAAAATTAAGCGTTTTTTATTGTTTTATTGAAAAAACTAAATAACTTGATTTAGCGCATCTTCTAATCGTTTAACAGCAGCGTCAACATCTGCAAGCTTGTCTAATCCAAACAAACCTAAGCGGAATGTTTGGTAGTCATCCCCCTCATCACACTGAAGCGGAACGCCTGCAGCAATTTGCATACCCAAAGCGCTGAATTTAGAGCCGTTTTGCATTGCCGTGTCATCGGTATAACTAACAACAACACCTGGTGCTTGAAAGCCTTTGGCAGCAACACTCTTAATGCCATGACTCTCGAGCAGAGCTCTGACTCTATCACCCAACTCTTGTTGGTTGGCTTTGGCTTTATCAAGGCCAAAAGTTTCCGTTTCAACAATCGTATCTCTGAATTTTTTGATGGCATCGGTTGGCAATGTTGCATGATAAGCATGCCCGCCATTTTCGTAGGCCTGCATAATTTGCAACCACTTCAAAAGATCGCAAGCAAAACTTGTGCTCTTTGTTGATGGGATTAATGTATTAGCACTTTCTGCCAGCATGACCATGCCGAATGCAGGGGAGGCGCTCCAGCCTTTTTGTGGTGCGCTAATTAAAACGTCAACACCAAGATCTTTCATGTCAACCCAGATAGTGCCTGAGGCAACACAATCCAACACCAACATACCGTCCACCGAATGCACGGCGTCGGCTAATGCTTTAATATAGTCATCGGGCAGAATAATCCCTGAAGCAGTTTCAACATGTGCTGCAAACACGAAATCTGGCTTCTCTGCATTAATCGAGGCAACCACCTCTTCAATCGGTGCAGGCGCAAATGGTGCTTGAGAATTGCCCCCCTCTCTCCTTGCCTTATGAACAATTTCTTCAGAGGGTATGCCTGCCATCTCAAAAATTTGCGTCCAACGAAAACTAAACCAACCATTGCGCACAACAAGGCATTTCTTGTCTGTGGCAAATTGCCTTGCAACAGCCTCCATTGCATAAGTGCCGCCGCCAGGCACCAAAACCACCGCTTCGGCGTTGTACACTGACTTTAGCGACGTGGAAACGTCGTTCATCACACCTTGAAATGATTGCGACATATGGTTTAATGAGCGGTCTGTAAAAACAACTGAGTACTCTAGTAATCCATCAGGATCTACGTTTGACAATAAGCCTGGCATATTTTTCTCCAACTAAAAAGGGATTGGGACACACTATTAAAGTATGTCTATATCTAAAATAGTGAATAATAATGTCTTCATCATACTACTGAAGAAAGAATAATAGGCCAGATCTGCTTTTTAGATAGGCCATTAAACGGGACTATATATACTGAACCTCTAGGATTTCGTAAATAATATCACCTTTTGGCGCTTTAACGGTAACTTCATCGCCCTCTTCATTGCCCAGCAGCGCTTTGGCGATTGGGGAGTGGCAAGAAATTTTACCCAAAGCAATATCGGCTTCATCTTCACCAACGATTTGATAAGTAGTCTCACTGTCGTCAGCAAGATTCATCAAACCAATCGTGGTGCCGAATACACAACGACCGTCTTGATTAAGTTGAGTGACATCAATCACTTGCATACGGGAAAGCTTTGATCCGATTTCTTGAATACGGCCTTCGGCAAATGCTTGCTCTTCTTTGGCAGCGTGATATTCGGCATTTTCTTTAAGATCGCCATGCTCTCTCGCCGTAGCAATATCATTGACGATACGCGGACGCTCAACATCCTTAAGGTGTGACAACTCGATTTCTAGCGCCTTAACGCCAGCAACGGTCATTGGTATTGCTTCCATATATTCTTACTAGCCTTTAATTATGCAGAGATTGGAGCGAACGCACTTCAAGCATGTCGTTTGACTTTAAGCCATCGATCATCGCGTAAGCAGCAGCAACGGTTGTAGTGCAAGGCACTTTATGCACCAAGGCCTGGCAACGAATC
Source organism: uncultured Gammaproteobacteria bacterium (assembly GCA_913020715.1). Classification (GTDB taxonomy): domain Bacteria; phylum Pseudomonadota; class Gammaproteobacteria; order PS1; family Pseudothioglobaceae; genus Pseudothioglobus. Next base: position 70,616 of record CAJVZH010000005.1, read on the forward strand.
ACGGCCGCATCTTCAAGACTCTGTGTGTCGTCGGTAGAATTAATGATTAAGCCGATTTCATCGTTTTTAATCATATCGACAATATGCGGCGAACCCTCAGATACCTTGTTGACCATTGTACATTCAACACCTGAGTCATTGAGTATTTCCTTGTTGGTACGGGTTGAGACGATTTCAAAACCGTTACGCACCAATTTTTCACCCAAACGCACTAAGTGGCCACGATCTAGAGTACGCAAACTAACGAACACCTTGCCACCAGTAGGGAGGATTTCACCAGCTGCTAAGAAGGCTTTGTCAAAGGCTGCTGGGAAGGTTGTGCCAATACCCATAACTTCGCCCGTAGAGCGCATTTCTGGCCCTAGGATTGGATCCACACCTAAGAACTTATTAAATGGGAAAACAGATTCTTTAACCGAATAGTGTGCTGGGATAACTTCTTCGGTAAAGCCTTGTTCTTTCAAGGAAATACCCGCCATTACTCGTGCAGCAATATTGGCAAGGGGTACGCCAATTGCTTTAGAAACAAAAGGTACGGTACGCGACGCTCTTGGATTGACTTCAATCACATAGATTTCGCCATCTTGATAGGCAAGTTGCGTGTTCATTAAGCCAATCACATTCAGCTCTTTAGCCATTGCAACCACCTGTTGGCGCATTTCATCACAAACATCTTTTGACAGTGAATACGGCGGCAACGAACAAGCTGAATCGCCTGAGTGAATACCGGCTTGCTCAATATGCTCCATGATGCCACCCACAACCACATCTGTACCGTCACTAATCACATCAATATCAACTTCAATGGCATGGTCTAGAAATGAATCCAGAAGAACTGGTGAATCATTAGACACTTGTACAGCAGTGTGCATATAGCGTTCAAGACTATCCTTGTCGAACACAATTTGCATTGCGCGCCCACCAAGAACGTAAGACGGTCGAACAACCAATGGGAAGCCAATAGCGTCAGCAATAGCAATGGCCTGCTCTTGTGAGCGTGCCGTGCCATTGTGTGGCTGCTTCAAGCCTAGTTTTTGAATCATTTTTTGGAAACGCTCTCTATCCTCCGCCAAATCAATAGCATCCGGACTGGTGCCAATAATTTTTGCGCCACTATCTTCAAGAGCTTGTGCTAATTTCAACGGCGTCTGTCCACCATAATGCACAATGATGCCTTCCGGTTTTTCAATATCAATAACAGCCAGTACGTCTTCTAACGTTAGCGGCTCAAAATACAGCCTATCAGAAATATCATAATCGGTTGAAACGGTCTCTGGATTGCAGTTGACCATGATGGTTTCATAACCATCCTCTCTAAGCGCCATTGAGGCGTGAACACAGCAATAATCAAACTCAATGCCCTGACCAATACGGTTAGGGCCGCCACCCAAAATCATGATTTTTTTGTTGCCTGTTGGATTGGCTTCGCACTCTTGCTGGTAAGTGGAGTACAGATAGGCTGTTTGCGTGTCAAACTCCGCTGCACAGCTATCTACTCGCTTAAATACAGGCTTGATATTAAGAATTTCTCTTCTTTGGCGCACTGCCTCTTCGCTGCAATACAACAAGTTGGCAAGGCGACTATCAGAAAAACCTTTGCGCTTTAATTGAAACAACGTATTGCGCCCAACTTCAGCAATAGGAGTGCCGGTAATGGCCATTTCAGATTTGATTAAATCCTCAACCTGAGCCAAAAACCACGGATCAATTTTTGAAAGATCAAACACTTCTTCTTGTGTCATGCCAAATCTAAAGGCATCGGCAAGATAGAAAATTCTATCGGCGCCGGCTGAAATCAGCTCGCTACGGATTTTGCCGCGCGCATCATCGGCGCCAAGATCAACAATAGGATCTAAGCCCGATTTATCGGTCTCTAGGCCGCGTAGTGCTTTTTGTAATGACTCTTGGAAGGTTGACCCCATCGCCATGACTTCGCCCACCGACTTCATTTGTGTGGTTAGACGATCGTCTGCTTTCGGGAATTTTTCGAAAGCAAATCTCGGAATTTTAGTAACAACATAGTCAATACTTGGCTCGAATGAGGCCGGTGTTTTGCCGCCAGTAATGTCGTTAGTAAGCTCGTCAAGGGTGTAACCCACAGCCAGTTTCGCAGCGACTTTGGCAATTGGAAAGCCGGTTGCTTTTGATGCCAAGGCTGAAGAACGAGAAACCCTAGGATTCATCTCGATAACGGTCAATCGGCCATCTTCTGGATTGAGAGCAAATTGCACATTCGAGCCGCCAGTGTCAACACCAACTTCTCTCAACACTGCAAGAGAGGCGTTACGCATCACTTGATACTCTTTATCGGTTAATGTTTGTGCGGGAGCAACGGTAATGGAGTCGCCGGTATGAATACCCATTGGATCAAAATTCTCAATCGAGCAAATGATGATGCAATTGTCTTTGTGGTCACGCACCACTTCCATCTCAAACTCTTTCCAACCGAGAATTGACTCTTCAATTAAAAGCTCGTTCGTTGGTGATAAATCCAGACCGCGTTGACAAATTTCAACAAATTGCTCCTTGTTGTAGGCAATACCACCGCCAGAACCACCCATCGTAAATGAAGGGCGAATAATCGTCGGAAAGCCAACAGTTTTTTGAATTGTAAAGGCGTCGTCCAAATTATGCGCAACCGCTGCTTTGGGCATATCCAGGCCAATTTTCAACATGGCTTTACGGAATAAATCACGGTCTTCCGCCTTATCAATCGCCTCCTTATTGGCGCCAATCATTTCCACATTGTACTTTTTCAGTACGCCGTTATAATCAAGATCTAGCGCGCAGTTAAGTGCCGTTTGACCACCCATTGTTGGCAATAGAGCATCGGGTCTTTCTTTTTCAATAATTTTTTCAACCGTTTTCCACTCGATTGGCTCGATGTAGGTTGCGTCCGCCATTTTAGGGTCGGTCATGATCGTAGCTGGATTCGAGTTCACCAAGATCACTCGGTAGCCCTCTTCGCGTAGTGCCTTACACGCCTGTGCGCCGGAGTAGTCAAACTCACAAGCTTGGCCAATTACAATAGGGCCTGCGCCGATGATTAAAATGCTTTTTATGTCTTGTCTTTTTGGCATGATTCTCTAAATAAAATTATTCGCCACTAACGGCTGGTAGACCATCCAAAATGGCCATTTCTCTTTCACTAAAATACAATTGTCGCTGAACTGTGTAAGCATCGCTTGACGCAAATGAAACACTCACTTGTGTTTTGTCTTTTTCTGCACTTAGAACATCCAGTGCACTTAATGTTCTTTTTTCAACGCCGTCTAAACCATCAAACATACTTGCGTCTAATTTTGCATCAGCCGCTGTACCGGTCAAGTCACGCAGCGTTGTCGAGCCAAAAAACGGCAGAACCAAGTAAGGCCCTTGACCAATACCCCAAGCACCCATCGTTTGACCAAAGTCCTCATCGCCTTTCTTCAAGCCCATCCCTGTAGCAACGTCAAATAAACCACCCAAACCCACGGTTGAGTTGGCCGCCACACGGCCCACTGTTTCAAAACCCTCGTCAAAGCGAAATTGTAACAATTGGTTTGCACCGGTGGCCACATCCCCTAAATTGGAGAAAAAATCACCCAATCTGTCTTTAAAAAACGAGGGCATTATCTTTTCATAACTTTTTGCCGCAGGCTTAATCAAGGCCTCATCCAAGGCTTGATTAAAGCTAAAAAATACACGGTTAAGACCCTCTAAAGGATCGTTGTTCGCAGTATTCGCACTAGCGGAAAATGCCAAAGAAAAAATTAATAGCAAACCTATTAAAGTCTTCTTCATTTCGACATATTCTCAATAAACTGATCAAACAAACCACTGACATCGTGCGGACCCGGCGAGGCTTCAGGGTGCCCTTGAAAACTAAAGGCCGACTTGCCTTTCACACTAACGCCTTGAATAGTTTGGTCAAATAAAGATCGGTGCGTTACCTCCAAATGCGAGGGCATATTCGCCTCTGACACCGCAAAACCATGGTTCTGTGAAGTGATCATCACTTGTCCGGTAGCCAGATCTTGCACCGGGTGGTTAGCGCCATGATGGCCGAACTTCATTTTTTCAGTCTGAGCACCACTAGCAAGCGACAACAACTGGTGGCCCAGGCAAATACCAAAAATTGGCAAATCCTTGTCGAGTAGTGTTTTAATACTATCAATGGCGTAATCGCAAGGCTCTGGATCGCCTGGACCATTGGAAAGAAAAACGCCATCAGGTTCAATTGATAAAATGTCTTCTGCACTCGTTTGTGCGTTAAAAACGGTTAATTCACAACCACGATCAACCAACATTCTTAAAATATTTTTCTTAACGCCGTAATCATAAACAGCTACTTTAAATTTTGCATCTGTCTTGATAAAGTCGGTGGTTTCTAAGTCGTAACTTCCCTGACTAAAGCTATACGAGTCGGTGGTGCAAACGACTTTTGCTAAATCCATATTTTTCAGTCCAGCAAAACCTTGAGCCCTAGCAATAGCTTCTTTTTCATCAATATTCTCGCCCGCAACAATACAACCTTTGAGTGCACCGTTGACGCGTAAATGTCGCGTTAATGCACGGGTATCAATATCTGAAATGGCGACAATATTGTTGCTAGATAAGTATTCATCGAGACTCATCTGCGAACGCCAAGAGCTTAGCGCTAACGGCAAATCACGGATAATAAGTCCAGCCGCATAAATGGCGTCAGACTCTTCATCAACTGTATTGATGCCAGTGTTGCCAATATGAGGATAAGTAAGTGCAACAATCTGTTGCGAATAAGAGGGGTCGGTGAGAATTTCTTGATAACCAGTCATGGCGGTATTGAATACCACTTCTCCAACTGTATCGCCATTAGAGCCGATTGATTGACCCCAAAAAAGTTGACCATCTTCAAGTGCTAATAAGGCGGGGTGAGGCAAAATAAATCTCCAATAAAAATCACACACAAAACTTCGCAAATTTTACCATGCGGTGGTTTTTTATTTAAGATCAATTTGAAGAACCACTGCTATAATTATGGCATTAATTGCCAAATAGAATAATTGTGAATATACTCGTCAATGGGGAGTCTCTCGAACTACCCAATAATCCTAATATTAGGGACTTAATTGAACATTTAGGCTGTCAAAATCAGAGAATTGCACTGGAAGTCAACGAAGCGATCATTCCCAAATCCGCTCACGAAGAATTTTTACTGTCCGATAACGATAAAATCGAAATCATTAAGGCTGTTGGCGGCGGCTAGTGCTTGTGCCTAGTAAATTAGGGAATTCTTGATAGCTTGAGGCGTAAGTGTTATTTTTCTGCTGGGATTTTAGCTAATTCTAAATAACCAAAGAAGAAATACGCAAACAAAGAAATTAAAAGAATTTAGCTCTTTGAGTTAGACAAACCACTCTTGAGGAATTTCATCAAGCGGTGCCACACTAAACTGCTGCTGAACACCTGACTCCAGTCGCACTTCCACATCAACAGAGCCCTCACTTCTACCCTGAGAGTATCGTGCGATGACTTTTGCAGCCGTCTTAAGATCTTCTTGATTCGGCTTGCCATCAATCAGCGCCAATGGGCCATTGCAGCTTGTTGGATAAAGATTTGAATATTGGTTGCGATAACCTTCCATAAATTTAACTTCGCCCTCTTCTCTAGCGACAATCAGCTTAAAGCGCTTATTGGGGCGAATATGTCTTCCAACTTTGAGCATCATTAAATCATCCAATTGATATTCACGAGAGCCTCTGGCTTCCCACATATCCACCAATTTGTCCGAGTATTGCTTATCTGTTAGAAAACAACAGCCGCCAGCTGGTGTGGCGTAGTCATCAAAACCATATTCCTTTGCTAAAGCCATTTGTGGCTTTCTATTGCGGCCCGAAAAATCAAGCAACTGATCGCGATCAACCCAGCCCTCAAGCTCGGGCTTGGTTGGTGGCAAATGCTGTGCGCACAATGGGCGCAACAATAAATCATCCGCGCCAGATTCAGCTTGCACAATAGGCATGGTTTCTTTACGCTGTGACATGGGTCTCTGACCCATTACCTCGCCGGTAATAATAAAATCGAAGTCATTTTCAAGCATCCATTCTTTGGCTTTTTTCACCATAAAACCTTTGCAGTCAAGGCATGGATTCATATTTTTTCCGTAACCGTGCTTAGGGTTTAAAAGCACATCGCGATATTCTTCAATGACGTCAATAATATGCAGTTTAATGCCTAATTGTTCGGCGACCCACAGTGCGTTATTGCGCTTTGGCTTGTCTTTTTTCTGCTTACGAATAGCGTGGGTATGGCCTTCGACGCAAAAACCTGTAAAGAAATTAATGCCCTCAACATGAATGCCTTGGTCAATCATTAGCTTGGTGCTTAGGAGTGAGTCCAGACCGCCGGAAATAAGAGATACTGCTTTAATAGGTTTTGTTGCTGCTTGCGTCATAATAATTATTTATTGTTGTTTTTACTTATTTTTTCTTGTGCCAGAAACTCGGCACCATTCGTCTTTTTGTTGCACCTCAAGAGATTCAAAATGCATTTGATAAGCCTCTAAAATCATCTCTAATTGCTCATCCAAAATCCCTGAAAGAACAATGCTGCCACCTTCTTTGACTAGGTCGGCAAAGACAGACTCCAACTCTATCAAAGGATTAGCTAGGATATTAGCAATCAATAAATCGCACTTTTCAAGCACCTCATTATCATCCGTGTGATGAATGGCGATAATGTTCTCACAGTGGTTATTCGCAACATTGGCTCTTGTTGCCAGCACTGCTTGAGGGTCGTTATCAATAGCAACAACACTCTTTGCACCTAATTTAGCTGCTGCAATTGCCAAAATTCCTGTGCCGGAACCGTAATCAATCACCACCAAATCTTGAGGTGGATAATTATCTAAATGTTGCAAACACAAATCCGTTGTTTGATGTGTACCAGTACCAAATGCCAAGCCGGGATCCATATCAATCACGATAGCATCGTCGGGTAAATTAGCTGCCGTTTCCCATGATGGGCAAATCCAAATTCGATTGCCAAATTGCATTGCATGAAAATCTTTCTTACACTCGTCTTCCCACACGCGATCAGCCAATACTTCAAAATTCAAAATTTTAGTGTCGCACAAATCCAACAATGTTTTACTAATATGCCCTTGATCAACACCCATATCAAACAAAGCGTTGATGGTGACATGCTGCCATAGTGGTGTTTCACCCACTGGCGGCTCATAAATAGCATCATCGTTCGTGTCTAAATAAGTAATCGAGACCGAGCCCAAACCCATTAACACCTCAGAAACTAAATCTGCATTCGCTTGATCTGTTTGTAGTGATAACTGCATCCAATCCATAGGCGAAATATTATACCTTCTCAACAAAAACCAAGTAAATCATTAAGTTAACTCGCTGGTTTGAACGACTAAATAAAATAGGCTGAAGTTGCAATACATCTGCACACCGCCAATTATGATGTGATTTTTTGAATTAGGTCGAGGCGTAAGGTGTTGCGAAAATCAGGAATTTATAATTGATAAATGACTGATTTGAGCAAACCGATAACAAAGACATAAACAAAAATCGCGCGCAACAGTTAAAGTAAATCTTGAACTGAAGCTAAAGCTTCAGCTAATTTGGCTGGATCCGTTCCGCCACCCTGTGCCATATCTGCTCTGCCACCACCCTTGCCGCCGACTTGCGTCGCAACATGGTTCAGGATTTTTCCAGCTTGATATTTATCCGTTAAATCTTTGGTGACGCCAGCAACCAAAGCAACCTTGTCACCATCAACAACCGCTAGCACGATCACTGCTGAACCTAATTTGTCTTTTAGCTTATCCGCTAAATCACGTAAATCTTTAGCGCCAACACCTGTGACTTCGGTTGCAAGTAATTTGATGCCATTAACTTCTTTCGCTTGATCGGTTAACTCGTCACCTTGAGAGCTGGCCAATTGTTTTTGGAACGACGCAATTTGCTTTTCGAGGGCCTTCTGATTTTTAATAAGTTGAGTAACCTTATCTACAGCTTGAGCGCTGTTTGACTTGGTAAGTTTTGCAATTTGTTCAAGACTGGACTCTGTTTTTTTGTCTAGCTGGTATGCATCAAAACCGGTCGCAGCCTCAATGCGGCGAATGCCTGCGGCAATGCCACTTTCTGATAGGATTTTAAAACGACCAATATCACCCAAACGCTCAACGTGGGTGCCACCACAAAGCTCAACCGAAAAGTTATCGTCGCCCATTGACAGTACGCGCACGCTGTCACCGTATTTTTCACCAAAAAGTGCCATTGCGCCTTTTTTCTTAGCAGTTTCAATGTCTGTTTCTTCGGTTTCAACTTGAGCATTACCAAGAATTTGTCTGTTGACAATCGCTTCGACTTTATTAAGATCTTCGCTAGTAATAACTTCATCGTGGGAAAAATCAAAGCGCAACTTGTCCGACTCGACCAAAGAGCCTTTTTGCTGCACACCGTCGCCCAAAATCTGCCTTAAGGCCTCATGCATAAGGTGTGTTGCTGAGTGGTTATTCATGATCTTCTTTCGTCGCTCAACATTCACTCTAGCCTCAACAGCATCACCCACATTCATTGTGCCGCTTGTTAAAGCGCCATAATGCTCAAAGGCGTTTGAGGCTTGTTTTTGGGTGTCAGCCACTCGAAATTCTGCACTGCTTGTCAGGAGCACACCACTGTCGCCAACTTGTCCGCCCGATTCGCCGTAAAAACTGCTTTGATTCAGAACAACAATAGCCTCATCGCCCTCAGAAATTGAGTTAACTTTAGTGCCATCTTTAATAATCGCGGTAATATCTGCGCTATTCTCATAAAGGGTGTAGCCCAAAAAGTCTGTCGCCTCTTCAATTGCAACCGATGTGGCCTTGGCATCAAAATCACCTGCTTGGCGAGCGCGATTTTTCTGCTCGTCCATTGCCCTGTCAAAGCCGTTCATATCAATCGTTAAGCCGCGCTCTCTGGCAACGTCGGCGGTTAAATCAACCGGGAAGCCATATGTGTCATATAACTTAAATGCTGTCTCGCCATCAATCTCTGTGCCTTTCAACTCATCAATTGCCGCCTCTAAAATACCCATACCAAGGTCAAGTGTCTGGATAAAACGACCCTCTTCCTTCTCTAGTGCTTTTTCAACATTGGCTAAATTTTCAGCCATTTCAGGGCAAGCAATATTGTACTGACCCGCCAAGACTTTTGCTAACTTGTAAAAGAAGACATCCTTAATGCCGAGTGTATGTCCGTGACGAATGGCGCGACGAATAATTCGTCGAAGGACGTAACCTCGGCCTTCATTTGAGGGCAGGATGCCGTCAACAATCATAAAGGCAGTCGAACGAATATGATCAGCAATTACTCTGACCGACGCGTTGTCATCAGTGATGTTGTTTTCTTTTGGCGTTAATGCAACAATCTCGGCTGTAATTTCCTTAAAGCTGTCAATGTCGTAATTATTATTCTCATGCTGTAGCACAGCTGCCAAGCGCTCTAAGCCCATGCCAGTATCAATGCCCGGCGCCTCAAGAGGTACCAGCGTGCCATCTTGTTGGCGGTCAAACTGCATAAATACTAGATTCCAAATTTCGATAAAACGGTCGCCGTCTTCTTCTGGTGTGCCTGGAGGGCCGCCTTGGATATGATCGCCGTGATCGTAGAAGATCTCACTGCAAGGACCACAAGGGCCGGTATCGCCCATTTGCCAGAAATTATCTTTGGCGCCGCAACGTGAAATACGATCCGCTGGAAAGCCGATTTCGTTCACCCAAATGTCAACCGCCTCATCGTCATCTTCAAAGACGCTTACCCAAAGCTTTTCTTTAGGTAGCTTTAATTCTTCGGTTAGAAATTCCCAGGCAAAACCAATCGCTTCAGTTTTAAAGTAATCGCCAAAACTGAAATTGCCAAGCATTTCAAAAAATGTGTGATGGCGCGCTGTGTAGCCAACATTTTCTAAATCGTTGTGCTTACCGCCTGCTCTGATGCATCGCTGACAAGAAACAGCACGCTTGTCATCTCTTTTAACCGCGCCAATAAAGACGTCTTTAAACGGCACCATGCCGGCATTAACAAAAAGTAGTGTTTTGTCGTTATGCGGCACCAGTGAAGCACTGGCCTCAATTGTATGACCATTGCTTTCAAAATAACTAAGGAATTTTTGGCGAATCTCGGCGGCTTTCATGTATCTGTTAAATTAACGAAAGTCGCTAATTATACGCACAGGCGCTCTACAGCGCAAAGAACTCCTGCAAGCAATCACACAATTTGGCGTGTACTGCCAACTCTAGGGAGCCCAGCTTTTTAACAAAACAAAGTTTATCAATCACGCGCATTTGATCAAGCATGATGTAGCCCTTTGAATTGTCAAAATTACACTCAATTCGACTGGGCAATTTCTCGCATTCGGTTGTCATTGGTGCGACAATCCTATTGGGTAAAGTATTCAGCTCATCGGGCGAGATAATGGCGCAAAGGCCTAGATTCTCAACTACGCGACCTTTGTCCGGGTTTTTCAACACCAGCCAGACATCAAATCGATTCAAATTCTCTTCTACCATTTCCATGCTATCTCTAACTCCATCAATTCATTGTCCATTTGCCAAGATGCTCTTGGTTTCTTTACAGCTGTAATTAACAAGCCATCGCCGAGCACGACAAAATCCAACTCCTTGCCTGCCAAGCTTGCAAGCTCAACAATGGGTTTGGGAATGCGGATTCCTTGCGAGTTACCAATTTTGATGATTTGAGCCATTAATTGTAATTATATTGTAATTACATATTAAAAGCAAATCGACTCTTAACGGAGAAGTTCAACACTACCAGCACCAAGTCGCGCAACAACAGCATGCTCACCAGAAAGATCAATCACAGTTGTTGGCTCGGGTGGACAGTGCCCTGCATCAACAACAATCTCAACAGCATTACCAACACTGTCCTCAACATCCCAGGCATTGTAAAATTCGGCGTCTCCTAGAATCAGCGAAACACTCATTAGTGGCTCATCCAACCCATCCAAAATTGCTTGCACTACTCTGTGGTGCGATATTCTCAAACCAATCGTTTTTCTTTTGGTATGCAACAATCGATTAGGCACACCTCTTGTGCCTTCCAAAATAAAAGTGTAAGCACCGGGCAGTATTTTCTTCATCAGGCGAAACGAAGCGTTATCCAGCTTTGCGTATTCACCAACATGGGATAAGTCACGCATCATCAAAGTAAAGTGATGGTGTTTATCCAATTCTCTAATTTGCCTAATTTTTTCTAGGCCATTCTTGTTTCCCAGTGTGCAACCCAAGGCATATCCTGAATCCGTTGGATAGGCAATGACGCCACCAGAATTGAGCGCCTCGATCACTTGTTTGACGTAGCGATCTTGTGGATTTTCCGGGTGAATACTGATTAATATCGACATGTAAAATGTTTCCAAATTTCATTACTGGATTCAGGCAAGTCAGCAAGTCGACCCATCCGAATTCTTTGGTTGGGCCATCCGTGGTAGTCAGAGCCGCATGAGGATAACAAATTAAATTCGCTTGCCCATTGCTCACTCCAACTAATCTCATCAGCAGTACTGGTTGCTGTGATTACCTCCATAGCGTCGCCGCCAGCCTCTTTAAAATCTAGCAGCATTTTCTTGATTTTTGTATTTGTCATGCGGTAGCGGAAAGGGTGCGCCAGAACCGCCCTACCGCCCGCAGCGTGTATCCAGCCAATGACCTCATCAAATTCCTTCCACTCGACTCGAGTGCCACCAGGTTTTTTGCCGACAAGAAAACGCCTAAAAACGGATTTCATATCCTTACAATAACCCTCTTGAATGAGCATTTGCGCAAAATGCGTACGCGTTAACATCGATGTTTTACTGAGTGCTTGTGTTTTTTCCATAGCATCTGCAATGCCTGCGCGTCTCAAGCCAAGCGCAATACGTTCAGCCCGCTCAGCCCTCTGTTCTTGATTGTGTCGCAATCCTGCTTGCAGCTCTTCACATTCCGTGTCAAGGTCAAGACCAACAATATGAATGGTCATATTACGCCAAAAAGCCGATATTTCCACGCCGGTAACCAAGTTCACTGGTAATTCGGCTGCTGCCTCTATAGCCTCATCCAAGCCATCCGTTGTATCATGATCTGTCAATGCAAACAAATCACAACCCGACTCATTGGCAAGCGCAACCACTGCGCTCGGCGACAACACGCCATCGGAGTAGTAAGAATGATTGTGTAGGTCGGCTTTCATTGACTAAGGATTATAGTCTAAAACGTCGCTTTACTCCGCTTGCTAAAACATAACAACAAGGGTCAATATGGATTTAAATACTTTATAATAGCCTGCATGAAAAATTGGTACATGATTCAATCCAAACCTAAACAAGAGGCAATTGCCGAGCAAAATTTGCTCAATCAAGACTATACAGTTTTCCACCCAAAAGCGATTATTAACAATAAAACTGTATCACTTTTTCCTCGTTATTTGTTTGTTCAATTGGACGACAAATCCCAAAGCTGGACACCCATTCATTCCACTAGAGGTGTGTCTAATTTTGTCAGGTTCGGACTGCAATTTGCCAAAGTACAAGATGACGTTATCCACTGTATTAAAGGTCGTCATAGCCAAACCGTTGACAAAGTGATTGAACTTAGTAACTTTAAATCTGGCGACAAAGTACAAATAACGGAGGGTGCATTCGAAGGTTGCGAAGCTATTTTCAATAGCTATAACTCCGATGAGCGCATATGTTTATTGATGAGTTTGATTGGCAAGCAACATGAGCTAGTCTTATCAACAAAATCTGTGGTTGCTGTTTAATGTCAGCAAATCATTGTCTTTTTATAATGAATGTTCTGTTTCGATCGAACGCAATTGTTCATTATAATCTTCATTTCAAACCTTTTTAAAGCGCCCTATGTGTGGAATCGTTGGCGGAGTTGCCAGTCAAGATGTTAGCTCAATATTATTAGACGGCTTAAAGCGCCTGGAGTATCGTGGCTACGATTCGTCTGGCATGGTGGTTCTTGCTGAAGATAATTCGCTTAATCGTGCAAGAGCCGTTGGCAAGGTAGAGAGCCTTGAAGAAAACCTTAAAACACGAAAGCATAAAATACAAGGCAATATTGGTATTGCTCACACTCGTTGGGCTACACACGGTGAGCCTTCTAGCAGAAATGCTCACCCACACATTTGCAACCATAGCGTCAGTGTCGTACACAACGGCATTATTGAAAATTACCTAGACCTTAAAACTTCACAAAAAGAGCAAGGCTATAAATTCACCTCAGACACAGATACCGAAGTCATCGCTCATGCCATTCACCTGGCCATGCGGAGTAGTGAAACGTTGCTAGAGTCCGTGCAGAAAACAGTCGGGACGCTCGATGGCGCTTACGGCCTAGGTGTTGTCTCACCCAAATACCCAGACACACTGATTGCCACTCGCAAAGGCTCCCCTTTAGTGATTGGCATTGGCAAAAAAGGTAATTATATTGCCTCGGATCAAATGGCGCTACTGCCAGTAACCAAAGATTTTATCTTTCTTGAAGAAGGGGATATTGCCGAACTCACCTTAGGCAAAGTCACCATTTATGATGCCGCAGGAGATTTGGTTGAACGCCCTGTCAAAACCTCGAAGCTAAAAAAAGGTCAAGTCGATCTTGGTGATTATCAGCATTTTATGCAAAAAGAGATCTTTGAGCAGCCGCAATCGATTAGGGACACGCTCGAGTCTCGCATTGGTGAAGAAAAAGTATTGTTTTCTGCTTTTGGCCCTAAAGCGCAAAAAATCTTTAAGAAAATAAAGCAAGTGCAAATCATTGCCTGTGGCACCAGCTACAATGCTGGCCTTGTTGCAAAATATTGGTTTGAGGATATTGCAAGAATTCGCTGCAATATTGAAGTGGCCAGTGAATATCGCTATCGCCACCCAATTCTATTGGACGGCACACTTTTCGTTACCATTTCACAAAGCGGCGAAACCGCAGACACGCTTGAAGCACTGAAAACAGCCAGGAAAATCAATAAAAAAATCAACACACTTTGCATTTGCAACTCAGCAGAATCCAGCATCACCAGAGAATCAGAACTCACCTTTCTCACTCATGCAGGCCCTGAGATTGGTGTTGCCAGCACCAAAGCATTTACCACGCAGCTGGTTGCACTTGCATTGCTTGTCACCTCTATGGGTGTCATTCAAAAAACGATAAATAAAAAACAAGAAAAAGCTATTGTCGAGGGCTTAAAACGCCTTCCCGGCCTAGTCAACAAGGCGTTAAAACAAGAAGATCAAATAATTGAATTAGCAAAACGTTTTAAAGACAAAACCAGTGCTTTATTTATAGGTCGGGGCACGATGCACGCCATTGCGATGGAAGGTGCACTTAAGCTAAAAGAGATCAGTTATATCCATGCCGAGTCCTACCCAGCAGGTGAGTTAAAACACGGGCCGATTGCGCTTATCGATGAAAGCATCCCAGTGATTGCTATTGCACCGAATGACGAGTTACTCGGCAAACTAAAATCCAACCTCCAGGAGATAAAATCCAGAGGCTCACAAATGATTGTTTTTGAAGATGAGGACTCACATATTAAGTCGATGAAAGCAATGGACGTAATACCCGTCACTTCCAACCTTGGCCGAATTACAGCACCAATTATCTTTACAATACCCTTGCAACTCCTGAGCTATCATGTCGCTTTGGTCAAAGGAACTGATGTCGACAAACCACGCAATTTAGCTAAATCCGTTACGGTAGAATAAACGTATGGGTTTAAATTCAGACATTAGTGAAGTTATCACACAGTTAGACAAGATTATTACTTCAGCAGAAGACAGATGGTTAAACATATCTGACTACAATCTCAAGAGTAAAGATCGCAAAAATATGAAATCAGTGTATGGCTTAATTCATAACATTCTTCATCATAGTGATGATGGTCAAAGAATTATTGATCGCACTCATAAAGATAACCTAGATTTTCTTTATAGAAAATGCGCTGATCATGTAAAAAACCTCGGGTAAAGCCAACTACACCAATAATCAATCCGTTACATGGAGTTGTGCAAACCATCGCCCCGACTTCCATTTATTGTTTCTTTAAGAATTTATTTCAAATTGATCCACATAATATAGACCAAAGTGATACAATAAAAACACCTATTGCAAATTTCTCTCTCCTTTTTAAGAGTTACCCAACTCGAATTTGTCAATGTTCTCAACATACAATAGGTCAAAAGACGCCGAAAGGCGTCTTTTTTATTGGCATTGCAGCACCTAATCTAGACCGGCGGTATGAACGATTGCTATAAAATCAAAGCCAATGAAAATTGTTAACTTTATTTCAGGAAAAGACTTGGGGGGGCCGAAGCAATCCTTTGTCCTGTATTCAGAAGCCTTATCGAGCCTTGGGCACGAAGTACACTCAGTGGTGCGCAAGGGTGCATCGGTAAAACCGATGATTGAGTCACTCAACTTGCCTGTTTATGAAATTGACTACTCAAGAGCAACCCAACTCTTTGCTAAGAGCGGCGTTATTAAGAAACTCAAAATCCAGCTCAATGCCATTCAGCCGAACTTAATTTTTTGCCACAAACAATCAGATTTAGAACTGGTGCGCAATGCAATTGGCGATAAAACTAAAATTATTGGCGTTATCCATTGGTTCAGCAATAAGCACATTGAGCACGCCGACGAACTGATTGCAGTCTCGAGCAAAGTCAAAGAATTCTTAATAGAAGAAGGCTTTACAAAACCTATTCATGTTGTTCCCAATATGGTGAAAATCACCTCAGAAGCCACTTATCGTGACTTACCTGAAGTGCCTCTTATCGGCGCGATGGGACTTTTCCGGCGCAAAAAGGGCTTTCACACTTTAATCGAGTCCTTGGTAATTCTCAAACAAAATGGCACGCCATTCAAAGCAATTATTGCCGGCAAGGGGCAGCTCAAACCATACCTGCACTATCTCCGCTGGAGGCTTAACCTAAAGAGTGAGCTGACGATCAGAGGCTGGGTGTCGAACGCAGAACGAGATGCTTTTGTTGACTCTATTGATATATTTGTTCTACCATCAAGAATCGAAACGTTTGGCATGGTGGTGATTGAAGCAATGGTAAGAATAAAACGTGTTATTGCAACAAAGTGCGGCGGCCCTGAGGGAATTATCACTCACAACGAAACAGGCTATTTGGTGAAAAAAGAAGACCCCACTGCTCTTGCGAATCAAATCATAGAGGTGACTACTAATTCAACACCTTCTAATTCGATAGCAATTAGTGCTCAAAAGCATGTTCAATCGAAATATTTAACAACAGCTGTAGCTGAGCAAATCAAAACAATATTACACAACCAAGCCTAATAATCTTAAACCATCTTAAAAACTATTTATTGTCAAAAATAAATAACAAGTCGCCAACTATTCTTATTTATCGACCAAACCTTCGAGCTCTGCCTTCGAAAGATTGAAGTGCCTCTTCAAGGCATCTCTCGTCAAAATCTGGCCAAAAAGTATCTGTAAAATATAGCTCACTATAGGCCAGCTGCCACAATAAGAAATTACTGATTCTCTGCTCACCACTTGTTCGAATCAATAAATCCACGGGGCTGCCGCTCAAACATAAGTGTTGTGCAATAAGCGACTCATCAATTGCACTTGTTCTAACGCCGCCACTTTTGTTCAATTCAGCTATTTTTCTAACGGCCTGCGTAATATCCCATTTACCACCATAGTTGGCAGCAATAACCAGTTTTAAGCCTGTATTGCTTGATAATAATTTCTCTGCTGACGCAACCCCTTCTTGCAATTGCTTACCAAACATTGACATGTCGCCAATAACTTCTAGACAAACATTGGCCTTATTTAGTTTATTGACTTCCAACTTTAATGTGGCCAAAAACAGCTTTAGCAGCCACTTTACTTCTTCTTTGGGCCGACCTTTGTTCTCAGAACTTAGCGCAAACAATGTCAGCCTCTCAACACCAATATCACCGCAATATTTAACTACCTTGCGAACAGCATTAACACCTTGATGATGACCTTTGACCCTGGGAAGCCCCCTAGACTCTGCCCATCTTCCATTGCCATCCATAATAATGGCTAAGTGTTGAGGTGAATTCAAAAGAAAGTTCCATGATGAGCGTTGGCTGAATTATAGCTCAAAACTAACCTACAATTTATTTATCTTCTAATGAGTAGTTAAAACCGGGTCATTTCAAGAATTTCTCGAAGAAGCATTTTTGACCAAAAACTCCTTAAAAAAAGCACCAAATACACCGATCATCAATGATAGAATCATTGACAAAACAAGGATTAAACTCCTCTTTGGCCCCACCTTATCCTTAATGTGAGCTACAGTTGGTGGTATTAGCTGATTAATGACATAATATTCACTCGCATTTGACAGCACTCTTTTTTGCACCAAAGAAGACAACAAATTTGCTATCTGCATTTTTAATTCCACATCTTGGGTCATTGCCAATTCTTGTTTATAAAACTTAATTTTGTTGGATATTTCCTCAACTTCTCTTGTTTTTAAATAATCTGTTAATTCTATTAAATAAATATCAACAAGTTCTTTAGCTAAAGATCGATCATTGGTCGTGGCACTCAACGTCAACGCCCCAGTTTTCGTATCCGATGCAAGCGAAAGAACCCCTTGGAGCTGCTCGTAAGCATCGTATAGCTGCTCATCCACGCTATCGTGCTCAACCTCTCCACCTCTA
>CAJVZH010000006.1 GCA_913020715.1 uncultured Gammaproteobacteria bacterium
TGTTTTCACTGTCATCGATAAAGGTAATAGGGGAAATGATATTGGCACTTCCCAGGATTGAAAATTCACCACCCTTAGGGTTTCCGTTTGGATAGACCGGGCCAAGTGTTTTGGATTTAAAGCCACGCACCGAGCCACTACCGCCACCAAAATAGCGCTTATAGAATGGTAAAGCCTCGCTCCCATAGCCAGTTGCTATACCAAGATCGCCGGTGAGTTTCAGCGTCAGATTGTTGTTTAGCGGCTTATAGTTTCTGTGGTTGGCATCAATTTTGATGTATTGGTAGTCACCTAAAGGCAAGCCTAGGTCAATATTAAAGGTGTTGCTTTTGCCCTCTGTAGGATACATATAATGATTTAGCGTATTTTCAGTCCAGTTGAGGTTTAGCTTAATTTCATTTCTACTGTCATAGGCGCACTGTGCGGACTCATAGTTGGCACCGGCGAATGTAGAGCCACATGTAATGCTGTTGTTTGAGTATTGCAATTTGGCGTTAAGGCGAGTATTTTCAGTAAGCGGAACACCGTAACCAAGGCTAAATCCTTTAGAGTTAATTTGATAAGAGTCCTGAGAAACTTCGTTGTCGTCAATTGAGCTTACAAATACGCCGTAATTAATGCTGTGTTTTTCATTGTTAAAGTAAGGGTCCTCAAAGTAGAAACTGAGCTTTTTAAAAGTTTCTGAGTATTGCAGCTCGGCGTTAAGTGTGTTGCCAGAGCCGAGAAAGTTTTTTTCTCTGATGCCTGCATTAAACGACATGCCGAAGCTTTGGCTATGCGATACGCCCGCGCTAAGTGCGCCAGTCTTGGTTTCTTGTACTACGAAGTTTAAGTCAATCTTATCAGGCGTGTCCGCAAGCCTTGAGGTTTGCAAAGTAACGTTGGAGAAGAATCCAAGCCTTCTGAGCTTATTAAGAGATTCACTTATGGCGCTAGCCGAATAAAGGCCGCCTTCAGAAAGTCCGATTTCTCGACGAATAACCTCGTCCTGAGTTCTGGTGTTGCCAGTGATGGTGATTCTGTTGATATAGGCTTTTTTATTCAGCGTTATGTTCACATTAAGGTGAATACTGTTTGAGGCTGAATCTTCCTCAGTTATGGGGTTTACGTCGACGTGAGCATAGCCTTGGTCGGCGTATAAGTAGTTAATTTTTTGAATACTATTAACCAATTGCTGTCTATCAAATATCGCACCCGAATTGAGTGAGAATAGCGCAAGCAAATTATCGGCTGACTGATTGCCCAAATTACCACTAAAAGTAAGATTTCCCAATGTGTATTGGGCGCCTTCGGCCACTTCTATTGCAATATTAATAGTCTCTTTGTCATCGGACAAGGTGGTGTTAACACTGTTAATTGAGAAATCAAGGTAGCCATTATTTGAGTACAGGCTACGCAATTTTTCTAGCCCATTGTTAAGCGCTTTATCCGTATAGCGGTCTTTGTCAGTAAAGAAATTAATAAGAAAATTACCAGCCACACCAATATCAAATAAATCCAGCAGTTCATCTTCGGTGTGGACAACAGAGCCATTGATGTTCATTGAGCCAATTTTCGCTCTTTTACCTTCTGTAATAACAAGCTCAATACCAATTCTGTTTTGAAGGTCTAAGTCAATATTTTGTTCAATTTCAATGTTGTAAAAACCCTCAGCGATATACATTGCTTTGAATGCTGATATTGTCTCAAAAAGATTTCTCTTGTTGTAGACTTCGCCTGAGCTTAAGCCCAAAGCGCCCAATGTGGAATTAACGGTGTCGCTGTTTAGCACTTTATCGGTATAGTCAAGTACGTCAATGTATTTGATGTGTGCATTTTCGACAAGGGCAACATAAATCGTATCTATCTCAATGGAGACAACGACATCACTAAAAAAGCCAGTAGCGAACAGTGTTTTAATAATTTGGTCAGATGTTGCACCAGTGATTTCGTCTCCAGCACTTACAGGGAGGTAATTTAAAACGGTGCTATCTGGAATAACATCAAGTCCCGAAAGTTCAATGTTTTTAATTGGGGCGGCGCCAACTTGAACCGAGAAGAGCAGGCCAATAATGATACTAATTTGAATAATTTTATTTTTCATGGTTGTTGTTAACAATTGTCAAATTTTGGGCTCATTATATACTCGAATGAAGTTAATAAGTGATTTGAGCCGAAGATAATTTTAACAAAATATCGCGCCAGATAGGGAATCTAGTACATTTTTTGTCATGATTTCGAAGGTGAATGAGTGAATTAGCACTCACTTGGACGACAATCTTTGTGAGACCTTTTCTAGATATTCATTCCAAAGCTGTCCTTGACGGGTCGCCAAATGGTGTAAATATGACCACGAATAGATGCCGGTATCGTGACCATCGTCAAAATGCAGTACAACGGCGTAATTGCCCATTGGGCGAACGTTTTGTATTAGCACATTTTCTTTATTAAGTTGCAGTACAGCGTCCTCTGGTTTGTGACCTTGGACTTCAGCCGAAGGTGAATAAACCCGTAAAAATTCACTTGACAATGGGTAATCAACCCCTTCAAAAGAAACGGTTAGCGTGTTTTTTGTCTTGTTAAGGTTGATACTGCTTGGTGTGATCATATAAAAGTACGGTGTTGGGCTTTGTTAAGGCATTATAGAAATATTGGGTGCGCATATCGTTAAAATACCGCTATGGTATATTTTACGAAAATGCAAGGACTTGGGAACGATTTTATCGTTATTGATAACACTCAAGGCAATGTTTGCCTGTCCTGTGAAGAAATTCGCGACTTGGCTGATCGAAAATTTGGTGTTGGATTTGATCAATTGCTCATGGTTGAGCCAGCCATCAGTGCTGGTGTTGATTTCCAATACACAATTTTCAACTCCGATGGTTCAGAAGTGTCGCAGTGTGGCAATGGCGCAAGGTGTTTTGCGCGTTATGTTGTTGAAAAGGATTTAATTAACAGCAGAAAGATCACAGTAGAAACGCGCGCCGGCATTATGACTCTTGAAGTGAATCGAGATAACACCGTTAGAGTCAATATGGGCGCTCCTGTTTTTGAGCCATCTAGGGTGCCAATTTCTATTCAGAAATTGGCAAAAGAATACCATGTTGAGGGGGTTTCTATGGGTGCCTTATCGATGGGAAATCCACATGCTGTCATTATAGCTGACAGCTTTAATGATAGTGATATTGAGGTTATTGGGACCAAGATACAAAATGCCGATTTTTTCCCACAAAGTGCCAATGTTGGCTTTATGAGTATTGTTAATCGAGCCGAGATAGACCTACGCGTTTTTGAGCGCGGTGTTGGTGAGACTTTGGCTTGTGGTTCTGGTGCTGCGGCTGCCGTTGTGCACGGTCAACAAATGGGGTTGTTAGATGATGTGGTAACGGTGCATTTGACTGGCGGTGATGCTTTAATTGAGCATTGCACTGATGGCGACGTTTACTTGTCAGGCCCTGCTGAGTTTGTTTTTGAAGGCGCTATCAAGCTTAGAAGTGACAACTTTTAACTAACTTCGATGCTGCGCACAGAAGTTAGTTGATGAGTTTCCAAGTTAAGTGCGCTGAGCTTTTCTCCCCAAACACAGCCATGATCCAAGGGATGGATGCGTTCGACACTGATGTTGTTTAAAGTTGACCAGTGACCAAAGAGCACGTCGGTGTTTTTTAGTGCTCTGTTTTCGTGCATAAACCAGGCCTTGAAGCCACTGGGTGCCTCATCCGCATCCATTTTATGTTCAAATTCTAATTCGCCATCTTCTTTGCAAAAGCGCATGCGCATCATTGCATTGATAGCGTATCGACAGACTTCTTCTTCGTTCAAGCAGTCGGATTCTTTGGCGGGCTCGTTGCCGTACATGACGCTAAGAAATTTCTCAATAGCACCGCTTTGTAGGTGGCTTTCAACTAATTTGCTCTGCTGGAGCGCACTTGCTTTATCCCATTGTGGTGGAATGCCTGCGTGCACTAATAAGGCGTTGTTGTGCTCAATCAATAGCGGCCGTGTGAGCAAATAGTCAAGCAGTGAGTTTTTATCAGGTGCATTCAATATGTCGTGAAAAGTGTCTTTTCGATTTGGCTGATGTGGTGTTAGTGCGCAAACCAAGAGATGGAAGTCATGGTTTCCAAGAACCATTTGAGCGTTGTCTTTGAGTGATTTTATAAATCGAAGTGCTTCCAAAGACTTGTTTCCACGGTTGACAACATCACCTAAAAAAAATAGTCGATCGCATTCGGCATTAAAATGTATTTTTTTTAGTAGCTTCTGGAGGCTGTCAAAACAACCCTGCACATCCCCAATAGCATAATCCATGTTAAGTGCCTAGTGGAGCGTGTAAGGTTTGCTGAGAACAAACTCTGGAATGATGGCTTCGAAGCGCTGCCCTTCGTCATTAATCATGCCGTAAGCGCCTTTCATTGAGCCAGTTTCGGTATTAATGATAGCGCCCGAACTGTATTCAAAGCTTTCTCCTGGTGAAAGGTGTGGCTGCAAGCCAATAACGCCCTCGCCAACAACTTCTTCGACAAGGCCAGACTCATCCTCTATTAGCCAGCGCCTTGTTCTTAATTGAGCGCCACTATTACCCTTGTTGGTAATAGTGATCGTGTAGGCGTAAGCATACTGACCGTTAGGAAGGTTTGATTGGTTGGGTAGATAGGTGACCTCTACATCAATGTCAATTTTGTTTTGCATAGTCTTTGGTTAGGTTAATAAACTCATCAACACTGAGCATTTCTGCACGCCGTGACAAATCGATGTCGGTTTGTTCTTGAGTAAGGATTGATTTTAAACAATTTCTAAGTGTTTTTCTACGTTGTGAAAACGCAGCCTTTACAACTTTTTCTAAAAGTGTTGATTCACTAAGTGCTGCATCCGTTCTGGGTTTGAAGTAGATGATTGCCGATTCTATTTTTGGCTGAGGATCAAAAGATTCTTTGGGTACGCTAAACATCAATTCAACGTCAAAAAAAGCTTGCATCATGACGCTTAAGCGACCATAAGTTTTGCTGCCATGGGGTGCGACAATTCGATCAACCACTTCTTTTTGTAGCATGAAGGTCATATCGATAACGTTGCGTCGATGCGTCAACAAATGAAACAGTAGAGGCGAAGAGATGTTGTAAGGCAGATTGCCCACAATTCTTGCCTTGTCTTTCAGTTGGCCAAAATCAAATTTAAGTGCATCCGCCTCTATAACGCTGAGCTTCTGATGATTTTGCGCTTCCAGTAACGCTATTAAATCTCGGTCAATCTCAATGACATTCATTTCATTTAAGTGTTCAAGTAATGGCAGCGTCAACGCACCTTTTCCAGGGCCAATTTCGATAAGATTGTCTTTTGCATTGGGGGCGATGGTGGCGACAATTCTCTCAATAATTTGAGAATCGATTAAGAAGTTTTGTCCAAAACGTTTTCTAGCCTTGTGCTGCATAATCACTCAGTGCATTAAAGTAGGAGAGGGCGGTATGAAAACTGCCCAAGCTGATATTTCCGGTTCCAGCAAGGTCCAATGCAGTGCCGTGGTCAACTGAGGTACGAAAAAATGGCAGACCCAAAGTGATGTTGGCTGATTTTTTAAAGCCAAGTGTTTTCAGCACTGGTAGGCCTTGATCGTGATACATTGCCAAGACCACATCAATACCCATTAATGAGTCAGGAGTGAAGGCGGTGTCCGCTGGAACTGGGCCAGACAAGTGACAGTCTTTGGTGTTTAATTTTTGAATTACTGGCGAGATGGTTGTTATCTCTTCATCGCCCAAATGGCCGTCTTCTCCTGCGTGTGGGTTTAAACCACAAACCAGAATGTGTGGTTTTTTTATACCAAAATAGCGAAAATCATGATTGATGATTTCAATCACCTGCGTTAATGAGTCTTGAGTGATGCTTTTTGAGACTTGACTCAAAGGCAGGTGGGTTGTTGCTAGGGCGACTTTCAAGGTGTCGGTGGCAAGCAACATAACTGTTTTACTGACATTGCTTAGTTTGGCAAAAAATTCGGTGTGACCACTAAACTCAACGCCTGCCTCATTGATAATGCCCTTGTGAACTGGGCCCGTTAGCAGGCCATCAGCCTCTCCACTTAAACAATGCTTGCCAGCTGTTGTTAAAGTTTCAAGCACGTATTCAGAGTTATTGGCATTGAGCAATCCCGGGACGGCATCCACCTTTGCTGAGATTGGATAAATACTAAGCTCACCTGGTTTTGTTGTTGCTGATTCAGTCAAACGAATTGGCAAGCCAAGTTTTTTTGCTCTTTTTTGTAAAATATTTGGATCGCAATAAGCGACTATGCTTTGAACTCTTTCTTGTTGTGCGACCATAACGGCCAGGTCTGGGCCGATGCCAGATGGCTCACCGGGTGTAAATGCGATTGACATGTTTTTAGTGTTGATTCTGAATAGGGTTATTATAAAGTTAAGTGCGGTGTATTCGCCGATTAGATTTCACTTGTTGTGGCATTTAAAGAGCAGTTAGAGCCATAAGAATCTCCATTGCCAAAAGTAGCTGATATATAATAAATTTGGAGAAGATAACTATTAACTGTATTGCTTTAATTTGTGCTAATTTCGTGCCTACGACATACTGCTGTTATATTGTTTCTGAGTGTGTCTACACACTCAGTGATGGCGGCGCTTGGCAGTGAATCCAATGCTGATTTTACCAGTGATACTTACACCGTAGCTAACGGCAGTTACTCTCACCTCGCTGTACTTGGGGGCACGGTTGTTTCGTCAGAAGTTGTTGAACTGAACGCTAATAGTTACTCTCAAATTGCTGTTGTTAATGGCAATGAAGGTGATTTGTTTTCCAAAGGCTCAATTTTGATTGAATTTGATCAAAGAGCGCTACAGACTCAAAGGGCGAGCGCCTATGACCAAATTATGCAAACGAGTGAAATGCTTCGCTACGCTCAAGCAAATTCGCAGACGTTAAGTGATGAGCAGAGGACGATTGTCAATAACGCCCAATATCAGTTAAATCAAGCGCAAACTCAGTTGCGTTTTATCGAGTCTCAATTGCAAAACCTAAACGTCCATGCACCCTTTAATGGCATGATTATCCGTAAATATGTGTCTCAGGGACAGCAAACGCAGCCCCATCAGGCGCTGTTAGAATTTTCCAATATTGGGCAACTGCAACTTGAGGTTCGCGTGCCAATTAGGCTGTTACCACAAGTCAGAATTGGTGCATTTTACAAAGTGCAAATTGATACAATTCGTCAAGCCGTTTCTGCAACTGTTGCACAAATTAAACCCATGACACAAGACTACAGCCATAGTGCTGTTGTGTTGTTAAACCTTCCTCAAGGGGTGCCCGTATTACCCGGTAGTTTTGCGGAAGTAGAGTTACCGATTTCCAATGACGGCAAACCCGTACCGATGATTCCAAATGCCGCCATTTCTTGGCACGCGAGCCTACCTAGCGTCTATGTCATTAACAACGCCAATCAGGTTGGTCAGCGCTTTATACGACTGGGCGACTCTCTTGATGAAAGAATGACTTTAGTGCTCACTGGCCTTGGGGTTGGCGAGGTGATTTTGAACAACCCTAAGCAGTATTTAGCTCTAAATTTGGCTATTTAGGTGAGTATTGCTAATGAATGAAAATAGCCAAACTATTGATGAAACTTCATTCAACAGCAGCGACCAAAACTTGAATAAAAGTGTTCACTCACCCGTTACTTTTATTCTTTTTATAGGTATTCTCATCATTGGTATCATGAGCTATTTATCGATACCTAAGGGCTTGGACAAGACCAAAACTCCACCCATTGTTGATATTGATATTAGCTACCCTGGGGTTTCATCCGATATTCTATCAAGCCTTGCTGTAGCGCCCCTGGAGCGCAGTTTTTTACACATTGATGGCATTAAGAAAATTAGTTCGATAAGTGACAAGAGTCACGCAATAGTTACACTTGAGCTTGAAGAAGTTAGGGGTGCTGAAGAGGTGTTAAATGCCATTCATAAAAGTATTGGTAAAGCTCGTGAAGTGCTGCCTGAGGGCGCCAAAATAACCGACACTAAGATCAGTAGCGCCTCAGAGCGGCCATTTGCAATTCTCACTCTTTTCTCCAACTCTCTAGACGACGCCCAACTTAGAGTTATTGCCCTGCAAAGCTTGACAGATTTTGAGGTGCTTAATGGGATTTCCAGGGGTACAGTAACTGGCGGAAGGCAAAGTGCGTTTCATGTCGACATCTCGCCCACACGATTGGCAAATTTTGACATTAGCCTAATGATGGTTCTCGAAGCCATTCGAGGTGCGAACGGCAGTAGTAATGTCGGTGATATTGAATACGATAGCAATCAAATAGATATTTATGCGGGCGATTATTTTCGTGGTACTGAGGACATTGCCAATATTGTTGTAACCACAATAAGTGGCACGCCAATTACTGTGCGTGATGTAGCTAGCGTTCGTTTCGGCGTAAAAGACACCTCGCAAATGGCGGGTTATTTTTCCAAAGAAGTGGCGCCACTTGGCGCTCAAGCAGTAACAATTGCCTTATATCAAGACTCGGGCGCTCAAGGTGTTTTGCTTAATGAACATCTTAATGCTCAAATTGCCTCTATGAAGGCTGAAAACCCTTCGAATCAAGTTGGCGTTGTCATGACGAGAAACACATTGGCACTGGCCAATGACATGACGCAATTTTGGCTTACTAAGCTAATTATCTTTATCGGATTTATCGCTTTATCGGTTTTTCTAGCTTTGGGTTTTAAGCGACTTTTGGTTTTTTCCTTTTTGCTGTTGATACCGCTTTCTGCCTCCCTGACTTTTGCAAATGTAATTGGACTTGAGCTTTCAAGAGTGAGTATTTTAGGATTGATGATATCCATCGCTCTTTGTTCTGGATTAATCACCGCTCAGTTATTAAGAAGCGAGTTAAAACCTGGCTCACAGCGCTCGGTTGGTGGTTTAGTGCAATTAGTTAAAGATTCAAAAAAATTGATTTCCATCTCTGCTATGGTCTTTATTTTGCTTATTTCCCCGCTGCTTCTTGTTGATTATCACTCGGTTGTCAATGGCTACTTTTTTCCGTTGTTAACAATGGGCATTATTTTTATTGTCTCCAGTGTTATTGCCTCAATTTATTTTCTGCCGTATTTTTCGCTGAAGTTGGTTGACTTTGATCATTTAGGCGGTTTTTCACTGAAAAACAAGTTCACTGATTGGTTGTTGCGTTATTTTTACCCGGCCAAGTTGTACGGCAGGTTATTACTGTTTTCCTTGATTGGAGCGACTGTTTTTTCACTTACATTGTTGGCAACTCAAAAAGCGCCAATTAATATGATTTCAGCAGATGATTCAAGTGAATTTGGTTTCATTGTTAGTATGCCTGACGGCGGCGCTTTACCGATAACCGCAACAGTGTTGAACGCAATGGCATTGAAATTACAACAAATACCCGAAGTTAAAAGCATTAGCTTATATTCTGGGGCAATCTCTCCAAGTGTAAATAAAACCGAAATTTGGCGAAATATTTTGCTTGAGTCGAGTGACCGTGGCGAGTTGCACTTATTTTTAACCGAGCCTTCGGCACGCTCTAAAACAAGCGAAGAGATAGCCAGGATGGCTCTAGAGCTGATCCAACCGATTGCCAACAATTCTGGCGCAACAGTACTTGTTAATAACATGCTGATGGCAGCGCCGCTTTCTCAAAGTTTGGTCGCCGAGGTTTACAGTGAAGACGACATTCTCAGAAAGCAAGCAACTAGGGGTTTAAAACAGTTAATCTCAAAAAACCCTCTGGTAGAAAGCGTTCATCACTTTATTCGTGACGAACAGCCCGTTATTAATTTTAAGGTGGATCGTGAAAAAGCGACCTACTTTGGTGTAAGTCAGGAGTCCATTAAACAAAGTCTTTTGTTGGCAATGTCGAGCGCCAAGGTGACGAGTGTGTATCTGAAAAACGCAATTGAGTCGACCGATATTATTATGAGTATCCCGCTTAGTAAAAGGTCTCAACTGGGTTATTTATCGCAACTACCCGTACCCAGTAGTCACGGCTCAATGATTCCCTTGTCCGAGCTCGGTACTTTTGTTTATGCGAAAAACGATGATTTAATTTTCCATAAAAACTTAAAAAAAGTGGAATACTTATCAACTCAAATCAAAGGTGCCGAAATAGCCTCTACGGCGCTCAGCACAATTGAAAATAGTATTGATAACTTACTTAACAACAATGCGTTGCTTAATGATGTTTTTCAGAATGAAAACGACAGTTTTAATGACGTAAGCCTGTCTTGGTCCGGGGTATGGTCCGAGACAAAAGAGACGCTGAAAAACTACGCAATAGCTTTTGCTGCCTCCATCATTGCCATTTTCATGCTGCTGCTTTGGCGTTATGGCAGCTTTCGCATTACAAGCGTTATTTTAGCGCCAATTGCATTATTACTAATTGGAATCGTACCAGCGCATTGGTTGCTTAGTGTGAGTATCAGTGCAAGTTCTTTGTTGGCTTTTGTTGTTTTATCTGCGTTAGCCATTCATGGGTCTTTGTGCTCCTTGCATCATGCTAGCAAGCATTACGCCTCTGGTATGGGATTATTTGACGCTGTTATTGCATCGAACAGGGCGCAATTAAGACTCAACACAGTCAGTTTAGTTTCATTTTTGTCGATCGGCGCCTTGGTTTTGAATGATCCAATTTTCGCTGGCATGGGTGTAAGCTTTCTGTTTGGTATTGTGGTGGTGGTTTTTGTTAATTTAGTTGTGGTACCATTAGGGACACTCAGTGCAGGCGAGTTAGCTTGGCAAAGCATTCGAATTGACAAGCCGCAGATTGACACAGAAGCAAGAGACTATGTTGTGGAGGAGGCGAATGAACATGTATCGAATAATAATGCCCAAATGAATACATCTAAAAACTTGAGGGGTCAAAAGCAAAGCAAAGTTGATACAAGTGTATTTTTGAAAAAAGAAGACAAAAGTAGGCTTTGATGTCAAGCAAGCAATCGTTACTAACCGCCTTATTTTTGCTTGCTTTCAGTGTCACTAGTCAGGCTGGTTGGCCCCAAGAAATAATTCAAACGGGCAATGTTCAGTTCTTGGATTTCAGTGCTCAGGATAATTCAGATCCATTTGCCATTAAGGTTGAAAAACCGGTGACACCAAGAGAAGTCGAAAAGGTGGTTGCTTTCTCGAGCCCTAGTATTGGTATGGATCCGATTGCAGCTTGGGCGAAATCTTACGGGCATCTACCGATCAGTAGTGGTTTTGGCAACTATTACCCAATTGTAATCTACTACCCAGTGCCGATATACTATCCAATCTATTATCCGGCCTACACACCTTACTACTTTAACTAACCAACTCTCCCTGAGCTTGTAAATCTGCGTGATAGGAAGACCTAACCATGGGTCCGCTCGCCACTTGAGAGAATCCCATTTCTAGCGCCAACTCTTTGTATTCTGCGAATTGATCTGGATGAACATATTCCTCAACCGCAAGGTGGTGCCTGCTGGGCTGTAAATATTGACCCAAAGTAAGCATATCAACCTGGTGTAGACGTAAGTCTCTCAGAACATCCAGCACTTGTTTTTTGGTTTCGCCAACGCCCAGCATTAAACCCGATTTTGTCGTCACCTGAGGGTGTTGTAACTTGAAAGTTTTTAATAGGTCTAGTGAGTGCTGGTAGTCAGCGCCCGGCCTAACTTGAGGGTAGAGAAAGGGTACGGTCTCCAGATTGTGATTAAAGACATCAGGAGGGCAGTCGGTGAATATATCGAGCGCTTTATTCATTCTTCCTCTGAAATCTGGGGTTAATATTTCAATTTTTACTGAGGGTGTTTGCGCTCTGATAGCGTCAATACAGTTTTTAAAATGCGTAGCACCGCCATCTCTTAAGTCGTCACGGTCCACTGAAGTAATCACAACATACTTAAGCGCCATTTTGGCAATGGTGTTCGCTAAGTGACGAGGTTCATCGGTGTCAAGGGGTTTTGGCTTTCCATGGGCGACATCACAAAAAGGGCAGCGTCTTGTGCAAATCTGACCCATGATCATAAAGGTTGCCGTACCGTGGGTGAAACATTCGTTTAGATTTGGACATTGCGCCTCTTCGCAAACAGTAAACAATTCTTGCTTTCTAAGTGTTTGCTTAAGTTGGCTGACTTTTTGAGAATTGCTGTGTTTGATTCGAATCCAGCTCGGCTTTCTAAGTGGTGTGCGACTAGCATCCGGCTTGATCTTCAGTCTTTGAGTTTTTGACTCCCCCTTAAGGGCTTTAATTTCAACGTCTTGTAACATGGTTAACTAAGTGTTCAGTAAGTTGTTTTTTAATGGTATTTAAAAAAATCGTATTATCCGCCAAATCCTGCATTTGTGTAACTTTTAAATTGACATAACCACAAGGGTTAATGAGCTTGAATGGCTCAAGATCCATATCAACGTTGAGACTAAGGCCATGGTAAGTTCTGCCCTTTTTAATCTTGAGTCCAAGAGCGGCGATTTTGTCGCCATCGACGTAGACGCCGGGCGCTCCCGGACTTCTTTTAGCTTGAATTTTATAATCCCGTAACAGGTCTATAATCGACTGCTCAATAATGGAAACCATTTTTTTAACTCCGATTCCCAATCTTTTAATATCAATCAGGCAATAAACAATAAGCTGGCCTGGGCCGTGATAAGTAATTTGACCGCCACGGTCGGATTGAACAATAGGGATATCAGTTGTTGATAGAAGGTGCTCGGCTTTACCCGAAAGTCCTTGAGTTAGCACGGGATTGTGCTCCACAATCCAGAACTCATCCGGGGTGTTTTCATCTCTGGCCTCAGTAAAAGACACCATAGAGCGCCAGCAAGTTTCGTAGTCTTGAACCCCCTTGTCGCAAATTTTAATCACATTGATTACAAGAGATAGGCAACATCAGGGCATTTTTGCAACTCTTCATTAATAACATCCAATTGCGCTCGACTTGTGGCGACAATTCTAATCGTAAAGGAAACATAAGAGCCTTTTGAGCTAACTTTTTCTGTTATTTGGTTGTCGTGTAATTGGCCTGCATGGGGTTCAATGATGTCACACACGGTCCGTTTAAAGCCCTGCGTTTTTTTACCAAAAACTTTAATCGGGAAGTCGCAAGGGAAGTTAAATATCTCTTCGTTGGAGTTGCTCATAGAATAAAGTCAACGACCGGGCAGCTTGTTAAGTTTTTATTGATGGCGTCAATTTGTGCTCTACTGGTGGCTACAATACGGATGGTTAGTGATGTCATTTTACCCTTGTGCTTTGACACAATCTGATGAGCATCAAGTTTGCCGGCATGATGCGCGATGATCTCACACACTTTGGACTCAAATTCACGTCTGTTTTTACCTTCTATTTTGATTACATAATCACAGGGAAAATGCAAGATATTTTCTTTAACATGGCTCATATTTCAGCATTTTACCCCTTTGTTTTCAGTGCGCTATATTGATGTAAAATTGACGGTAAAAATAACATAACAATTATGATCCAGGACTTACCAGCCGAAGCTTTTAAAACGTCTCTAAATAATGGCAATACTATCCTGATTGATGTTCGCGAAGATTGGGAATTCGAACTTTGCAGCATAGAGGGCGCTCAATTGATGCCAATGAGCTCCATTGCCCAGACTTATGCTCAGTTAGACAAAGATGCGCATTTGGCTATCTATTGTCATCACGGTGTTCGTTCTTTACGCGTCATTCATTTTCTTCAATCTCAAGGCTATGAAAATCTAATTAATTTGCAAGGTGGTATTGACGCATGGTCTAGCGAGATTGACAGTTCTGTTGCTAAATATTAACAGGCGAAAACCAGCTTTTTCACCCTTGATTATTGAATCGACTATAATCAATTTCACTCAAAAGTAAAGGCGATATAGAATGAATCTCATTGAACAAATGTTCACTCTTCAAAACGAATTAAACAACCACACCAATGGCGAAATGTGGGTTGGTGGGCTGACCAAAGAAAACCGTCAAATTTCATGGTATCGCTGTATCTATATGGAGGCAGCTGAAGCGATTGATTCCTTTAATTGGAAGCATTGGAAAAATATCAACGTTGAGCCAGATTGGGCTAATATTAAAGTTGAGTTGGTGGATATTTGGCATTTTGTTATGTCTGAAGCGATTCGAGTTGGTGACCCGTCTTACGCCAATCAATACGAAGAAATCGATGTCGCTGGTGATTTAGATCCAGAGATATTGCTACAAACTCTTGAGAAAATTCTAGCGCTATCGGCGCAAGCAAAAATCGAGAATAACGAGAACGCCATTCGCGAAACAATCGATTTGTTTTTTGTAGCCCTGTCAGGTATTGGTATGGATACGGCTGAGCTGTATAAGCGCTACGTTGTCAAAAATCAATTGAATACTTTCAGACAACAAAACGGCTACAAAGACGGCAGTTACATTAAAACATGGGGTGGGGTTGAGGACAATGTGGTCGCTTTTAATATTATGGATGACAATCCCGGTATCTCTCCGAGTGATCTTTACCTGAAACTTGAATCGGCTTACGCAAGCCTCAATTAGTCGAGGCATTTAACTGTAAAGTGAATAACAACGTACAAGTTCGTTTGACTGAGTACAGTCATGGTGCTGGCTGTGGTTGTAAAATATCGCCACAGCTGCTTGATGAGATGCTCAGTGGCAGTAAAACTGACTTTGTCGACGCCAATTTACTTGTGGGCAATGAATCAAAAGACGATGCTGCCGTTTATGACTTAGGTAATGGTGAAGCACTTATCAGTACAACCGATTTCTTTATGCCCATTGTTGATGACCCCTTCACCTTTGGCAGAATTGCAGGCTGTAATGCTATCAGTGATATTTATGCGATGGGCGGTGAGCCGTTGATGGCAATCGCCATTTTTGGCTGGCCGATTAACAAATTGCCTGCACACGTTGCCTCTGAGGTGATAGAAGGTGGGCGGTCAATTTGTGCCGAGGCTGGTATAGCACTAGCTGGCGGCCACAGTATTGATTCACCCGAACCGATTTTTGGCTTATCAGTGTCTGGAAAGGTTGACCTTAAGTATTTAAAAAAGAATTCTGATGCTCAGATTGGCGATGCGATTTTTATCACCAAGCCGCTTGGTGTAGGGGTTTTATCGACTGCGCAAAAAATGAAAAAAGTCAGCACTGAAGATCATCAAAACGCCATTGCACACATGATGCAACTCAACAGTGTCGGTAGTGAGGTTGCAAAAATTAAAGGTGTCAATGCGATTACCGATGTTACTGGTTTTGGCTTAGGGGGGCATTTGGTGGAAGTTTGTCTAGCAAGCCAAGTGAGTGCTAAGTTGTCGTTTGACAGCATTCCACTACTCAATAATATTGAATATTATCTCGACTTGGGTTGTATTCCAGGCGGTAGCGAGCGTAATTTTCAAAGCTATGGACATCAATTGGGCGCACTTGGAGAAAAACACAGGGCCATTATTTGCGACCCACAAACCAGTGGTGGTTTGCTTATTACCGTCTCTCAAAGTGCCAAGAATACGGTAAGAGAGATATTTAAAGAGCAGCAATTATCATTCGCTGAAATTGGTGAAATTTGTCCAACAGAAACTCAGTTAAAAGCCGTTAGTTTTCAATGATAGATTTACCTATCATTGACGACTATGAGGCTTTGTTTGTCAACAATACGCCGTTACTAGACACTCGTGCACCCATAGAGTTTTCCCGTGGCGCTTTTCCCAATGCCCAGCACGCACCATTAATGACGGATGATGAACGTGAGCAAATCGGCACTTGCTACCAAAACATAGGCAAAGAGGCTGCGTTGGAGCTTGGTCGCCAATTGGTTAGCGGACAGGTTAAAGAGCAGAGGCTCGATGCTTGGATGGCGTTTTTTAAAGACAATCCACACGGTATTTTGTATTGTTTTCGCGGCGGCCTACGCTCACAGATTACTCAACGCTGGATTTTTGAGCACTCTGAAACTGCCTATCCACGCATTAAAGGTGGCTACAAGGCAATGCGTCGTTACTTGATTAACGAGCTGGAGTCACTTAGCGAAAAACTGAATTTTGTTGTCGTTGGCGGGCAAACGGGCGCTGGAAAGACACTATTATTAAATCGCCTGAACAACAGTGTTGACTTAGAGGGTTTGGCAAACCATAGGGGTTCTGCTTTTGGCAATGATGTTGACCCACAGCCGACACAAATTAACTTTGAAAATGCACTGGCTATCGAGCTTATAAAAAACAAACAACAGGCGTTTATTGCGCTAGAAGACGAAGGCACAAATATTGGCACAATCCACATTCCAGACGCACTCAAACTTAACACTCAAACGTCAAAGCTAGTTGTTTTAAAAGCCTCTGTTGACGAGAGAATCGCGCTTAGCCTAAAAACTTACGTTGCTGATATGCACGATAAATATTGTGCTTTGGATACGCGGTTTGGCTTTCAGAACTTTGCTAATTATTGGCGCGAGAGTCTTGGAAAGATACGCAAGCGTTTGGGTGGTGTGCGCCATCAAGAGCTTGCAAAAATTTTAGAAGATGCGCTTAGTCGGTATCATAGCTCGGGCGGTTCGGTACTTTTTTTACCCATTATTGAAACCCTCTTAGTGGACTATTACGATCCAATGTACGCCTACCAAATCAACAACAAAAAAGACCGAATTGTTTTTGAGGGCAGGGCGGACGAAATCATTGATTTCTTGGAGGGTTCGAAATTTAGCCTCTAACGGCTATTTTGATGTCGCTAGCGGGCCTTGCCTGGCAGGCCAGTATTTCACCTGATGAGAGTGGAACAAGGCACTCTTGATG
Source organism: uncultured Gammaproteobacteria bacterium (assembly GCA_913020715.1). Lineage (GTDB taxonomy): Bacteria > Pseudomonadota > Gammaproteobacteria > PS1 > Pseudothioglobaceae > Pseudothioglobus. The sequence goes on from CAJVZH010000006.1 coordinate 16,737, forward strand.
CATAACATCACCTTCCAATAGCTGCAGAATACAACTACCGCAATGTCCTTGTCGACAATTGTAGTTTATTAGGATGTTGTTATTCTCAAGTTCGGTTAGGATGGATTCGTCACCAAACACATAAAGCGATTCGTTTTTACCATTAATATTGTCAACGTCAATTCGAAACATTTAAACAAGCGCAAGCTTTAAAGCGTGAAATCATCAAAGTCGTTATCGTCGGCATTCATGGTGTTGTCAATTGCACTTACCAAGTAAGAGGTAATTTCAGTTTCCTGGGGGGCCACCTGAACATTGTCTGAATCAAGCCAATGATTGATCCATGGCAGTGGGTTGGTGCTCTGCTCAAAAATTGGATCCAAGTCAATGGCTGCCATACGAATATTGGTAATGTATTCTAAGTACTGTTTAAGAATCTCAGCATTAAGGCCAATCATCGAGCCGTCTCTGAATAAATACTCAGCCCATTCTTTTTCTTGTTCTGCCGCCTCTTTAAACATCGAAATCACTTCGTCCTCGCACTCGAGTGCAATAGCTGCCATGTCAGGATCGTCTTTACCAGTGCGCATTAGATTAAGCATATGCTGTGTGCCGGTTAGATGCAGCGCTTCATCGCGTGCAATCATTTTAATAATTTTGGCGTTTCCTTCCATGACTTTGCGCTCGGCAAAGGCGAAGGAACAGGCAAAACTGACATAAAAACGCACAGCTTCAAGAATGTTAACCGACATGATAGTGAGGTAGAGTTGCCTCTTTAAAGCTCGCAAATCAACCGTTAGTGTGTTTCCATTGATTGTATGCACGCCTTCACCGTGCGCTAAGTAGGCTTGCGCATTCTCGATCAGTTTGTCGTAGTTGGCAGAGACACTGTCAGCGCGTTTAATAATTTCATCGGTTTTCATGATGTCGTCAAAGATCACACCCGGCTCGTTGACAATCGCTCTAATAATGTGGGTGTAACTTCTGGAGTGAATGGTTTCAGAGAACGACCAAGTTTCAATCCAATTTTCTAATTCAGGCAAGGATACAATTGGCAAGAAGGCAATATTGGGCGATCTGCCTTGTACCGAGTCCAGCAAAATTTGGTATTGCAGGTTAGAGATGAAAATGTGTTTTTCATTCGGCAGTAATTTGGCGAAATCCATCTTGTCTTTTGAGACGTCGATTTCTTCCGGACGCCAGAAAAAAGACAGCTGTTTTTCTGTCAATTTTTCAAACATTTCAAATTTTTGTTTATCAAAGCGCGCAACGTTAACACTATCACCCAAAAACATGGGTTGGGTTAGGGTGTCGCTAATTGTGTGGTTGAAAATACTGTATGACATAATCTTTTCCTAGAGTTTGCAAACGCCATCAGCACAATCATCATCGCCTGGCTTGGCATTGTTTTGCTCGTCTGTCGCACCATCACGAGTGGTGTGGTAATACAGTGTTTTAATGCCATACTTGTAAGCTTTAAGCAGGTCCATTAAGAACAACTTCATCGGCACTCTGCTGCCATCATATAGCGAAGGGTCGTAGTGAGTATTGGTTGAAATGGATTGATCAATAAACTTTTGCATAATTGCACACAATTGCAGGTAGCCCTCGTTATCTTTAATATCCCAAAGCAATTCGTACTGCGATTTAAGGTTCTCAAAGTCTGGAACAATTTGCTTGAGGATGCCGTCCTTTGATTGCTTAACCGAGACATAGCCTCTCGGTGGCTCAATGCCGTTGGTTGAATTGGAGATTTGTGAAGAGCTTTCACAAGGCATAAGCGCTGTTAAGGTGGAGTTTCTCAGGCCAGTTTTGACAATTTCAGTTCTTAATGTTGCCCAGTCAAGTTTTAATTCTGGCGAGCAAAATGCATCGATATCTTTTTTATAGCTATCGATCGGCATAATGCCTTTGGCGTATTGCGTCTCAGGGAACAGTGGACAAGCACCCAATTCTTTAGCCAGTTTATTGGATGCTTTCAATGAGTAATATTGCAGCGCCTCAAAAGTATCGTGAATCAATCGGTTGCCAGATCCGTCGGAGTACTTCACCCCATTTTTTGCCAAATAATAAGCCAAATTGGTCACACCAATACCGAGGGTGCGTCTATTTTTACTGGCAATTTCAGCGGATTTAATTGGATAGTCTTGGTAGTCAAGAAGTGAGTCCAGCGATCTTACAATAATCTCCGTAATTCCTTCTAATTCGTCGAGGTTTTCGAGAGCACCTAAATTAACTGCAGACAGGGTGCATAGAGCAATCTCACCCTCCTCGTCTTGAACCGAGAACAGTGGCTTAGTTGGCAATGTAATTTCCATACACAAATTGGATTGTCTAACAGGTGCCACAGCAGGGTCAAAGGCGCCATGGGTGTTGCAGTGGTCAACATTTTGCAAGTAAATACGCCCTGTATTGGCGCGCTCCTGCATAAATTTTGCAAATAATTCTCGTGCCTTTATGCTGCGTTTGCGAATGCTGTCGTCTTGTTCGTATTTTTCGTAAAGCGTTTTGAACTCATCTTGATCGGCAAAAAAAGCATCGTACAAGCCTGGTGCATCATGGGGCGAGAAAAGAGTGATGTCACTATCGGCCAAGAATCGTTGATACATGAGCCCGTTGAATTGGACGCCGTAATCCAGATGCCTAATGCGGTTTTCATCGGTACCCGTGTTGTTTTTAAGGACCAGAAGTTCTTCAACCTCCAGATGCCATAGAGGGTAGAAAAGGGTGGCAGCGCCACCACGAACGCCACCCTGAGAGCACGACTTAACTGCAGTATGGAAGTGTTTGAAAAAAGGGATGCAACCAGTATGCGTTGCTTCACCACCACGAATAGGGCTGCCTAGCGCTCTAATGCGGCCACCATTGATACCAATACCAGCTCTTTGGGAAACATATTTAACAATTGCACCGGATGCGGCGCTGATGGAATCAAGATCGTCGTCAGCCTCAATTAATACACAAGATGAAAATTGCCTTGTCGGTGTGCGTACGCCGGCCATAATTGGTGTGGGTAGAGAGATTTTGAAAGTGCTTGTAGCGTCATAAAAGCGCTTAACAATGTCCATTCTTTCACTCTTATCATACTCTTGAAAAAGGCACATGCCAACGAGAATGTAGAGAAATTGAGGGCTTTCATAGACCTCACCAGTGACACGGTTTTGCACGAGGTATTTACCCTCGAGTTGCTTAACCGCAGCGTAGCTGAAGCTCATGTCGCGCCAATGATCAACATACGAGTCAAGCTCTTCGATTTCGGTTTTGCTGTATTTGGCAAGAATGTCCTTGTCGTAAATACCAAGCTCGGTATACTTTTTTATTTGGTCGAATAAAGAGGGTGGCGTGAATTGTTGAAATGCTTTTTTGCGAAGGTGAAAAATAGCTAAACGAGCTGCTAAATATTGGTAGTCAGGAGTTTCTGTCGAGATTAGATCGGCAGCCGACTTAATGATTGTCTCGTGAATGTCCTCGGTCTTGATGCCATCAAAAAAAGCCAGTTGTGCATTGATTTCGACTTGGGAGACAGAAACACCCTCTAAATCCTGAGAGGCCCAGTGCACAACGCGATGAATTTTTTCCATGTCAATGGACTCTTGCTTACCATTGCGCTTGGTGACTTTGATGTCTTCGGTCAAATCGATCTCCTGATTAAAACACTACATTTAGTGTTTGATTTAATTAATGTACACTAAATATAGTGTATTTCAACTATTTTCGCAAGAGGCCTTTATCCCTAAAAATGGTTCGAAGTAAGCTAACTAGTTGATATGACAAGCTTATCTAGGAGTAAATATTTTTATATTTTTTTATGACAGCGGCGTAGTGAATAACAGAAAACAAAATGCCGGGTTTGAATAGAATTGCATATTAATTAGATGCTGAACATCCTATTAATCAGTTATATGTAAAGTATTTTTTTATCGCCACCACTAATTTTTGGCGCTGATTGAGTTGGTTGGTAGATCTACCTGCCGTTGTATTTGATTGGTGATTTTGTCATGTGGAGTATGATGAATTTTCAATTAATTGCTGAGCAAAAAATTTGATCGCTGGCTTATTGTTTTGAACGATTTTCATGCCCAAATGATAAAGACAATCTAAATACTCTTTAGAGGTGTTGTCAAGGCTGCTTTTATCGGTGTCGCTAAAAAATGTATTAAGTCTTAAGTAGTTCGGATTTTTGTCATACACGGCACTTAGTTGATAATGGCTTGCATCCGCAACCGCATTAGCAAAAAGATTACCCGCAGGTTCTCGCCATTCCAGGGCCCCCCAATTTTGAGTACTATCGCAGTCAAGATGCGTACCCTGTTTACCAGTACCAAGAGAGAGCATCATTGTATCTTTTGCGTGTAATTTTGGATTATGATATCGAAATTCAGCGTAGGCTGATAGAGCAGGATTGTTGGCAAATATACCGCCATCAATAAAGCAACGCTGCCTAGAATTATCAACGGTTGATATTTGCACTGGTGGAAAGTAAGTGATCGCTGATGTGGCGGATCGTAGCGCATCTTTCAGAAAGTAATTATGTCTAGCACTTACTTGGGCTTTTTGCTGGCGAAAAAAATAGTTCTTACCTCTGGTTAAGTCGTAAACAGGTATAAGGGTTGGCTTGAGAAGATTTTTAAGCTCTGTCTTGGGGAAGTGTTGTTGAAATACAGACTCAATGCCTTCTGCACTGTATTTGACATTCAGTAATCCTGCTACGGATTTAATGTCTTGGAGAAGTGAGTCTTGAAATATGATTTCAGCATTATCAAAGTATAGCTCAATAATTTCTTTAGCACTGTAAGTAGGGCGGTTATTTTTGTCAGGTGCAAGTAAGCCGGCAACAATCATCGACCCGGTACTGGCGCCTGCAAATAGATCGAAATAGTCAGCTATCCGAGCAGCTGGGTTACCAGACAAATGCTGAAGAGTTTCTTCCAGATGACTCAAAACAACAGCAGGTACGATACCTCTAATACCGCCACCATCGATGGATAAAATCCTGGTTATGTTGCCGTTACTCTTCATCTTTACAAGGGTTTCAAGTTAAAACATATCATAACCGAGAGAGCTAAGAAAATCAGACAATTACAGTTATTTAGAGAAGAGGGCGTCTGCGATTGAAGCTAATAAACGTTTATTTTGCTTATGCGCTTACCTTGCGTCGAGATAAGACGACACCGGCAATGATAAGTAGTAGAGCCAGAATGTCATGCCACATTACAATTTCGCCCAGAACAAGCGCCCCAGAAAAATAAGCAACAACAGGTATGACATAATTAATGTTAGATAAGAACGTAGCGCCTGCGCGGTTAATAATGTGGAAATATAGTAGCATTGCTATTGCTGTAGGCAAAATACCAAGCAGTACAATGCTAAAACCACTAATAAGAGGTGTCTCATATACACTAAAATCAAACATACTTGGCCACAGAAAAATACTTACAAGGCTCGCACATATCAAGGTTCCTGCGCTGGCAACAATGGGATCGTACACAGGTAGGCGTTTCGTAAAAATCGTACCAATTGCGTAGCAACAAGCTGCTGCTAAAACAAGCAAACAACCAACGATTGAGCTTGAAGAGCTCATCAGGGTTGGTACAAGAATAAATGCAACACCAGAAATGCCTATAACAAATCCCATTAATTTAAATCGATTCAAACATTCATCGACTAGAAACATATGGGCCAATACGAGGGTCACAAGCGGCATAATGGCCATTAAGAGGCCAGCCATGCCAGATGAGATGGTTGTCTGTCCAACTGCAATCATCCAAAAGGGTAAAAGATTTGCAACAACAGCAATAATAAGAAAATGTAGCCAAGAGGGACCAAGGCCAGGTAGTCGTTTTCCGTGGACAATTAAGACAATAATCATCACAATCGCTCCAATACAAAGTCGAATTCCAGCAACCTGTTCTGGGTTGAAAAATAGCAAACTACGATTGATAAGTAGAAAGGAAGTGCCCCAAATCAAAATCAAGGCTCCCAGCATTAAAGAGTTAGTTGTATTAAAGCTTAAAAAAGACTTGAGGGTCATTTACTACATCAAACTAATATCAGATCTATCAGTTTACACAAAAGTTAATAATAAGTTGGGTGGACAGCAAAATGGTTAACTGATGTACAACAAGGGATGATTAGTATTATTTAACATAATATAAATTATGCGAAGTAATTATTGGCGTTAAAACTAGCGCTTATTGCTGTAACCAAACCAAAGTGGCCAATACCCCACATGCATGATTTTTCGAACAGGGGTTTTAATAACTATTAAAAGCAAGGCTATTGAAATCAGACACCACACAGCGGCTTGCTCATGCATGCTTTCTGTTAGAAGGTATGCGATAGTTGGGCCCATAAGTATGTGGTACAAGGTAAAGCGCCAAGAGCCGTACAGTATTGGTAAGAAAAAAGCTGCCAACACATACGACAAGCCAGTAATTTGAAAAAAACCAAAATTCCAATAATCAATCAAATTTAGAGGTAACTCCCAAGCAATGTGCCAGGAGCCAGAAACTGAGCATAAGCGCTCACTGCACAGGCTTCCCACGCAGGAGCCCGACCATGAGAATGGGTACGAGGCTAATATCATGTAGATCGCAACAGCAAAACAAAATGCATAGACCGGTATTGAGATTTTTCGCCGAATCTCGTCTGGAATAAAGTACATCGAGATCGCATTAATAAAAAACGGCTAAAAAGCAATGTGCAGGTAACCTAGTAAAGTTGCAATTTGGTTTGATGGACTGGAACAGTCGTCAATAACAGTGTAAGTGAAAGCCTGTAAGAGCTCCATAGAAGAGAAATAGCCAAGTGTTATCCACAAGACTGCCGGCTCTTTTTTATAAGCTGCGTAAGCGGTAGTTGCTATACCAACAACGGCTAGTGCGGTTGACGCCTCTCCACTCCAGCACATAAGTTACAAGCTTATATATAACAAGATCATAACAAGCAGTCTACACCAAAGTAAGGACCAGTATTAACTATAGTATTCTTTTACTAGAGTTGTTCTTGAATCAGCTTTAAGAGAAAATCAACATGCAGTTTTTGCATATTTAGAGCTGGAATGTAATGAAACTTTGAACCGCCGTTTTCGAGGTATATCTCTCGATTCTCCATATCAATCTCTTCAAGGGTTTCCAAGCAATCCACGGGAAAACCTGGACACACCACTTGCACATGAGGGGTGCCAATGGAGCCAAGATTTGCAAGAATATCACTTATATTTGGTCCAATCCACTTTTCTCTGCCAAAAATAGATTGAAAGCAGATTTCATAATCATTGTTATTAAGTTGCAGCTTTTCGACTAATAGCTGCGCTGTCGTTTGGCAGTGTTCATAATAGCAATCGCCTTTATTAACATAGCGCTGTGGAATGCTATGATAGGAGATTAGCAGTTTGTCTGGCACGCCATTTAGGTTCTGAAATTGTGTAATAGAAGCCGCTAAAGTGTCGATGTAGGCATTGTTGCTATGATAATCATTTATCAACAAAATCTCCGGCACATCTTGCCATTTATTAGTGATTTCGGAGATCTCATAAAAAGTGGAAGCGGTCGTGGTTTTTGAATATTGAGGGTAGAGAGGGAGTACAATAATTTCATCGCAACCCTTACCTCTTAACTCCTCTAAAGCACTTGATATACAAGGGTTTCCGTAGCGCATTCCCAAGGCAAATTCAAACTTGTTGTCTACAGAAAAATGGTGTTTTTTAAGTTGCTCCAGGAGGTCTTGACAAAGCAAAATAAGTGGCGCCTTGTCTTCTGGATCGCCCCATACTTTTTGGTATTTTTTGGCGGATTTAGCAGGTCGAATATTTAGAATAACAAGGTGCAATATGCACAGCCAGATAAGACGATTAGGCGGCGGCTGAATGACAAACTTATCGGACAAGAATTGTCCTAGATATTTCCTTAAGGCGCTCTTAGTTGGGGCGTCAGGTGAGCCCAAATTGGTAATTAAAACGCCTATCTTATTCGAGCTTTTTTGTAAAAAAGAATTTTCAATTAAATGATCGGGCATTTTGCGACGTTATAAAAAAATAGTAAATTTTGTTAAATTATAGTCTGAAGATGCAAAGCAGACAAATAAGCGAGCAAATAGGGTAATAATAGTAAAAATAACAAGAGAATATCAATAAATTATATATAAATCAAAGACTTAGGTGGTAATTGTCAAATTTTGCGAAAAAGAGGAGATTGTTGCGTTAGTCATATTAGTTGTTAAGTTTATTAAAAAAATTGAAAATACAAGTAATATGGGGGTTGGTCGATGAAAAATGTCTTTTTGAGCTAAAATTAGCCAACAAACAGCTTAAACCTTGACTCTGCGTCGAACAAATAAATTGGTTAGGCGGTATTTCTGATTTGGACTTTTTGGTTTTTCAGGAATTGTTAATTCAAGAAAGCCACTTTCAATTAATGGCCTGATAATAACGTTCTTAAATTTTGATTTATTTGTCCTCTTTAATATTTTCATTAACTCTAATGCACTACTTTCATCTTTGCATTTTTTTAAGATTTTAAGATGGTCACTACTTAGTCCCAACTTAGTCCCGTTGTCTACAAAATCATTGCCAGAATCATATGTAAATGACATCTGCTCTGCCTCTTGCCCTATCACCTGGTTTCTCTTAATCTCTTTTGTCCAGTCTCCAGGTGGGGTGATTTCTACTTCTGTAACAGCCTCTTCTTTTTTAAATAAATTAAACATATTGGTTGATTATGACAAATGAATATTGTGGTATTGAAATAAATTATAGCTTATTAGTAATAATTAAGTCTTGGCTTATCCTTGAATGCCGTGCATAGGCCGTGCTTTAAGTTCATTTGGGGTAATTAAATATCCTGTTCCACTGGCTTTAACCCATTTCGGATTGTGTTTTGACGAAAAAAATGCCACTATAGGGTGGCATTTAATTGATTGTTAGACCTGTAGGTCTCCTGGGTTTAATGCGTTAGAATTTGATCCAAGAAGAGCTTTAAACGATCCGACTCGGGGTGATGGAAGAAGGTTTCTGGGTCATTTTCTTCAACGATTTGCCCTTCGTCCATAAAGATAATCCGTTGTGCCACCTTGCGTGCAAAGCCCATCTCGTGTGTTACACAGATCATGGTGATGCCCTCTTTAGCTAATTCAATCATTACGTCTAACACTTCAGAGATCATTTCTGGGTCGAGCGCTGATGTTGGTTCATCAAAAAGCATAATCTTTGGCGACGTGCATAGTGATCTAGCGATCGCTACTCGCTGCTGTTGGCCACCACTAAGCTGATTGGGGTACTTCTCTGCCTGATCCTTAATGCCCACCCTGTCGAGCAATTTTAGAGCTTTTTCGCGCGCCTCTTCCTTGCTCTCGTTGTGCACCCAGATTGGTGCCAGAGTGAGGTTATCAATAATACTTAAATGAGGAAACAAGTTAAAGTGCTGAAAGACCATAGAGACCTCACTGCGAACACTTCTAATTTTAGCAACGTCATCAGTTAGCTGCGTTCCATTAACGATAATTTCACCTTCTTGAAATTTTTCCAAAAAGTTAACACATCGTATTAGGGTTGATTTACCACTGCCAGATGGTCCACAGACGACAATGATTTCACCCTCTTTGATGTTTAGATTGATATTTTTAAGTGCATGAAACTCACCATACCACTTGTTTAGATTGTTAATTTGGATAATGTTTGCGTTGTTGTTTTCTGTTTTCATCTTAAACCTTGTTAATTTTTGTGATCGGTACTAAAGCGCACTTCAAGTTTTTTGGAATACCGTGACATTGAGTAAAGAAATACCCACATAGTCATTGTTACAAAGACAAAGCCCTCAGTCTCACGACCCATCCAATGAATGTCGTTTGCGGTCATGTTAACCATGGCAAGCATGTCCATCAAGCCAATAATTAGCACTAGTGTTGTATCCTTGAATAGCGAAATAGACGAACCCACTAAATTTGGAATCGATATTTTCAGTGCTTGAGGCAGGATAATAAGCGCATTTTTTTGAACGTAGTTAAGGCCGATCGCATCAGCCGCTTCGTATTGCCCAGTTGGAATAGCTTGTAGGCCACCACGAACGACCTCAGCAAAATAAGCTGCCTGGAACAATGTAATAGCAACTAACGCCCTTAGGAGTTTATCGAAGTCAACACCTCCCGTGAAAAACAAGGGCAAGACAAACGACGCCATAAAGAGAATAGTAATTAAAGGTACTGCGCGAATAAACTCAATATAAATCGTTGAAAAGAAATTGATTACTTTTAGGTCGGACTGCCTGCCTAGTGCCAGCATTACTCCTATTGGAAAAGAAATAATAATGCCGACAGAGGCAATAATCAGAGTTAGCATCAAACCACCCCACTGGTGTGTTTCAACCTCTTCTAAACCAAAAACACCACCAGCTATTAAAAAGAAAGAGGCGATAGGAAAGCCAATAATCATTGCAAGAAAAAATCTGCTCTTGTGCTGATAGTTTCGAACTAGGCGCGCAATCACAAAAAGCAGTGCAGCCATAGCAAACACAATATCCACTCTCCAGACCAAATCACGCGGGTAGAAGCCATAGACAAACATGTCGAACTTTTCGTATATGAATGGCCAGCAGGCTGCTGAGCGGCCGCAAGTTACATTGGTAGCCATTACTTCTCCAAACTCAAATCCTAGAAAGCTAAATTCGCCGAAATTAAAGTTGGCGTCGAAAATCATCCAATTCAACATTGGCGGGATGGTAACGTAAAGCATGTACAGTGCAGCAAGTGTTAAGCCCACATTAACTTTTGAAGAAAATAGGTTTGCTCTTAACCAGTGGACAATGCCTACCTGGCTAATTGGCGGCTTTCTAAGTTCTTGTGATTCGAATACAGCCATTTTATCGCCCCTTGATACTCATTTTCTTATTAACAATATTGAGTAGTAGTGATATACATAAGGAAATTACCAAATACACGGCCATCGTCATTCCCAGAATTTCAACCGCCTGTCCAACCTGGTTGAGTACAGTTCCACCAAAGGCTGCCATTAGTTCGGGGTAGCCAATGGCAGTTGCCAATGAAGAGTTTTTGGTTAAATTCAGATATTGATTAATTGTTGGCGGGATGGCCACTCTTAGGGCTTGCGGCAAGACCACCAATTTGAGTGATTGTGCCTGGGTGAGGCCAAGGGCAGCTGCAGCTTCTTTTTGACCCTTATCGACCGCCTCAATTCCTGAACGAATGGCTTCGGCAATATAAGTGGCGGTATAAACGCTAAGTGAAAAAGTAAGTGCTAAAAATTCTGGAGAAAATGTTTTCCCTCCTTGAAAATTAAAGCCTTTCAGCGAGGGGTAGTCAAGATGCATTGGTGAGCCCAATAGTAAAAAAACAACCAGCGGTAAGCCCAAAACCAATCCAATTGTGTATCCAATAGTGCGAGTGTGGATGCCGGTCTCGTCGTGTTTCTTCTTAAAGTGGCGCCTCATGAAAACCGTTAATATAATGCCGAGAACAAAAGCAATCAGTACCCAGGCAAATCCTGGTTCAGATACGGGTTCTGGGACATAGATACCGCGCTTGTTAATGAAGACCGAGTCAAAGAAGTTAAAACTGCCACGGGGAGAGGGTAAGGTAATTAGGGCAATGTTGTACCAAAATAAGATTTGGATAAGAATTGGGATGTTTCTAAAGAGCTCAATGTAGCCCCCTGCTAGCTTGGAAATTAACCAGTTGTTTGAGAGTCTGGCAATACCAATGATAAGGCCAATAATGGTTGCAAAAACAATACCCACAACTGCAACCACTAGAGTGTTAATCAAGCCAACATAAAAAACTCGTAGGTTGGAGTGCTCGGGTGTGTAGGCGATCATGGATTCGTTAATATCGAAGCCCGCCCTATTCGATAAAAAAGCAAACCCTGTGTGAATCTCACGTGCCTCAATATTGGCTATCAAGTTATCAATGCCGGAATAAAAAACAAAAGCAATAATTAGTAAAGTGATAACTTGAAACGCAATAGCTCTCGTTTCGTTGTTATTAAGAAAGGAGATTATGGTGTTATCTTTTTTCATGATGGGGTTTAACTGGGTGAAGAAAGTGTTTAACAATTAACTATCAAGTGCGACAAGTGTCTCAAATTATTACAATCAGTATACGTTTAATCAAATTCACTGAATTAAAACTTGAATTATTAAATAGTAAATAAAAAACCAGCCCACAAAGAGTGGGCTGGTTAGGTGTTACTATGTTGGTTGGTTATCTAAACGGAGCTGAGTATAAGATACCACCATTTGTCCATAGTGCATTTACACCACGAGCAATACCGATTGGCGTGCTAAGACCGATGTTGCGCTCGAAGCTTTCAGCGTAGTTACCAACTTGAGCAATGATGTTGTAAGTCCAGTCTGAACTTAGACCAACATACTCATGTGTGTTGCCAGAACGACCCATTAAGCGCTCACGCTCAGGGTTGTTAGAAACAACATCAACAGTGGCACTAGTTACGCCGATTTCTTCCGCAGTAATCATGGCATTTAGAGACCAACGAACAATGTTAAACCACTGGTCGTCGCCTTGGCGCACTACAGGGCCTAAAGGCTCTTTTGAGATGATTTCAGGCAATACAACATGCTCTGAAGGGTCATTAGTTGCTGTACGCTGGGAATACAATCCAGAGGCGTCAGTTGTCAACACATCACAACGACCCGCGTCATAGTTCGCAGTTGTTTGAGCATTCGTATCAGATACTACTGAAGTGTATTCAATGCCATTTGATTTTGCCCAGTCAGCAAGATTAAGCTCAGTTGTTGTTCCTGCTTGAATACAAACAGCAGCACCACCAAGGTCATAGGCTGTATCTATACCAAGTGAGGCTTTGACCATAAATCCTTGACCGTCGTAGTAGTTAACACCAGCAAAGTTAAGACCTAGTGAAGCATCACGAGTAATCGTCCATGTTGTGTTTCTAGATAACATGTCAATTTCACCTGATTGCAACGCAGTGAATCTTTCTTTGGCTGTTAATGGTACGAATGTAACCGCGGTTGCATCGCCAAGTGTTGCAGCAGCTACAGCGCGACACACGTCAACGTCAATACCTGTCCAAGTACCTGATGAATCAGCTGCAGAAAAACCCGCAAGACCTTTTGATACACCACATTTAACGCTGCCATTGGCTTGAACGTCCTGAAGTGTTCCTGCTTGCACAGCAAACGCACTAAGCGCTAAAACTGAAGCAACAGAGAATTTTACTAATTGTTTCATTTATTTCCCCTTTGTATTATTAAAAGTTTACTAATCCTGAGGATCCCCCCTAGGAATAACGAAGTTTATATTAAGCATGGTTCGGTAGCAAACTAGTTAAACTACAAAAGAATAAAATTAATAATTAGAAGACATATTCTAATAAAAACAAAGAGTTTATTCTGTTTTTTTATTAAGAATTATTATTTTTCAAACACTAAAGTTAGTTTAATTCACTAATTATTGAAATAATTATAACTTAATTAGCACAAAATACCTTGCAGTCAACCCTTAATTAGACAAGGACTTCATTACTTGAGGCCGCTTCACTCTGTGTAGACAAAAACACCTATAAATACATTAAAATCAACCAGTTATTTAATTTTTAGTTATTTATTACAACCACTTATTGTAAATCAAGCAGCCAACTACAGTTATTTATTACTACTACTGGTATAAAATAACTAAATATTGACACTATCTTGCTTCAAAAATGAACAGTAAAACCTCTGAATACCTTGATATGGTACGCCTTAAGACGGGTTTGTCGGATTACAAAATTGCTAAAAAATACGACATTAATCAGTCCAATCTGAGCAAATACAGTTCTGGTAAGGCGGCTTTGAGTGAAACACACGCTTGGCTGTTTGCAAACATCCTTGATCTGGATCCAGCAGAAATTGTTGCAAATACCAAACTTGAGCATGCGTTAAATTCTGACAATAAAACTAAAGCCAAATTTTGGCAGGAACAGCTCAATAAAATATTAGCCGATACACAACCTATTAATATTCAAATCGTCCAATTTCACGCTATTGTTGGCAATATCTCCAATAACGCAAGGGAAATCCTTGATATGAGTATCGAGGCGCACGATCTTGGTGCGCATATGATTGTTTTTCCAGAATTGGCACTAACAGGCTACCCTCCAGAAGACCTTTTGTTGCGAGCGGGGTTTATCAAGCAGGTTGAGTTTCATATTAACGAGCTGTGCAAGAAACTACCCTCTTCAATTATGGTTGTGTTTGGCGCGCCAAGCTCTGCCAATGAAGCCCTTTATAACAGCGCTTACTGCATTCATAAAAACAAAGTGATGCACGTTTATCACAAACGATCCCTGCCCAATTATGGTGTATTTGATGAAAAACGCTACTTTAGCCCAGGCGATAGAGCGCTTGTTTTTGAACACCAAGGCAGAAATATTGGTGTGTTAATTTGTGAAGATGCCTGGGTAGGCAACCCCCTAGAAAAATCCTGCCAAGCCAATGCTGATTTGATTATTAGCTTAAATGCCTCTCCTTTTCAATCGGGCAAGTCTCAACAGCGCTTTGACCTTTATCGCCAGCACGCACTTAAATGGGGTGTCGATTTGCTTTATGTTAATTCCGTAGGCGGGCAAGACGAGCTGGTATTTGATGGCGGCTCTTTTATGATGAGCGCCAAAGGCAAGATAATTCAGCAACTGCCATTTTTTGAGAGTTGCCAGGTGTTGCATAGCAAACCTTGCACCCATACTGATCTCTCTGAGACTGCTTTAACCTACAAAGCACTTGTGCTTGCTACGAAAGATTACGTCTGTGGCAATGGCTTTGCTGGTTCTCTGATTGGCCTTTCTGGCGGTATTGATTCTGCACTCACGCTTGCAATAGCAGTTGACGCTCTTGGTGCTGAAAACGTCAGTGCGGTCATGATGCCTTATCAGTTCACTTCTGACATGAGTCTCGAGGATGCTGAAGGGCAATCGAAGACTCAAGGCGTTCATTATTCGAGTATCGATATCCATCAAATGGTTACGGCCTTTAATATGTCTTTGTTTGATTTGTTCGATGGTGCCGAAAAAGACACTACTGAAGAAAATATTCAAGCCAGAGTTCGTGGGGTATTGCTCATGGCCTTATCTAATAAATGGCATAAGATGGTGTTGGCGACTGGCAATAAATCTGAAATGTCTGTGGGTTACGCTACCTTGTATGGCGACATGTGCGGCGGCTTTGCGCCGCTTAAAGACATCTCTAAAACGCTTGTTTATCAACTAGCTAACTATCGTAATTCGCTCTCTAAAGTCATTCCCGAGCGAGTGATTACCAGGCTCCCTTCTGCCGAACTGGCGCCCGATCAAGTTGACCAAGACTCGCTTCCGCCGTACGATGCTCTAGATGATATTCTAATGCGATTTGTTGAAATGAAACTTTCTGTTGAAGAAATTGCTCAACACGGACATGACGTGGAACTGGTTAGAAAAGTCACTTCAATGGTGCTTAAGAACGAATACAAAAGACGCCAATCAGCCCCTGGACCAAAAGTCAGTAGTAATGCCTTTGGCAAGGAAAGACGCTATCCAATGACTTCTAAGTTCAAACCTTAGGGCCTTCACTTTATTTTGGGTGTTGTAGGTAAGGAGTGAATTTGATTTCAAGATACTTCACCAATTGAGTGACTAAAAAATTAAGAACCAAATACAACAAACCTGCAATCAAGAAAATTTCTACTGGCGTCCAGTATTTAGCAATAATTTGCTTGGCAATGCCTGTAATTTCCATCAAAGTGATAATACTAACAAGGGAGGTTCCCTTGACCATTAAAATCATTTCGTTGCCATAAGCTGGCAGTGCCTGCCTAAAAGCAATAGGAAAGATGATTCGTCGATAAAGCAACAGCCCGCTCATTCCCATTGCTCGAGCAGATTCAATTTGGCCGTATGGCACCGATTGCAAGCCGCCCCGAATTATTTCCGCTGTGTAGGCTCCTGTGTTTAGCGTTAGCGCAAGAATACCACACCAATAAGCCTCTCTTAAAAATGGCCACAGAAAGCTTTGTTGAACGAATTCAAATTGCCCTAAGCCGTAATAAAGTAAAAATACTTGCACCAAAAGTGGCGAACCCCTAAAGTAAAAAACATAACCACGGGAAAATCCATTAAGCAGCCTATTATCAGAAAGGCGCATCATTGCAATTCCTAATGCCAAAAATAAGCCAGCCAATAACGAGATTGAAACCAACTCAATGGTTAACGGCACACCTTTAAGTAGGTCTGGAAGCTTCTCACACATTAAATTAAAGTTAAGCCAACTCTCTCTGCCGGGCAACCCTTCACACATTTGATAATAACTTGACATAGTTACGCCCTCCTCACGCCTTTATTGGCCCAACTTTCTGCACTATTCAGTGCTTTTGAAGAAACTGTTGTGAGGGTCAAATATAAGAGTGCGGCAAAAATATAGAAAACAAACGGCTCTTTGGTGTTGCCTGCAGCAATCTGAGCGGTGCGCATAATTTCAGCAATTGCCATGACACTGATCAGGGCCGTGTCTTTTAATGTTAACTGCCAGACATTGCCTAAACCCGGCAACGCATAGCGCAAGACTTGCGGTATGAGAACGCGATGAAATATTTGGAATTTGGACATGCCAACAGACTTCGCTGCCTCTACCTGGCCCTTTGGTACGGCCAAGAAAGAGCCGCGTATTACCTCTGTAGAATATGCACCAGAAACAAGTCCAACCGCAATTGCGGCAGTTAAAAAAACCGGAAATTCAAAATACTCATGGTAATCAAACAGACTTTTTGCTGCAGCCATTAGGGCGTTATTAAAGCCAAAGAAAAACAAGTAAATAACCAGCAATTCGGGTATGCCTCTTATAACGGTTGTGTATGTATTGCCGAACGATCTGATAATAACACTGTGTGACAGTTTGGCCATTGTGCCAAAAACAGAAAACACCAGGCCAATAGCCATTGCTGAAACACTAACCAGAAGTGTTATAAACATACCAGCAAGCATTTCATCACCCCAGCCGGTGTCGTCAAACGCAAGAAAGCTTAAGAAGTCCATAAGCAACTACCCCTCAAGATTTGAAGCCAAAAACTGCTTTAAGCGCTCAGATTTCGGGGAGTTAAAGATTTCGCTTGGCGAGCCCTGCTCTTCAATGCGGCCTTGATGAAGAAAGATCACTTTGGATGCCACTTCTTTTGCAAAGCCCATTTCATGGGTAACGACAATCATTGTTCTCCCTTCTTCTGCAAGTGATTTCATCACCTTTAAAACTTCTCCAACTAATTCCGGGTCGAGCGATGATGTTGGCTCATCAAATAGTAAAATATCGGGCTTGACCGCTAAAGCTCTAGCAATAGCCACTCTTTGTTGTTGACCGCCAGATAGATTTGATGGGTACTGATCGGCTTTTTCAGTAATACCAACTTTTGTCAGTAATTCCAAACCGAGCTTTGTGGCCTCAATTTTGTTAATTTTTTGTACGTGTACTGGCGCTTCAATGACATTTTGCAATACTGTCATGTGCGACCAAAGATTAAAGCTTTGAAAAACCATTGCAAGTTTTGTTCTAATACGATCAACTTGCTGGTGATCTGTTGGGCAGGGCTGGCCTTTTTTGTCTTGCCCCATCTTGATCAACTCGCCATTGACCCAAACCTCGCCTGAATTTGGTGTTTCGAGTAAGTTGATGCAGCGTAGTAAGGTGCTTTTTCCAGAACCACTGGAGCCGATGATGCAAATTACATCACCCTGGTTGGCTGTAAGAGAGACATCTTTAATAACCTCCAGATCGCCAAAAGATTTTACTAGATGTTTAATTTCTAAAGTATTTGCCATTTTTTTCTCGTGTTAATTATTGCTGCTATTTTAACAAACAGAGTCTTGAAGGCCCTGTCTAAGTAATTACTACTGTTTTGGATAAAAAAGCGGCCACAAAATGTGACCGCCTCTATAAAAAATAACTCAGTAATTACATTGAGATATCTTTACCGAACCATTTAACAAAGTGAGCTGCCAATGTACCGTCAGCTCTTGCTTCATTAATTGCTTTGTTGAACATAGCCTTAAGGTCTCTATCGGCTTGACGCAAACCAACACCTACACCAGGACCAAAAGCACCACCGCCCAATTTAGGGCCGAAGAATACTACTTTAGAGCCGCTTGAGCTGTCCATAAAGTCTTGAAGAGAGCTAGTGTCAGAAAGTGCAGCGTCGATTCTACCCGCAGCCAAATCTAATTGTAGGTTTTGCTGTGTGTCGTACACTTTAACAGTTACCATACCACCCAAGGCTTCTCTTACGAAGTTTTCATGAGTTGTAGAACCTTGAACACCAACTACACCGCCGTTAAGCGCCGCTCTTAGTGCATCAATCAAATCCGAATGACCTAGGTCTAGGTTAACGCTGCCAGTCTCGCCCATTTGTGCAAGAATAGAAGAGTTGCGTGCCGCGAATGAAGCCGGCTCTGTTGCGTAACCTTGAGAAAAGTCAATAACTTGCATTCTTTCAGAAGTAATTGACATACCCGCCATAATAACGTCGTATTTGCCGTTTTGAAGGGCTGGAATAATACCGTCCCAATCTTGAGCAACAAATTCACAAGTTACGCCCATTCTGTCACACAAGTCGTTTGCCAAGTCAATCTCAGCACCCTCAAGCTCGCCAGAAGCGCTTGTACCATTCCACGGGGGGTATGCACCCTCAGTACCAATTTTAACTGTTGACCAAGCACCACCAAAGGCACTGGTCGCCATTGAGACGCCAAGTAGAGTCATCACTAGTTTTTTATTCATTTTTTTCTCCTTTTTATGAAATAAAATATTCTGTAAAAGCAATATATAATCGCGTTTTCTTCTGCGATTTTATGAATATACCATAAACATTATCATAAATATAGTATTAATTCCTATAAAATCTAAAACGTTGCATTCAAGCCTTGTTCTATCAACACAAGGTCTTTGTTATATAATTAATTCATCCTGTGGGTTGTAGAAAAGAATGAAATATTTTGACACTATCGTTGTTGGTGGCGGCATGATTGGCGCTTCCATAGCCTATGGCCTGAGTCGCTCTGGCCAAAAAGTGGCAATGTTCGACGAAGGTGACAACGCCATAAGAGCTGCACGCGGTAACTTTGGCTTAATTTGGGTGCAAGGCAAGGGCGCTAACAGCCCCGCTTATGCGGCGTGGACACGTCAATCAGCAAAACAATGGCCTAATTTTAATAAAGAGCTTTCAGAATTGACAGGTATTGATTTAGCTTTTGAGCAGAACGGTGGCTTTGACTTTTGTTTGAATGAGGTGGAGTTCAAACAAAGACAGGCGTTAATGGAGAAAATACACTCTGATAGTCAAGGCGATTTTAACTTTGAAATGCTCAGCCATGACAACCTCAAGCAATTGTTGCCAAATATTGGCCCAACGGTAGCTGGCGCGTCTTTTAGTAAATTGGATGGGCATGTTAACCCACTATATTTATTAAAAGCACTTCACAAGGCATTTAAACAGCTGGGTGGAGAGCTCATCACAAAACCCGTTACTGATATTAATTACAAAAATAAAGTCTTTCAGGTTAATGCAGAGATGGACGAGTTTACAAGTGCAAAAGTTGTTCTTGCGGCGGGTTTCTTTAATAAAACATTAGCTCCAAAAGTGGGCTTAAGTGTGCCGGTATATCCACAACGTGGCGAGATTCTTGTCACTGAAAAAGTCAAACCACTTCTAGACCACCCTACCGGTTTGGTGCGCCAAACCCGTGAAGGAGGCTTAATGCTGGGCGATTCACATGAAGACGTGGGCTTTGATGAGGGTACTAATATTCGTGAAATTCAACAAATTGCAAAGCAAACAATTACTATCTTCCCAAATTTAAAAAACGTAAAAATGGTAAGGGCCTGGGGGTCGCTACGCATCCTCACCAAGGACGGACTCCCTATTTATGATCATTCGGACTCCTGCCCCGGCGCTTACGCTTTTTCTTCTCATTCCGGTGTAACCTTGGCAGCTACTCATGCTCTTGATGTTGCATCTTACATAGCAAAAGACGGCCTTTTACCTTCGTCACTCGCTTGCTTTAGCGCAAGGAGATTTGATGTTTAAATCGATCAATAGCAACCAAGGTGAACTGATTACCATTTACTTTGAGGGCAAGACGCTGAACGTGCCTAAAGATTACAATGTTGCAACCGCTCTGCTTTGGGCGGGTGTTTGTGATTTCAGAGAAACGACGCTAAATAATATGAAGCGCGGACCTTACTGCATGATGGGTGTGTGTTTTGATTGCCTAATCAACATTAATGGTATGGACAATCAACAATCGTGCACAATCCAGGTCAGTGATGGCATGAAGATAAAACGCCAAGTTATTAACTCCTCAGGAAAAAAATGAATAGCGCAAAATACGATATCATCATTATCGGTGCTGGCCCTGCAGGCATCAGTGCAGCAGTACTTGCTGATCAACACAAAGCCAGCGTCTTGGTTTTGGATGAGAATTGCGCCCCAGGCGGACAAATATATCGGGCCATTGAAAAGAATCAAAAAAGCGACAATGAATGGCTAGGTCAAAGCTATCAAGATGGCTTGCCTTTGATTGAGGATTTTAGACGGAGTCGTGTCAACTACCAACACTCTGCAAAAGTGTGGCATTTGTCTGGCGCTAAGGCGGTGCACTACTCGGTTAACGGTAAGTCGCATTCAGCGAAAGGCGGGCAAATACTGGTGGCAACTGGTGCACAAGAGCGGCCCTTTCCTGTACTAGGTTGGACACTAAACGGCGTAATGAGTGCTGGTGCAGCACAAATATTATTAAAAGAATCTGGCGTTGTTTATGAAGACGCTGTTTTTGTTGGTACGGGCCCATTGTTGTATTTAATAGTACATCAATACATCTCAGCTGGGATTCCCATTAAAGCCATTATTGACACCACTCCAAGAGGTAATTATTTGCGCGCTTTGAGACACAGCTTTGGAGTGCTAAAAAATACCAAAAACATTTTTCAAGGCTGGCGCTGGAAGTGGGAAATTATCAAATCTGGCACACTCTATATATCCAATATTAGTGACGTAAGAATAAATGGTTCCGACTCTGTAGCAAGTGTTGAGTATTGTCAAAGAAGCAAATGGAAAAACCTCAATTGCAAGCAGGTGTTTCTTCAT
Source organism: uncultured Gammaproteobacteria bacterium (assembly GCA_913020715.1). Lineage (GTDB taxonomy): Bacteria > Pseudomonadota > Gammaproteobacteria > PS1 > Pseudothioglobaceae > Pseudothioglobus. Next base: position 37,842 of record CAJVZH010000006.1, read on the forward strand.
CAAGGGGTTACCCCTGAACTCAACACCAGTCTTTCTGCTGGATGCGACAAGAGCTGGGATGCACGGCAAGCCTGCTGGACAATTGACGTTGATCAATACGGCCAATCAAGTGTTGACGGAATCTCTGTTGCTGGCGATGCAAGCTCGATAGCTGGAGGTGTTGCGGCGGCACAAAGAGGCTCAATTGCAGCGCTCAATATGCTTTACAATCTTGAGCTAATTTCAAGAGGCGATAGAAAGGTTTTATCAAAACCCTTTAAAAAGAAACTAAGCAAGGAAATGGCTGTAAGGCCGTTTATTGACTCTTTATTTAAACCGCATGTGCGTTATCGCACGCCACAAGATAACGAAACAATTGTGTGTCGCTGCGAGGAGGTAACATTAGCTCAAATTAAAGAGTCGATAGGCGTTGGCTGCAAAGGCCCAAGCCAGCTCAAAAGCTTCACACGCTGCGGCATGGGGCCTTGTCAGGGCAGGCTTTGTGGATTAAGTGTGACCGAAATACTTGCAAAAGAACTAGAGATTAGAGAAGAGCAAGCGGGTTATTACAATGCTCGCCCACCCATTAAACCCGTTACTTTGGCCGAATTGGCAAGCCTTGACGAAACTTAGTCTTGGAACACCCTAACAAGGCCCGCGGCCTTGTGTTTGGTTTCTTCTAATTCTCGCTCAGGAATTGAGTCATAAACAATGCCTGCACCAGCTCTAAATGTAAGGGTCTTTCCGGTTTGGACAAAGCTGCGTATTAGAATGTTGAAGTCAATTTTACCATCCTGGCTAATATAGCCTAATGAGCCCGTATAGGCCCCTCTCGGCATTTGCTCTAATTCGCTAATAATCTGCATGCATCTAACTTTAGGGCAGCCGGTAATCGTCCCACCTGGAAACAACGCTCTAATCAAGTCCTTAACACCAACACCCTCTCTAACTTTGCCTTTGATATTGGAAACAATATGATGCACATAAGGATAGGTCTCTAGAGTCATAACCTCATTGACGTAAACACTGCCGTACTCGCACACCCTACCCATGTCGTTGCGCTCTAGGTCAAGCAACATAATGTGCTCAGCTTGTTCTTTAGGATGATTAATAAGGTGCTGTTTTTGCACTTCGTCATCGCCATCTTTGCCCCGCGGATGGGTGCCAGCAATCGGTCGAGTTTGCACAACCCCATCTTGAACGCTGAACAATCTTTCCGGCGAAGATGAAATAATAGCAAAATCCTGATATTGAATCAGCGCAGAAAATGGCGCTGGATTGGCTTTTCTCAGGGCATTATAGATAATGGCAGAATCCATTTCATCGTCCAGCCCATATTGCCATTGTCTGGACAAGTTAACCTGGAAAACGTCACCAGCCATGATGTAGTCGCGGGATGATTTAACGCCATTGACAAATTTACCCTCTTTCTCCTGGGTGAGTTCACCAGTAACACGGGCCGACGGAATGGCTTTGACGGCTTCAATATCCCCCAAAATTTGATCCATACGCTCCTTGGAGTCGTACTCATCAATAAGATAAAAAACGTCCTCTTGATGATCCACAATAATAGCGCTTGGAATTTCTACAGCATAAGCAATAGGTAGGTCAGAAGTGTGTAGGTCATCCTTCAGAATAGGCTCTATTTGCCCAATTAACTCATAAGAAAGATAGACAAACCAGCCACCAGAAAATGGCAAATCGGATACCTGAGGATCTTTGTTTAACTTTGATTCGAGCTCAGAAAGGAAATTGAAATCAGCAAAGTCATTAAGGACAATGTTTTGCCCCGGAAAGGCAAATAAAATTGAATAGCGGTTGATATCATTATGATGGACGCTTTCCAGTAGAAAAGGATAACGCTCTTTGTTGTAATAACAAAGAGCAGCCAAGTCAACGGCAGCAATTTCTTGTACTAACACGCTACTAAGATTCGAAAGTTAATTCTTGCAGCTCTTTGAGCTTACTCTCTGCCTTGATGTGCAAAGAGTGTGTCGGAAATTTATCAAGCATTTCGGAAAGCATCATTTTTGCAGCCTCGATTTCGCTCAACTCCACTAATGTTTGCGCAAGCTCGTACATAGAGTTTGCATACTTTGGATGTAGTGGATTCTCTTGCTGAAATTGGACGAAAACCGACTTAGCTTCATCGTAGGACTCTTTAGCATAAAAAGCCCTGCCTAGCCAATATTGGGCGTCTGCAGCGTTCTTAAAATCAGAGTAACTTGCAAGATAATCATTAAACAGTGTAATTGCTGCATCGTGAGCACCAAAAATCAGTTGCTTTCTACCATCGGCGTAAAGTGTCGATGCCTTGTCTTCGTTTTCTTTTTGGGTGACAATGACTTCTTCAATGACTTTATTGGTTGCACCAACCTCCAGTATTTTGAAGAGTTCTTCAATTTGTTGGTTGGAAACTTTTTGCGCCTCTTGCAACAACTCAATTTGGTTTTTTAAGAGGTTGTTCTCATTAACCAGATAGTTGATTTCTTGGTGCATGCTAAGTAGCGCAGCGTCAACATCAATAGAAACTTCATCCGCCTGAACAGCGGATGAAGTAAAAATTATAATAGATGAAAAACTTAAGACGAAGAGCTTTCTCATGGGCATCTATTGTTGGTTTAAGAAAGCCTACCTAGAAGGTTACTGATAAATAAATTCAACACGGCGATTTTTCTGCCAGCTGTCTTCATCGTGAGTAAAGGCAATGGGCTGTTCTTCACCAAAACTAACCACTTCAACTCTGTTTTCAAGTCCATACAAACCAAGCACCTCTTTTACGCTTAGGGCGCGATTTTCACCCAGGGCGAGGTTGTATTCCCTTGTACCTCTTTCGTCCGCATGACCTTCAAGTTTGAGTGAAATTCCTGGGTTGTTTCTCATAAAGTTGGCATGGTCAATAATAACTTGGGTTGCCTCTTCATCTATCTCAGTATCGTCGTAAGAAAAATACAGCACAAATGAAACACCTGCATCTTCAAGTGTTTCTACCGCAACTTCAGTTGCAGTTTGTGTGCGTGACTGTTCGCTTGAATCCACACCAGATTCAGCAAGGTCCTCACCGGAGAAGCTACCACTTTCGTCATCCAACATTAATACAGAATCACTCAAGTCCTCAACCTCAACCGCTGGGTCCGAAGGATTGATCAAGTCAAGGAATTTGTCGCCTAGATCTTGAATTGATGTTCCGGCACAAGAGCTTAAAAAAATGACGCTTGTGAGTAAGATGATTTTTTTTGTCATTATTGTTATCCTTATTTTGAGTAATTAGACCAGTTCGGTTCGCGGACTTCCGCCCCTTTTTGTGCCAACTCGACAATCTGGTTGTTGTGTAGTGAAATCACGGAAAGCACACCCTTGTTATCGCGATTCGTTGCAAAAATAATCATACCACCATTTGGTGAAAAATAGGGTGACTCATCCAACTTATTTTGCGTCAAAACAGTAAGGTCTCGGGTTTTAATGTCAAGCAAGGCAACTCGATAATCCTTGCCAACACGATGCACGAGCGCGAGTGCCTTTCCATCTGGTGAGAAGACCGGTTTTGCGTTGTAGGTGCCCTCGAAGGTAGCGCGTTTAATCTTGCCATTGGTTAAATCTTTTATATAGATTTGAACTTGGCCAGAGCGATTTGACGTAAAGGCGATGCTCTTACCATCAGGCGAGAAATTTGCCTCAGTGTCAATAGCGCTGTCTTTTGTTAGTCTGATTAGTTTCTTACTTTCAAGTTGGTAGAAATAAAGATCTTTGTTACCTTCTCTAGATATGGTTAATACTAGGCCTTGACCATTGGGGTGCCAGCTTGGCGCTGATGCAATGCCGTCGAATCTTGGCAGTTTAATTGACTTAACCCGCATAAACGGATACTTAATAAACACTTCCGAGCGGCCATTTTTAAACGAAACGTAGGCAATTTTCTTTTGATCGGGCGACCAAGCAGGCGAAAGAATGGGATACGAGGACTTAACTACGGTTTGCGCGTTGTGGCCATCAGCATCGGCAATTTCAAGTTGGTAAACTCTGCCCATGTTTTCATCATTGGTCATTGTTACATAAGTAAGGCGGGTGTCAAACGAGCCTTTTTGACCAAGCAAAACGTTGTAAATTTTATCGCTTAGATAGTGCGAAATCCTTCTAATGCCGCTGTTATGTACCGCTATTTTTTTGCCGTATAGACGCTTTTTTGTATAAATGTCGTAAACATAGATATAAACATTAAACACCTTGCTGCTGACCTTTTCTATCTTGCCAAAAACAATCGCATCTTTTTTTCTTGCCTTCCAGTAACTAAAATCAATTTTATTGGTAATAACGCCTTTTGAGCTTAGGGCGTTGAATTGACCCGAACGATTTAAGTTATCACGAATAATATCGGCAATTTCGGCACCTTGCTCGGCATCATCAATGACCTCAAAGGGTGCAATAACAATTGGAAATGCGTTTTCTTCTGACTTAATGATTGTAACCTCAAGCAGTGCATATGCAGCTGTTGAGACAAGCGTTAAGAGGAGTACTAAGGTTTTTAAAATTTTCATTCTTTTTCCTCGATCCAGTACATCTGAATAGCCTCTAGAACTCTTTCACCACACTGTGTTTCACCGGCATCAAACCCATCCAATCCAAGAACCAGATTCTGCAAGTCAACAAAGTTAACTGTTGTTGGGTCGATTTCTGGATGGGATTCGTCCAGTGTGATAGCAATATCGAGTGAGTCAAGCCAAGTCATCATAAGGGGTATCGGGCGATAATATATTGAAATAATAAGGGTTAATTTTAATCAATTGAGTTCGACTCAAGGACTCTTTTAATGTTTAATTTCGCCTTGCAGAAACAACCGTTGGGAGCTGCTTTAAGCGATGCAACACACTATTAAGCTGCACAACGTTATTCACATCAACGATCAAACCCACTGCTTTTTTAGAGTGCGGCATGGTTTTTTGCTCAAGATGCTCAATGTTCACTTCGAGCTGCGCCAAGACATTCGCAATTGTTGCCAACACACCACTTTGATTCTCAACAACGACGCGAACAGGCACTTGGAACAGTTCACTTTCATCGGACTTCCAGTCAATTTCAAGCCACTGAGCGCTTTTATTTTTTATGTGGGCAAGGTTGGAGCAATTGTTGCGATGCATCACCATGCCTTTTGTTGTTGTCAATATACCGGTGACATGGTCGCCAGGTATTGGGTAGCAACAATGGGCGAAGTTAATTGCCATCCCCTTTGTTTTGTGAATAGTGAGCGCATTAATTGCGGCTTTTCCAGCATGCTGGATAAGGTGATTAACAACCACCGCAACAAATATCTCAGAAAGGCCAACCTTAATATAAAGATCTCTCGAAGTAGAGCAGTGCAACTCAGTCAAGCAATCGGCCCATCTTTGCTTTGAAATACTTGAAATTTTGATTTTCTGAAATTCAAGAGCATCGGTAATTAAGTGCTTGCCAAGTTTCGCTAAATCGGTTTTGGAATTTTCTTTAAGTTGCGCTTTGATTGCCGATTTAGCTCTGGGTGTTGCCACCATGCTCAACCAGCTTGGCTTGGGCTTAACGAATCGACTGGTGATAATCTCAATTGTCTGGCCAGTTTTAAGCTCGGACGAAAGTGGCGCTGAATTGCCATTAATTGTAGCTTTTTGTGTTCTCTTTCCAACATTAGTATGTACTGCGTATGCAAAATCAAGCACTGTTGCTCTGAGGGGTAATTGAATGATTTCCCCAGTTGGGGTAAACACCAAAACCTCGTTTGAGAATAGATCCGCTTTCGTTCCCTCAAGAAAGTCAGTAGAAGAGTCGGTGCTTTTCTGAAGATCCAATAGAGAGCCAAGCCAGTTTTGCGCCAGTTTTTCGGAGGGTTCGACAGTACTCTTATAATGCCAATGGGCGGCAATGCCATATTCCGAAATAAAGTGCATTTCTTTTGAGCGAATTTGCACTTCAATAAACATGTTCCTCGGCCCTAGCAAAACGGTATGCAGCGACTGATAACTATTAGATTTGGGTACTGCAATATAATCTTTAAATTTCTGCGGCAAAGGCTTGTACAAACTGTGTAAGATGCCCAACGCCTGATAACAGTCCTTTGTCTCGTCAACAATCACCCGAAAAGCATGCATATCCAACACTTCCGAGAACTTTAGGGACTTATTCTTCATTTTGTTATAAACACTGCAGGGTTGCTTTTGTCTGCCTTCGACGCTGGCCTGAATGCCGTCAAATGTCAGTCTATTTTCAATCTCAGATTGAACAAGGGTAATCGTCTTTTTTTGGTTGCCATATTGTTTACTAATTTTGCGTTTTAGAATAAGGTGTCTGCGAGGGTGGAGTATTTCAAAGCAAAGATCGTCCAGCTCAACTCGGATACTGTGCAAGCCCAATCGGCGCGCAATTGGTGCATGGAGCTCGGTTGTTTCAAGCGCTTTTTTAATCTGCTTTTCGCGTTTCATTGCACCCAAAGTGCGCATATTGTGAAGACGATCTGCTAGCTTGATAATCATTACTCTCATGTCTTTCGACATGGCAAAAAACAATTTTTGGAAATTTTTAGCTTGTTTGTGTGAGCCCGAATTAAATTCTAAATTGGTTAGGTTGGATACACCCTCAACAATGTGCGCGATTTGCTCGCCAAACTCCATGGAAATATCTTCCTTTGTTACAGTGGTATCCTCTATACAGTCGTGCAGAATCGCAGCAGCAATACAATAATAATCTAGGTTAAGCTCTGCCAATATAAGGGCCACCGCAATCGGGTGGTGAATATAAGCCTCGCCTGAGCGACGAAACTGACCTTTGTGGGCCGCCTCAGCAAGCTTGTGCGCTTTTTTTACAAGTTTAACTTCTGCCTTTGAGAGGTAAGTATCGAGCACGGAGCAAAGATCACCGATGACGGTTTTTTTCTGAAAAAAAGCGATTGGCATTGAAAAATATTAATTACAACTATTAGGGGTATTATAAGCAGCTGACTTGGCAAAAAGCCAGTTTATACAAAGGTTTCTATCCCTTGTTTAGCCTAGTATAATTCCACTCATAAGCTTAATAAAAATCCAACTCTTTATGAAAAAAATAATTCCTGTTATTGTTCTTTTGTCTATTTTTCTAAGCGGTTGTGGTTCGCTTTTTGCAGAAAAAAAAGTTGAGCGAGGTGCATTGGTGGACGGTCAAACGCCGAAAGCACTCTACGATTTAGCGCAGGAAAAGTTAAGTTCGGGCTCAAACACTCAAGCGATTGAATACTACGAGCAAATTCTGGCGGCTTATCCCGGGTCAAAGTACGCCATGCAGGCGCAATTGGATATTGCTTACGGTTATTATAAACGCGAAGAATACATCAGCGCCCTTGCGCAATTGGACGATTTTATTAAGCGCTACCCTTCACACACTTCAACTCCTTATGCACACTATTTACGATGCAAATCGTTTGAAGATATTTCCCGCTCTTTTCTTGACGACCTAATAACAGACAAAGCCCAAAGAGATGTACAGAGTGTTAAAGATGCCTATCTTTGTTACACTGGTCTTATCGGTGAATTTCCTCAGAGCGACTATGCTGAAGATGGCAAAGCCAAACTCGTAGGATTAAAAAATGCACTCGCTAGACATGAATTTTACGTTGCCCAGTATTACACCAACAATAAATCAAACATCGCTGCGATTAATCGCTGCAAGTACCTTATCGAACACTTTCCAAAGACACCTTCAGTACCCGATGCGCTGCATTTAATGGCCTATAATTACGACGCTATTGGCGCCATTAAGCTGGCTGAAGACGCCAGATCTGTGCTTAATGCTAGCTACCCCGACTACGCAGCAGAATACAAATTAGATAATTAATCATCGGCCCTCATGAATTCAAAGGAACGACTTTTTGCCTTAAAAGTGTCGTTAGTCATGGCGACTCGAATGCTTGGCTTGTTCATGCTCTTTCCGGTGATGAGCGTATACGCGACGAGTGATTATTCAAACACCACGCCCTTCTTAATCGGCTTGGCGATTGGCGTTTATGGCTTAACACAAGCTTGCCTGCAAATACCTTTTGGTTACCTGTCGGACCGCTTTGGACGTAAGCCTATGTTACTTGCTGGTCTCAGCCTATTTTTACTGGGCAGTATTGTCGCCGCAAGCACCGAAAACATACTCTTTGTTGTTATTGGTAGAGCCTTACAGGGTGGCGGCGCAATTTCTGCGGTGCTAATGGCTTTTTTAGCTGATTTTGTTTCCGAAGAAAACCGTGCAAAAGCCAATGCCTTTGTTGGTTTTCAAATTGGTTTGGCCTTTATGTTATCTCTATTAATTGGCCCAATCATCGCCTCAAGTGCGGGCATGTCTGGCTTGTTCTGGGTGATAGCCGGCCTTTCGGTTGTTGCAGTGTTTATCGTTTTAACCTTTCCGAGTGTAAAGCCCATTAGTTATTACAAACTATCATTGTCTGCTTTTAAAGAAATATTGAACCCACAGCTGATGCGTCTGGATTTTAGTGTTTTTAGCTTACACCTAATTCTTGCCTGTGGTTTTATTGTGATGCCATTATTACTTATTGAAAATAACATCATTGCAATTGAAGACAATTGGCAGCTCTATCTGCCGGCCATTATTATCTCTTTTGTTGGCATGGTTCCGTTGATTGTCGCCTCGGAAAAATACAAAAAAACCAAGCTTACTCTACTACTCAGTATTGGTTTATTAATCATCAGTCAAGTACTGTTTTTCAGTCTCAATTTAAGCATGAGTGTTTTCCTTGTTCTACTGTCACTTTTCTTTATTGCTTTTAATGCTGTTGAAGCTATTCTGCCCTCGCTATTATCTAGAACTGCAGGGGCTTCAAAGCGCGGCCTAGCAATGGGAATTTTCTCTACTTCGCAGTTCCTCGGAACATTTATTGGTGGCGCAATTGGCGGACTTATTTATGACATTTTTGACTTGAATAGTGTATTCTTATTGACCATATTTATGGCAATAATTTGGTGGCTGGTTATTCTAACAATGCCATCCAAAAACAACACAACGGAGATGTAGTTATGGCGGGTATTAATAAAGTAATTTTGGTTGGAAATCTAGGCGCAAAACCCGAGGTAAAATACGCCTCAAATGGCAACGCTATTGCCAACCTTTCTGTTGCCACAAGCGACTCGTGGACAGACAAAAATACCGGACAAAAGCAAGAAAGAACAGAGTGGCACAGAGTCTCTCTTTTTGGAAAACTCGCTGAGATTGCTGGTCAATATCTCGACAAAGGCTCAAAAGTCTACGTTGAGGGTAAACTACAAACGCGTAAATGGCAAGATCAAAACGGTCAAGATCGTTACACAACCGAGGTAGTTGTTAGTGGCTTTAATGGCACTTTACAGATGCTAGATCGCCGGGATGACACGGGTGGGGCTCCTTCGGCACCGAGACAGAGTGCACCTGCACAAGCTGCACCGACAATTACACCGGTAGCGAATGATGATTTTGAGGACGATATTCCGTTTTAGAAAGCAACGCCATTGAAAGGTGTTAATTCTTTATACAAAAAAGCCCCTTAACTAGGGGCTTTTTTGTAACTACTTACCCTCTTCAGCTGGTTCAATAGCCTCTAGCACAACGAAAGCAACAGCATTTTGACTCTCATCAGAGATGCTTAGATGCGCCTGTTTAATGTTATTATTAACCAAATAAAGCCTAAGTTTTTCACTCGGGATAAAATGCGGTTTGCCTTTGTCGTTGTTGCGTACAGTCAAATCTTGAAAACCAACGACTCTACCGATACCGGTGCCCAGCGCCTTAGCAAAAGCTTCTTTAGCGGCAAAACGCTTGGCAAAAAAAGCAGGGCTGTCTGCTTTATTGGCAAACAATAATTGCTCGTGTTCGGTTAAAACTCTTTTAACAAAACCTTCTCGATTCTTTTTGAGAATGTGCGCTATTCGCTTAATATCAACAATATCCGTTCCAACGCCGTAAATCATGGTCTCGCCTTCAGCATAATGGCTTTCATTTCGCGTGTCGCCTCAGCTAGGCCTACAAAAACAGCTCTAGCAACAATGGAGTGGCCAATATTAAGTTCCACAAGTTCATTTAATGCCGCAATTCTTCCTGTATTCTCAAGCGTCAAACCGTGACCAGCGTTTACCTGCAAACCAATGCTGTGTGCATAAGTTGTAGCCTCTTTGATCTTCTGGAAGCAATCATTGCGAGATTGTTCGTCTGTGGCGTCCGCATAATGACCGGTATGAATCTCAATCACCGGGGCGCCACACTCCTTGGCGGCATCTATTTGATTTTTATCGGCATCAATGAACAGCGAAACTCTAATTTCGTCTTGTGCAAGTTTTTGACATACTTCGCGCATTCTTGATACTTGCGAAGCGACGTCAAGACCACCTTCGGTAGTCAACTCCTCACGTTTTTCAGGCACCAGACAACAATCTTCAGGTTTAATATTTGCAGCAATAGAAAGCATCTCGTCGGTCGCTGCCATTTCTAAATTCATTTTTGTTTTTAATGAGCGACGCATTAGCTCGACATCACCATCATTAATGTGACGGCGATCCTCTCTAAGATGCAATGTAATACTATCCGCACCCGCTTGCTCGCAAAGTAAAGCCGCCTCAACTGGGCAGGGGTAGATGGTTCCTCTTGCCTCTCTTAAAGTGGCTATATGATCGATATTAACACCTAAATACATACTCGTAACTTCCATTAATTAACAACAAATAATTCTCTACTTTTTAAAGGCTTGTCACCCAATAGTGCTCGCAATCTTTGGCGGTTTAGGCCTTTGGCTATTTTTAGCTCTTTGGTGCTGAAATTCTGGGTTGTGTCGGCGGCAAATTTAAGTAATATTTCGCCGGGAATTTTACCATCTGCATGACGAAAAAAACCCTCTTGCTCGGCAAAATGATAATTCATTGTCGAGCTGATTGGCTGACCCGAGTAATCACAGCGAAAATCAAGGCCGTAACCCAGCTCTTCTAGTAACTGATTTTCAAACAACCTAAGAGTCAACTGCTGCTCACTATCAGTTGCCTGACTTATACCTTCTACAAATTTTTGATAGCTGAAAAAGACCCTTGGATGCGCTTCTGCTTCAGGCAAAAGGCGAGACAGCAGTTCGTTGGCGTACATTGCCAAAACCAAGTTGTTACCCAATAATCGTCTGGGTAGGTCATTGCTCTCAGTATTCGCCAAAGCTTTAAGCCCCCCTCTGCCCTTAAAAGAGATTTTTAAGCACTGAAACATTTGAATCGGTGTCTTGTTTTTTCTTATGCCACGAGCAACCAGTCGAATTTTGCCGTGATCACGGGTTAAAAAATCCAGCAATAACGAATTGCCCTGATAAGTGCGCCTATGAAGTAAAAATGCTGGTGTTAACTCAACGTTAGTCATAACCCAGGGAAGCGAGCGCCCTTTTATCGTCCGACCAACCTTGTCGTACTTTTACCCACAACTCTAAAAACACTTTTTTCTCTAAAAAACCCTCAATGCTGAGTCTTGACTCCTCACCAATTTTCTTTAATACTTCACCTTTGTGGCCAATAACAATACTTTTTTGTGAGGCTTTATCAACGAAAACCCTGGCAGCAATACGATACATACGACCATCCAATTCAAACTTTTCAATCTCAACGGTCAAATCGTAAGGTAATTCATTTGATAAATTTCTCATCAATTTTTCGCGAATAAACTCTGCAACAACAAATTTTTCAGTGCGATCAGTAATATAGTCGGCATCGAATATAGCCTCTCGTTGCGGCAGATATTTTAGAATTAATGAGCGTAGGGCGCTCGAGTGTGCCTTTTTAAAAGCGGAAAGTGGAAACACTTCAGCGGCCTGAAATTTCTCACCAAGCTTTTGCAAATACGGCAAGACTTGATCATTTTTCACCAACTTATCAATCTTATTAACACAGAGTACAACCGGCACATCAACCTTGCCAATATGCTCTAAAACGCGCTCGTCCTCTTTCGTCCATTTTCCAGCCTCAACCAGCCACAAAATCATGTCAACATCATTAAAGGTCGAGCTTGCAGCTCTATTCATGTAGGCGTTTATCGCCTTCTTACTGCCAATATGAATACCTGGGGTGTCAACAAAAACCATTTGGTAGTTATCGGTCGTGTCAATGGCATGAATACGGTGCCTTGTGGTTTGTGGCCGGTGCGAAGTAATTGAGAGCTTTTGCCCAATTAATTCATTTGTTAGGGTTGATTTACCAACGTTTGGTCGTCCAACAACGGCGATAAATCCAGCTTGAAAATTCATTGTTTTAACTTCTCCAGTAATGATTCGGCACAAGCCTGCTCGGCACGCTTAATGCTTTTTGCATTTTTTTCGACACAAAGGTTGTCTTCACCCAACGTGCAGCGTACATAAAAAACAGCATTATGGTCTTGACCCATAGTTTTAAGTAATTCGTAACTTGGCAAAGTCATCCCTCTTTTTTGTAAGAATTCTTGCAATTGTGTTTTAAAGTCCTTGAGTGAGTCCGTCGGGCTTGCTTCGTCAAGTAGGTCCTTGTAGAGCGTCAGAACAACTTGGTTTGTCGTCAAATAATCGGAATCGACAAAAACCGCACCAATAATTCCCTCAAGTGTGTCTGCTTGGATCGAATCTCTACGAAAACCGCCACTTTTTAGCTCGCCTTGACCAAGGATCAAGAAATCAGACAAATCGATGGTTTTCGCCAATTTTGCTAGCGTTTGGCCACGAACCAAGTGTGACCGTAGCCTTGAGAGCTGACCTTCGTCAATTTTAGGAAAACGTTGAAACAATTCACGCGAAATGATTGCACCGAGAACACTGTCACCCAAAAACTCCAATCTTTCATTATTATTGTTACCAACACTACGATGAGTCAATGCACGCTTGAGAAGCGCAACGTCGTTAAACTCATACCCTATACTTTTCTGAAGCTTAATTATTAAATTCATTAACTAAACCGCAACCGGCGCCTTAATTGGCTCGTCGTAAGAATAATCTTTGAACTCAAAATCCTCATATTGGTAATCAAAAATACTGTCGGCTTTGCGGTGAATGAGCAATTCTGGCGATGCTTTTGGCGTACGGCACAATTGTGTTTCCACCTGTTCACAATGATTGGAGTAAATATGACAATCGCCACCGCTCCAAATAAAATCACCAACTTCAAGGTTGCACTGTTGTGCGACCATGTGTGTCAACAGTGCATACGAGGCTATATTAAAAGGCACGCCTAGGAAAATATCAGCACTACGCTGGTAAAGTTGGCACGACAGTTTGTTATTAGCAACATAGAATTGAAAGAAAGCGTGGCACGGCGGTAAAGCCATATTGCTGAGTTCGCCAACATTCCAGCTCGAGACAATAATTCTTCTGGAGTCAGGGGAGTTTTTGATTTGCTTGATGACTTCGCTTATTTGGTCAATTTTCTCACCTTTAGCATTTTGCCAGCGTCGCCATTGGGCGCCATAAACTGGCCCGAGATCGCCATTTTCATCCGCCCATTCGTTCCATATATTAACTTTGTTGTCGGTTAAATAGCGAATATTGGTATCACCACTTAAAAACCAAAGAAGCTCATGCACAACCGACGGCAAATGAATCCGTTTGGTGGTTACTAACGGAAAGCCCTTTTGCAAGTCAAAACGCATTTGGTGACCAAACACACTCACTGTACCGGTGCCGGTACGGTCTGTTTTAACAGCGCCCTGCTCTTTAACCAATCTCAAAAAATCCAAATATTGCTTCATATATTTTTAACTACATTGTTTGCTTTATAAAATAGATAGGCGCCAATAAGAATCATCGGAAAGCTCAGTAATTGCCCCATCGTTAGCCAGCCAAACGCTAAATAACCCAGGTGAGCATCGGGCACCCTTACGAACTCAATTATAAATCTAAAGAAGCCGTACAAGGTTAGAAAAACAGCGGAGGTTGTCATTAAAGGACGCGGTTTTTTTGTATAAATCCACAAAACAACAAACAACACAACGCCCTCTAAAAAACCTTCGTACAATTGCGAGGGATAACGCACAGCCCATTCGCCACTGTGGTTAGGGCCATAAACGCCAAATGCACTGGTTGTCACCTTACCCCACAATTCACCATTAATATAATTACCAATTCGGCCCAACGCTAAGCCGAGAGGCACGAGTGGTGCAACAAAATCCATCGTCTCAAAAAATGATTTCTGCGCCTTTCGATTGAAAATTAAAGCAGCAACAAGAACACCGATAAAACCCCCATGAAAAGACATCCCCCCGCCCTGAAAGTCAAAAAATATCAAAGGATTGGTAACAAATGACGATAGATTGTAGAAAATTAAATAACCCAATCGTCCGCCCAATACCGCGCCCAGAGCGCCATAGAAAATCAAATCTTCAACTTGCTTTCGAGTCCAACCGGTGTTTGTTTTAATTCGCACCTTAGCCAGTAAATAAACCGAAATAAAAGCCAGTAAATACATCACCCCGTACCAGTGCACCTGAACAACGCCAAGGTCTAGTATGACAGGGTCAATAACTGTATATTTCATAGGGATTTTTTCATAAGATTTTAAATTGGCGCGTCCGAGGTGATTCGAACACCCGACATTCGGCTTCGGAGACCGACACTCTATCCAGCTGAGCTACGGACGCATGGTTTGAATTGAAATCTTCCAATATTGGTGGTAAATTAGCTCATGGCACGGGTAAGTGATTTTACCCGAGTGTCTGTATTTAGCGCCCGTAATCGGTAACAAAAACTACCATTAAATACTTTGCAACATACCTTGCACACCAAAGCGATTCACCTTAATCATTACGGTTGATTGGTAGTACTTTATTAAGCTGTCGTCATTAAGGACAATGTCAAAAATTTGCCAGTGACTATGCGCATTTTTATGAAACCATAAATCGAAATAAATACCCTGTTGAGATAAGCCACTAATATTAAGTTTGGCCGATATCTTGCCACCGAGCTCGGGTTTAGCAGAGACAAAAGCAAGCTTCAAAGTTTGAGACTGAACCAACTTGTACAACAACGTGTTAATCATGTTGTTTTTTAAGCGCAAAGCAAAATACTGAGCCTCACTATTACTCAATTGCTGATTGCCAGGCATAACTAGAAGGACTTCATTAGCGATGAAACCAAAATCAAACAATGGCACAACTTCTTCAAGTACCAGCTGCTCCATCGATTCAGGGGAATAGGTCAGACTTTGTGTTATTTGATTGAGGCTAGCGATCGCATTTTGGATTGCATGAACAGGGCTATCCTCCACCTCGTCTGAGGCGGCAAAACTTTGAGAAAACATTAGCGTCAAGATTAATGCAAAAGCAGAAAATCTCTTCATTTTTTTCTCCATAATGGCCAAAGAAAACCAAGTAAAATCGATACAAATTATTCCTGTTCAGCCCTATTATATTGATATTTACCATAAGTAAATACTTATTATTATGACATTCTTGAGTCGCCCTTTTAAATCCACATTACTACTCCTATCCCTTTTGATAACAGGGCTTGTCAATACCTGCCATGCAAACGAGCAATACTCGCCGTTAGAGTCGCCTGATTTTTTTAAAGAGCTAAGTACTTTCACCACTATTTACACCCAAATTAAGAAGTACTACGTTGACGAAGTGGATGATAAAACGCTCTTTGAAAATGCCATTCAAGGAATGCTTGAAGGATTGGATCCTTATTCAACACATCTCAACCCTACGGACCAGGCGGATTTAATGGAGTCAACAACGGGCCAATTTGGCGGCTTAGGGATTGTTATTGCAACTCAAGGGGAATTAATTCAAATTATCTCCCCAATTGATGACACGCCCGCTTATCGCGCCGGCTTGCAAGCAGGAGACCTCATTCTTAAAATAGATGATCAGTACGTTAGTGAGATTAATCTTCAAGATGGTGTTAAATTAATGCGTGGATTGCCGGGTACAAAAGTTAACCTAACAATAAGGCGTGCAGATCAAGCGCCGTTTGAGCTGGAAATCAAAAGAGAAATTATCACCATCACCTCCGTCAGAGGCTATCTTCTTGAAGATGGTATGGCTTACATTAGAATTTCGAACTTTCAACTACCAAGCGCGAAATTACTAAAAAATATTGTGTCCAAATTAACACATCAAAATAAAGGTGAGCTAAACTCCCTTATTTTGGATTTAAGGAACAACCCTGGTGGCGCACTTGCCGCCGCAATCGATGTTTCAAATCTCTTTATTGATAGTAGCGGCATTGTTGTTTACACCGAAGGTAGGGTTGATAATGCCAGTATGCGCTTTGATACCGAACGTGGCGATATTCTTAATGGTGCACCGATGGTAACCCTTATTAACGAAGGCTCCGCCTCTGCCTCCGAAATCGTTGCTGGCGCCCTACAAGATCATCAGCGCTCAATCATTATGGGGCAAACCTCATTTGGTAAAGGCTCTGTGCAATCATTGGTTGACCTGGAGGATGGTTATGGCATGAAACTCACTACAGCGCGCTTCTACACTCCATCTGGCAATGTTATTCAGGGCAAGGGCATTAGTCCAGATATTGTTCTTGAAAAGTCTACAGTCGATGAAGCTGAGGAAGATCCTGAAACTGAAGGGGCGCAAGATCCAAAAAATCATACGAATGGAGACCCGACAAAACTTAATGAAGACGAGATACTTGAAAGACAAAATGCCATTAAAGAAAAGACCGACAAAGAAGTTATTGAATTATTGTTACTAGACTATGGCGTTCAACAGGCCATTAATCATCTAAAAACACTCACCACAACCAACATTATTTAATGGCCAAAGTTTTATCCATTGCTAATCAAAAAGGGGGTGTGGGAAAAACAACTACTGCCGTTAATTTAAGCGCTGCGCTAAGCACGGTTAATAAACGCGTACTGCTGGTTGATATTGATCCTCAAGGCAACGCCACCATGGGTTGCGGTATTGATAAATACAATCTTGAACACAGTATTTGTGAGCTACTACTGGATGAATGTACGTTAGAGCAGGCGATCATTGCTTCAGAAGACGCCTTGATTGACCTTATTGGCGCCAATACCGATTTGATTGCTGCCGAAGTTGCACTGCTCAAGGGTGATGGTAGCAAAACAAAATTAAAGAACTTAATCGACCAACAACGTGATAACTACGACTACATTATCATCGACTGCCCTCCTTCGCTTAATATGCTCACTATTAATGCCTTTACCGCAAGTGACGGTATTGTCATTCCAATGCAATGTGAATACTACGCATTGGAGGGCCTAAGCTCACTGATTGAAACAATCACAAAAATACAGACCACCAGCAATCCCAATCTTGAAATTTGTGGCATTATCAGAACCATGTACGACACTAGGAACAATCTATCTAATGAAGTTTCCGTGCAATTATCTCAGCACTTTGCACACAAAGTATTTAAAACAATAATCCCTAGAAATGTAAAATTAGCCGAAGCACCCAGCTTTGGTGTTTCGGCAATTAATTACGCTAGATCCTCCAAAGGCGCTATCGCCTACGTTGCATTGGCGAGTGAAATAATACGTAGAACACAATAAATATTATGGCAAAAAAATCTAAATTAGGAAGAGGTCTGGACATATTGTTAGGTCAACATGTTGAAAATCCTGCCCGAGCACACTCCGATGATCTTTTAATGCAAATGCAACTTGACCAATTGCAGCGTGGTCAATTTCAGCCGCGCTCAAAATTCGACGGCTCAAAATTAGACGAGTTAACACGCTCTATCGCCTCTCAGGGTGTTATACAACCTCTGGTTGTTAGAAAGGTAACAGAAAATAAATTTGAAATTATTGCTGGCGAGCGCCGTTGGCGTGCCGCCAAACAAGCAGGGCTTAACGAAGTTCCTGTTGTGGTCAGAGACATAGATGACCAAGTGGCATTAGCAATTGCACTGATTGAAAACATCCAGAGGGAGTCTTTAACGCCAATTGAAGAGGCAAAGGCACTCTCAAGGCTAATTCAAGACTTCAAGATGACGCATGAAGAGATTTCTCAAGTGGTTGGAAGATCTCGCTCAGCTGTGAGTAATTTACTGCGCTTATTGAAACTAAGCGACGCCGTTAAGGCGTTGCTAGAAAATGGCGACATTGAAATGGGCCATGCACGCACACTGTTACCCCTGCCCGACGATTTGCAAATCAAACTGGCGCAAGAAGTTGCCACTAGAGAGTTGTCGGTTAGACAAACAGAAGTACTGGTGAGACAAGCACTTAACCCAAACCAAAAAAATATCAAAAAAACCAACCCTCAGTGGCTAGAGATGACAGAGTCTATCTCTAAGAGGTTCAACTCCAAAGCCGAAATCAAACCCGGCAAAGGAGATGCTGGAAAAATCATCATTCATTTCGACTCCAAGGAGTCGCTAAACGATATCTTTAAAAAAATAAAGAGCTAGTCAAAGCCGCCGATTCTTGAGAATTGCATGGTATTGAAATTCCAATCCCAATGCATCCATACGCCTACCGCTTTGCCAATAATATAACTCTCAGGCACAAAGCCCCATACTCGTGAATCACTACTATATGCCCTATTGTCGCCCATCACGAAGTAATGTCCTTCGGGTACAGTTGTTTCCTTTAATTCTGGTGAATAGCCTCTAGGATGAAGAAGAATATCATGATTTCCACCCTCTATCTTTTCTCTAACAAGGTTATAGCCACTCATGGCGCGACCCGAGTCAACACCCTTGTAAGAGCCAACTTTACTGTAGCTTACTTCATTGCCGTTAATCGTTAAGTGGTCTCTTGTGTAACTGATAGTATCACCCGGAAGACCAATAATGCGCTTAATAAAGTCAGCGCCTTTATAAGCTTCAAAGAGCTTCGAGTTTTTATCATAGTTAGGATATCTAAAGACTACAACATCGCCACGTTCTGGCGCCGAAAACTCAATTAATTGAGTATTGACAATAGGGAGTCTTAAGCCGTAATCAAACTTGTTAACAACAATAAAATCGCCTGTTAACAAGGTTGGCATCATTGAATTTGATGGCACTCGAAAAGGTTCAAACACAAATCCACGGAACAGTATCACCAGTATAAGGATAGGAAAGAATTCAATCGACCACTGTACAACCTTTGGTCGGTGCTTATATTTTTCGTTCTTTGAAAATTTTAGAAAAATCAAAAAATAAAAGATTTTACTTAAAGTGGATTGATTTGCACTTTGTGCATCGCTATCACTTCCCTTGCTTGCGAAAAAAAGCAAATCAACGATAACAATAACAAAGGCCAATACCAGTGCGGCAAATAAGTAAGTCACCACATCCCATGCAAAAAATGGCTCTGCGTTTGCAAGTATTCCTGAACTAATGTCGTTGCTCATTTATTGATTTCCTAAAAAATATTGGTTTGTATTATAACTGCAGAGATTCACTTGTTTAGCTTGTCTCTTTGATGTTCATTCCAATCTGTGTGCACAGTTCAACAAAATTTGGAAAAGATGTTTGTACATTGTCCACCCCTTCGATTTGAATCTCGTGCTGACATCTCAGTGAAGCAATTGCAAAAGACATCGATATGCGATGATCGTGGTGCGACTGAATCACAGAGTTTGGCTTAGAAAATTCACCGCCTTGAATGCGAATACCGTCTTCCAATACCTCGTTTTCAATGCCCAGAATATCAAGGCCATCGGCCATTACTTGGATGCGGTCCGACTCCTTAACGCGCAACTCTCGCGCGCCGGTTAAAACGGTTTCACCTGTGGCGCAGCTGGCCGCAATGAAAAGTGATGGAAACTCATCAATAGCAATTGGCACTAAGTTTTTTGGAATATTAATTCCTTTTAAGTTTGATGATTGCACACGAATATCGGCAACCAATTCGCCGCCCGATACGCACTCATTACTCAACTCAATATTGCCACCCATCAATTTAAGAATGTCAATCACACCCGTACGAGTTGGGTTAATATTAACCGCCTCAAGGGTGATGTCAGAATCCTTAGCAATGCACCCCGCCACCATAAAAAATGCAGAAGATGATATGTCGCTCGGCACTTCAATATCGCAAGCGGTTAGTTCGCCGCCGCCAACGAGGGAGATGCGACCATTGTCGGTTTCGACGTCGTAACCAAAGCCTCTGAGCATTCGTTCTGTGTGATCTCGCGTTATTCCACCCTCGGTCACAGAGGTTATGCCTTGTGCGTATAGGCCGGCCAGTAAAAGACAAGATTTAATTTGTGCAGAGGCGACCGGCAAGGTGTAATCAATAGCGCCCAGCTTTTGACCGCCCTTAATAACCAATGGCGGCTTGCTGTCTTGAGAATCAATTATTGCGCCCATCGTGCTTAGCGGGTCAATCACTCTACCCATCGGTCTTTTAGTAAGTGACTCATCGCCATGCAGTTCACAATCAAAACTTTGCGCACTCAGTAAGCCAGACATTAATCGCATTGAGGTGCCAGAATTGCCCAAATCTAGAGGATCTACAGGTGCTTTAAGCCCATGCATACCGACACCGTGAATCGTAACATTTGAACCCTCTCGTTCAATTTTAACGCCCATATCTTGGAATGCTTTAAGCGTGGACAAGGCGTCCTCGCCCTCTAAGAAGCCACTGACTCGAGTTACGCCGTTAGCAATTGAACCAAGCATGATGGAGCGGTGTGAAATTGACTTATCGCCGGGAACTTTAATATTACCTTTTAATGACTGTGCGTGTGATGCTACAAAACTACTCATATATTCCTTTTAAGTTAGCCACTGATCACGATTACTTTTTGCGTCTCGAAACAGGGTCTCTATTTTTGTTGTGTTTTCATCTTCTATCACATCAATCAAATTGTCTAATGTATCCCTATAACCTTTGATGTGCTTAACAATGGCTTCTTTGTTATTAAGGCAAATATCACGCCACATAATTGGATCGCCAGAAGCAATACGAGAGAAATCTCTAAAGCCACCAGCAGCATACAAACTGGCTTTTGGGTTCTGGGAAATCAGGTAGTTCATAATTGAAAAGGCCAACATGTGAGGCAAATGAGACGTCATGCCCAACAATTCATCGTGTGAAGCGGCACTCATCATATCAACAGTTGCCCCGGCCGCTTGCCAAACGTTTTTTACCGCCTCAACTGCTTCAACTGAACTTGATTCAGTTGGGGTGATGATTACCTTTCTATCCACAAATAAGTCGACATCACTGGCCTCAAAACCGCTTTTTTCTTTACCAGCAATCGGGTGTGCTGGCACAAATTGCCTTGGCAATGAGCCAAAAACCGACTCTACAACCTTAATAACACTGCTCTTTGTGCTGCCTACATCGGTAATAATCGTCGATGCATCAACGTGCCGCTGGATGCTTTTAAGGATAGACTCAAAACTACCAACCGGTGTCGCAACAATAACCATATCAGCGCCATCAAGCGCTTCTTTAATATCGGTGGTGTAATCAGTAATAACGCCGTTATATTTCGCTGCTTGTAGTCTCAGTGCATCTCGACCAAAACCGATAACATGTGTGGCCTGTTTGCTGCGAATTATCGCCTTGGCCAATGAGCCACCAATTAAGCCCACACCAACAATGCAAACTTTATTCATCACAATACGGCTTCAAGCGCCTCAAGAAGACGGCTGTTTTCAGATTCAGTGCCCACCGAAACTCTAAGGTAATTTGGCATTTCAACCGGTCGAACGATAACACCCTCTGATAATAATTTCTCAAAAATATCATTTGCATTCGACACCTCAACCGAAACAAAATTTGCAGAAGACGAGATAAACGTCAAGCCAAGTGTAGTAAAGCCCGCTTCAAGCTGTTTAATGCCAGCACGATTAACATTAATTGATTTTTGCAAGTACTTTTCATCTTTTAGGGCTGCAGTGGCTGCACTTTGTGCGATATGATTAACGTTAAACGGCTCTCGCACTCGGTTAATGTAGTCGGCAATTTCAGCGCTTGAGATTGCGTAGCCTACTCTGAGCCCTGCAAGGCCATAGGCCTTTGAAAAGGTTCGGGTGATAATCAAATTACTGAAAGTTTCCAGCCAGCCAATCGCCAAATCATCAACACCCAAGTATTCAATATAAGCCTGGTCTAAAACCACTGGGACGGCTTCTGGCACCCTTTCTAAAAACGCAAAGAGCTCATTGTCGGTCAGCAAAGTACCAGTCGGGTTGTTGGGGTTGGCGACAAAAATAAGTCGTGTATTGTCATTAATTGCATCGAGTATGGCCTGTAAATCATGACCAAAATTTAACGCAGGAGTCACAACCGCTTTGGCTCCAAGCACCTGTGTGGCCATTGCGTAAACAGGAAATGCATATTGTGAAAAAACAACTTCATCCGATTCAGCACTAACAAACACTCTTGCAATCAGCTCAAGCAATTCATTAGATCCATTGCCCAACGTTAATGCATCAGGTGAAATACAAAGGTGCTTGCTTAGCGCGCACTTTAGCTCGTAGCTATCGCCATCAGGATATCGGTTAGATTCTGCAACCGAGCTTTGAATTGCTTGAGCAACCAAAGGGCTGATGCCCAGTGGATTTTCATTGGATGCAAGCTTGATAACCACCTCAAGACCAAGTTCGCGCTTCAATTCATCAATTGGCTTGCCACCCTTATAGGGCTGCAAGTCAATAATTGATTTTCTATAGTTCATAAACTGACCCTCTAAAATTCACAAAATAGCAACTGGGTAGGAGCCAAGAATATTGAGTTTCGAGACATGTTTTCCAACTTCTTTTAAAGCAGACTGAACATTGACATCGCTTTGATGACCCTCTATATCAATGAAAAACAAGTACTCCCACTTTACCCCAGGAATTGGATGTCTTGCCAATTGCAACATATTAATACCGTGCTTTTTAAACGGCTCAAGTAAGTCAAAAAGCGCACCAGATTCATGTTTTGTAACAACAAGCAATGAGGTTTTATCCATACCTCCAGCCGGTACAGAATCTTTGCCAATAGCAACAAATCGAGTGACGTTACCCGCCCTGTCTTCTATGTTTTTTGCCACGCGTTGTAAGCTGTATAGGCCAAGTGCTGCTTCGGAGGCAATCGCTGCGGCATTAGGCTCATCCTTAACCATTCGCGCCGCCAATGCATTTGATGCTACAGCACGACATTCAGCCTTGGGGTGATGATTCGCTAACCAGCGGCGACATTGATCCAGAGCCTGTTGATGGGCGTAAATTATTTTAATTTCTTGCGCCTGATCCTGCATCATAAGTTGATGAGAAATCGCAATTTCTACTTCACCGCAAATATGCAAATCATGAGTGTAGAGCAAGTCCAATGTAGCGCCAATCACACCATTCGATGAATTTTCAATTGGCACAACCCCATAGTGCGCGTTGTCCGTTTCCACCTGATGGAAAATTTCATCGATATTGCCACAATCAAGCGTGGAAACAGCGTGACCAAAATGCTTCAACGCCGCCTCTTGGGTAAAAGTACCCTCGGGCCCTAAGAACGCAATCTTCAGCGGCTGCTCAAGTGCAAGGCAAGCAGACATAATTTCACGGAAGATATGCCCCACATCCTTATCTTTTAATAAGCTTTTGTTTCGCTCAATAACCCGAGACAAAACTTGCGCCTCCCTCTCTGGGCGATAAAACACACTCTGTGTATTGGTTTCTTTTTTAACCTTGGCAACTTCAGCCGCCAATTCTGCACGCGTTGCAATGAGTGCCTGAATTTTCTCATCCAGGGCATCAATTTCCATTCTTAAAACTTTTAGAGCTTGTTCTTTCATACTGGTTATAAATTTTATTAGATTTGAGCGCCTTATGTGTCTTCTTTAAGTCTGTGTTCTTTCAAACTCCCTCATAAAGCCAACTAACGCTTCAACGCCATCAAGCTCCATTGCATTATAGATGCTAGCACGCATACCGCCAACCGCTTTATGACCTTTTAATGCCAATAAGCCGGCGTCAAATGCTGATTTAACAAACTGAGCGTCAAGTTTAGCGTCAGCAAGGAAGAACGGCACATTCATCCAAGAGCGGTAACGCGGGTTGATATTATTTGAATAAAAATCAGACCGATCAATGGCCTGATACAAAAATTTGGATTTTTTTTCATTTTGCTTAGCAATCGCTTCAATACCACCCAACTCCTTTAACCACTCAAAGACCAGCGCCGCTGCGTACCAAGCAAAGGTACAAGGCGTATTGTACATCGAGTCGTTATTGGCTTGCGATGCATAGTCGAACATAACAGGCTGATTATCCATTGCATCGCCAATTAAATCCTCCCTAACAATGACCACTGTCAAACCTGCGGCACCGATGTTCTTTTGCGCGCCTGCGTAAATCACTCCAAATTTAGAAACATCAATAGGTCGAGAAAGAATCGAAGACGACATATCAGCAACTATCGGCATACCCACTTCAGGGACATAATCAAACTCAAGGCCAGCAATAGTCTCGTTAGGCGTATAGTGCAAATAAGCCGCATTTTCATCAATGCGCCAATCAGAAAAACTCTGTATATCGGTAAATCCGTTGTCACTGCTGTTGGTGCAAATATTTACATCACAATAACGAGCACCCTCTTTGATAGCCTTGTCAGACCAATGCCCAGTATGGGTGTAATTGGCTATTTTCTTGCCTTGCAACAAGTTAATCGGTACCATTGAGAACTGCTGAGAAGCGCCACCCTGCAAAAACAAAACTTTGTAATTATTAGGAATCGCCATCAAGTCTCTAAGGTCTTTCTCAGCTTTTTTCGCCAACGCCATAAAGTCCACCCCTCTGTGAGAGATTTCAATCGCAGAGGCTTTTGCGTTGCCAAATTCAAGCAAATCATACTGAATTTTATTAATTACCGGACTGGGCAATGTTGAAGGGCCAGCACTAAAGTTAAAAACCTGTTCCATAAAAGTAAATTAAGGGGTGGAAGTTCCTTAGCATTTTACCTCAGACTATCAATTTAACTTGATTAGTGCACCACATTTATTAATACCACAGCTCAGATTTATGCACTAGAATAGTAACAAATAATAGAGAGTTAAAATATGGACAATTCATACAAAAAACGCATGCAAAAGAAAAAAGCCTATATCGACTCTAGGATAGAGGCTGCCAATATTGATAAAGGCATTATTGTTTTATTAACAGGCAATGGCAAGGGCAAATCTTCATCCGCTATGGGGATGATCTGTCGCGCTCTAGGTTATGGCTTAAAAGTGGGCTTGGTGCGCTTTCTCAAAGGCGCTCAAGACACTGGTGAAGACTTGTTTCTTAATAACCACTCAAACGTTACTACAGCTCTAATGGAAAGCGGATTTACTTGGGATACGCAAGACAAAGAGCTGGATATTCAAAAAGCAGTTGAAACATGGAGCAAAGCCAAACTATTTCTGCAAGATCCAGCTATTGACTTGGTGGTGATTGATGAGCTTACTTATATGCTCAATTACAACTATCTTGATGAATCAGACATTCTTGAAATAATCAATAATCGCCCCGAGAGCCAGCATGTTGTTATTACCGGCCGAGCGGCAAGCAAGGGCTTAATTGACATCTCTGACACGGTCAGTGAAATTCAAGACATTAAGCACGCTTTTAGAGCTAATATCAAAGCGCAAAAAGGCGTTGACTACTAACGTTTAAAAAACGTAAATCCAAAAAACAAAAGCACCCAATAATGCCCCAAAAATTGTATCAACAATATAGTGTTGCTTCGTCAACAAACAGCTAATTGTAATAAAAACTGGGAATGACCAAATAGCCACCACAATCGCTGGGTGCGAAGCTGCGCCATTGTTGATCATATGCAAAGAAGTCATCATCGCAACGCTCACGTGCATAGAGGGAAAGCAATTGGTTGCCGCATCGAAACTCTGCACGTATTTTAGAAATTTTTGAGATTTGCCCGAATTCTCACTAAAATCGCGCCAGCGAGCTGGAGTTACAATCGGATAAAAAGTAAAGAATAATATTTGGATAAAGGCTAGCAATAAAAAATTAGCGGCGATATAGGCGAACTGCTGAAAACTGTTGATCGAAAAAACCAAACCGATAACCATCGGATAGTAAAGGCCACTGTATAACCAAGCCCAACTAGGGATAAAGGGTATTTTATCGTCAACCCTAGTACTCAACTCTCTCGGCTCTTTAAAGGGGTGGTTTTGTGGGAAAAAATAGAATTGGTAGACACCAACAATTAGAATAATGCTGATCAGCACCATCAACAAAGTATCAAGCATAGTCATATGGTTTAGTGTTCCAATTGAATCCCAATAGGCACAAATGTTAACACACCCAACAAAAAATAGGCTCAAAATTGACCATGAATGAATGCTTACTTAGATATTCTCATTTAGGTGGTCTAGCGCCTCAGACAAACGCTCAACTGCAATTACTTTCATGCCTTTCGGGGATTTTTTTGGCGCATTGGCCTTTGGCACGATGGCCAACTTAAAACCTTGTTTTTGCGCCTCTGCAAGTCTTTCTTGAGCGTTGTATACTGGCCTAACTTCGCCAGCCAGTCCAACTTCGCCAAATGCGATCCAATCCTTCGGAATTACTCTGTCACGAAGGCTTGAAACAATGGCCAACATCACCACTAGATCAGAGGCTGTTTCGCTGACTTTAATTCCGCCAACGACGTTGATAAAAACATCCTGATCAAATGTTACGATGCCGCCGTGTTTGTGAAGAATGGCTAGCTGCAATGCAAGGCGGTTTTGATCCATACCCACACATATTCTCTTTGGCGCACCATTTGCCTGATCCACTAACGCTTGTACTTCAATCAACAAAGGGCGGGTTGCTTCTCGAGTTACCGTCACCATAGAGCCAGGTGCAGATAAGTTTTCGTTGGAAAGAAAAATTGCCGAAGGATTGGTAATTTGTTGTAGACCCTTCTCGCTCATAGCAAACACACTGATTTCATTAACCGCACCAAAACGATTTTTAACCGCTCGGATGATGCGGTAACGACCACCGGCATCCCCTTCAAAGTAAAGTACGCTATCAACCATGTGTTCCAAAATTCTTGGCCCCGCTAGGGCGCCACCCTTGGTGACATGGCCAATCATCAACATGATGGTGTTTGTTTGTTTTGCGTATTGGGTTAATTGCGCCGCACAATCTCTTACCTGGGTAACAGAGCCAGGTGCAGAGGTTGAGGTGTCGCTCACCAAGGTTTGAATGGAATCTATAACAATGACCTTTGGGTTCAGGTTTTTTGCTGTTTTTAGTATTTTTTCAAGATAGGTTTCACTTAGCAATTGTACGTCCGCATCAATACCTAATCGGGTGGCTCGATCGCTAATCTGCTGTGCCGATTCTTCACCACTAACATACAGTGTATTTTCACTTAAGTTGATTGAAGCTAAAGCCTGAAGAATCAATGTTGACTTGCCAATGCCAGGATCGCCACCAATAAGCACTACCGAGCCCTCAACCAAGCCGCCGCCCAAAGTGCGGTCGAGCTCGCTGAGACCCGTTGAGAGTCTGACGCTTGTCTGTGTTTTAACCTCATTAAGAGATTGCACTGTTGAAGAGGGAAGGTCTTTTAAGCACTCGGATTGGCTGACCTTGGATGGCACCACAAGCACCTCCTCCAAGGCGTTCCACTCTTTACACTCTAAGCACTGCCCTGCCCATTGATAATGCGTTGCACCGCAGTTGGAGCAAACAAATTCTACTTTTATTTTTGCCATAATTGTTTGCTTACTGTTTGTCGGGAAAGTCTGCCTTTATACCCTGAAATCTCTTAAAAGCGAAACTGTATATTTTTGGATCATCAACAATTTCAACGCCATTCACAAAAAATTCATCGCTGGCAAAAGGGTTGAGTGAGAATTTTTTGTCATAAAGCAACTTAACAAAGTTGAGTTTTATCTCAGTAGCGGTACCTGAATCAATACTGCTTAATTTTGCAACACCGTTAACAGAGGTCATTGTTTTATTATCACTCGCACCATAAAGACCACCTCCGAGTAGTACTGCTGGCGCAATATGGGCCGCTATTGAAGGCAGAGCGGCCAACGAACCCCCGCTAAACCCAAAGCCAAGGAGGCCTATCCAAGCCGCCATTCCCACAGTGGCAACACCAGCCGTTTTTCCAGCATAGTTGATTAGGCCATTCTCATCAATAATAACGCGTCTACCTTTAACGGTAATGGTGCCATCAAAAACAATGATCTCATCAAAACCCTCCTCTTTGGCAGTTTGCACCACCATTGCCGTGACGACCTCGATGGGCTGACGTATAACAAAAATTTTAAAATCGGCATGATTTGCCGTAATAGTGGGTAATGTTTCGAACGTCTGCAGTGGCTTTTCTTGAAAAGTTGCACAGCTTGACAGTAGCAACGTAAAAATGAGTAGAAAAAGCCTTTTAGAGACAGACATCATAATTGATATTATAAGTGCATCGCCCTATAAAAGACAAGGATTCAACTTAACGCGCCACCAAACTTAAGAGCTGTATTTTTAAAATTACTACTACTTCTTCATTAATTTATCTATTTCACTTTTAAAGGCTTCAATATCTTGAAATTGACGATAAACAGAAGCAAAGCGAATGTAGGCAACCTCATCAAGAGCTTGAAGCTCCTTCATCACCCATTCACCCACCAGTGATGAGGGCACTTCGCGATCATTTTGCGCCATCAAGCGGCGCTCAATTTTCTGAATAGCTGTTTCTATTTTTGAAGTTTCGACAGGTCTTTTTTCTAACGCTTTAAGCAAGCCAGCGCGTAATTTTTCTTCACTGAAAGATTGTCTGGAATCGTCGCTTTTAATCAAGCGAGGGAGGTTTAAATCAACGGTTTCTCTAGTGGAATGCCTCTCGCCACAGGAGAGACATTCTCGACGACGACGCACTTGGGAGCCGTCGTCAAGAAGTCGCGTGTCCAGAACTTTTGTATCATCAGATTGACAAAATGGACAGCGCATTTTTAGAAGTTTTGTTTATTTGTAAACTGGGTGTCTTGCACAAAGTGCTTCAACTTTAGCTCTAACGTCATCAATAACCGCAGGGTTTTCAATGTCATCACAAATGTCACAAATCCACGTTGCTAGATCACGACAATCAGCCTCGTCGAAGCCCCTTGTTGTGGCCGCTGGCGTACCCACACGGATACCACTCGTCACGAAAGGTGATTGTGGATCATTAGGTACAGCGTTCTTATTAACGGTAATGTGCGCAGAATCAAGTGCCGCATCAACCGCTTTACCCGTTAGACCTTGTGAAATGAAGCTTACTAAGAATAAGTGGTCGTCGGTACCACCAGAAACAACGTCGTAACCGCGGGCAATGAATGTCTCTGCCATTGCTTGTGCGTTGATAACCACTTGCGTTTGGTAAGCCTTAAAGTCTCCGCCCAGCGCCTCTTTGAAAGCAACCGCTTTAGCAGCAATAACGTGCATTAATGGGCCACCTTGAATGCCTGGAAAGATAGCTGCGTTTAGCTTCTTTTCAATTTCTTCATTGGCTCTAGCAAGAATCAAACCGCCTCTTGGACCTCTCAATGTTTTATGTGTTGTTGTTGTAACAACGTCAGCAACAGCCATCGGTGATGGGTATAGCCCTGTTGCAATTAAGCCTGCAACGTGAGCCATGTCAACGAATAAATAAGCACCAACTTGATCGGCAATCTCTCTAAAGCGATCCCAGTCAATTATGCGTGAGTATGCAGAAAAACCAGCAATAATCATTTTTGGCTTGTGCTCATTAGCCAAGCGCTCAACTTCATCGTAGTCGATTTCGCCTGTTTCAGCTTTTAAACCATATTGAATTGCATTAAAGTTTTTACCAGAAAATGAAGGCTTGGCACCGTGTGTCAAGTGACCACCGTGAGCAAGGCTCATACCAAGAATTGTGTCACCTGGAACGAGAAGCGCCTGGAAAACCGCAGCGTTTGCTTGAGAGCCGGAATGCGGCTGAACGTTGGCATAATCTGCGCCAAACAATTCCTTTGCACGATCAATTGCTAATTGCTCAACAACGTCTACATGCTCGCAACCACCATAGTAGCGCTTGTAAGGATAGCCTTCGGCATATTTGTTAGTCAACTGAGAGCCTTGAGCCTCCATGACCGCTGGTGATGTGTAATTTTCAGAAGCAATTAGCTCAATGTGAGCCTCTTGACGGGCCACCTCTGCATTTACTGCGTTAGCGATATCAACATCGACAACAGACAAAGTTTGAGATTTGTCAAACATACTCTTCTCCTATATAAGTGAAAGACGAAAGTGAAATATTTTATCCTATTATGCACTTTAAGCCAACCAAACTTATCAATCCATAACAATCGTTTTCATAATACAAAGAAGGGATAACGCCTTAAAACATCGATAAAATTGAGTAGTCGCTAACTTATTCTATCAATAATCTTTTTGGTAGAGATAATTTTCTGCATTGGCTCTATATTTGTAAAATTATGTTATTTACCTGAATGGTAAAATTCGACTTTTTTTATTACTACACTCACTATTAATGAAGGTATTGGTACTAGGTGGGGGCGTTATTGGCACCACTTCAGCGTATTTTTTAGCAAAACAAGGTCACAATGTCACCGTTGTCGAACGCCAAACTGGCGTTGCACTTGAGACAAGCCATGCCAACGCAGGGCAGGTTTCTTATGCGTATTCATCGCCTTGGGCCGCGCCAGGTATCCCATTAAAAGCGATCAAGTGGCTATTGAGTAAACACTCCCCACTGGTCATAAACCCAAAGACGAGTACTGAGACGCTTAAATTTGCCTACAGAATGCTGAAAAATTGCAATCACAAAAGTTACAATATCAACAAAGGCCGCATGCTAAGAATCTCCAACTACGCCAAAGACTGCTTGAGTGAAATTGAACAAGACACCCAGATTGAATACGAACAAAAAAAGAAAGGCTTTTTGCAAATCCTTAGAACAAATAAGCAGGTAGAAGAGACAAAAAAAGATATCGCCGTATTGGAGCAATTTGGTACCGAATACAAGGTTTTAGATGTTGAGGGCTGTCTTACAGCTGAGCCAGGACTAAAGCATGTAAAGAATAATATTGCAGGCGGCCTGCAATTTGAAGGTGATGCGACCGGTAACTGCTTTAAGTTTACTAATGAGTTGCAGCAAAAATGCCTTGAGTTGGGCGTTAACTTTGAGTTTAATGTCGCCGTTGAATCGCTTCTTGTTAATAATGGGAAAATTAGTTCTGTGAAAACTAACAAAGGTGAAATGACTGCCGATAATTTTGTTGTTGCCATGGGAAGCTATTCTGCGCAATTACTACGACCTGTTGGTATTGATATTCCTGTTTACCCAGTAAAGGGTTACTCAATCACCGTTCCTGTGCTCAACGACGATGACGCCCCTCAATCAACCATTATGGATGAAACCTATAAAGTCGCCATTACGCGTCTTGGGAATAATATCCGAGCGGCGGGCACTGCTGAATTAACAGGTTATAACTTATCTTTAAGAGAAAGGTCCCGGGCCACGGTAAGGCACTCTGTTGAGAGCCTATTTCCTCACGCTGCTGATATGAGCGACGATCAATTCTGGACTGGACTTAGACCAATGACGCCCGACGGCACGCCCGTCATTGGCAAAACACCCTTTAAAAACCTATTTATAAACACCGGCCACGGAACACTGGGTTGGACAATGTCTACTGGCTCTGGAAAATTAATTGCCGATATTGTCTCCGGCAATGAGACGGCAATATCACTGGATGGGCTAGAAATGAGTCGGTATCCATTTGCCAACAAGGTGGCCTAAATCATGGCTAGAGCCTGTATCGCAAGTATTAACCTAGAGGCGATTAAGCGCAATTATTTGTATGCAAAATCGCTAGCACCCAACTCTCAAGCAATTGCAATTGTTAAAGCTGATGCTTACGGCCATGGTGCGGTTGAGGTTACGACGCACCTTGAAGACACTGTTGACGCTTTTGGCGTTGCCTGCACCGAAGAGGCTATAGAAATTAGAGAGGTCGGACTCGAGAAAAAACCGATTCTATTGCTAGAAGGCATGTTTGAGAAATCAGAGCTTGAGCTGCTTGAAAAATACAAACTGTTACCCGTCATTGGCAACAAGTCTCAGCTGAAATGGATTTTAGAGGCAAAACTCAAAAGTCCAACCAAAGTATTTGTTAAGTACGATTCAGGCATGAGTCGCCTAGGCTTTCATAGGGACGAGTTTAAACAAGCTCTAAAAGCACTCGAGGCAAGTAATAATGTTGCCGAAATCGTATTAATGACACACTTTTCTAAGGCAGATGAGCCTTATGATATCGCCACTCAAAACCAAATAGACAACTTTAACCGAATTGCCAAAGAAACCGGCCACCCCTCTTCGATTGCCAACTCAGCTGGAATTGTCGCTTGGCGCAATTCTCACAAGCAGTACAACCGCCCCGGCATCATGCTTTACGGCTCATCCCCCTTTACTGAGGCAAGATACCAAAAAAATTTAGCACCAGTGATGACACTGTCGTCTGTTTTAATTTCAATTAAAAACTTTAAAAAGGGCCAAGGAATCGGCTATGGGTCACGCTTTACTTGCAAAAAAGACATGAAAATTGGGGTGGTTGCCGTTGGCTATGCTGATGGCTACTCAAGACACGCAAAAGACGGCACGCCAATCTTTATCAACAACACAAGATCAAGAATAGTTGGCAGAGTGTCAATGGATATGACAACCGTCGATCTTACTGATGTGCCCAATCCTAAAATTGGTGATCGTGTAGAAATGTTTGGTGAGAACATCGGTATTAACGAAGTTGCGGAGTACTCAAACACGATTTCCTACGAAATCCTCACCAAAATCACCAGGCGCGTTTATAAAAACTACATTAAATAATTCAAAATGAAAATATCAAGATTCGAAACAAATGACCGCATGAGTCGCGCCGTTATACACAACAACACCTTGTATCTATGCGGTCAAGTTGCTGCCGACGCAACGGCGAATATTAGCATACAAACACAGACGATGCTGGACAAGGTGGAGTCTTTGTTAAACAGCTATAAAAGCTCTAAAGAGCACATTCTTTCAGCAACCATCTACCTTAAATCAATGTCTGATTTTGGCGCTATGAATAGCGTTTGGGAGGCGTGGGTGCCTGAAGGTTATGCTCCTGCAAGAGCCTGCATTAGCGCCTCAATGGCAAGAGAAACACTTTTAGTGGAAATCTCTGTTATTGCAGCGACTAAATAACGGCCCGAGCTCTACAGTCCCTTTTTTGAGACTTTTTTAACTTAATTGACCAGATGTGTGGATAGTTGCTTTTCTAGTAATCGGTAAAGAATTCTAGGCCCATCAGCGTCAATATAACAACCCTGTAAATGGCGCTCACCTTCACTTGTGCAGAAACCGGTTCTACCATGCAGCACCCTGTTGTTGTCAAACATCATCAATTCACCGGATTGCAAACGAAAACTTATAGCAAACTCAGGGTCGGACAATAACTCACCCAAACGTTTGCGCGCCTTATGGTATTTCTTCGTTTTTTCTTCACTCATTAAAGGAATGTAGTCCAGTCGGGGCGAGTAATGAATTTCACTAGTCTGACCGTGACTGTCCAGACTAATCAACGTACGCTCTTTCTTAATAATGGCGTTGTGATCAATGAATTCAAAATACGTCGGCACAGTGCTTAGCAACTGAAAATACTCTTCCGACTCTTTTCGTAACTTCTCACAAACAGCAAAACCATCGACCAATGTCGAACGACCGCCCTCGCCCGCATCGTTAATCAGGCTGTGTAGTAATTGAATTCCTGGCACAGGTTGACGATAAGGGTTGTCCGTATGCGGGTCAAGAGGTGCTGAAGAATAGGCCAAATCATTAGCATCTTTCTTGGAGTAAACTTCAAAATATTGGCCAAAATTAGTCGTTCTAATATGGCCAAATTTTGATGCAACTTCGATTATTGCATCCTTTTCGGCAGGCACATCCGTTAGCAGTACATAGCCGTGTGTTAAGTACTGATGTACCAGCGAATGCAAGCATGCCTCATCACTGACGACCTGGCTCCATGAAAAGTAGATTTTATCGTCTGACGCATCCCACTGAATAGGCTCAGGAATGCAGTCTTTGGCGAACAATTCGGCTCGTAAGTGGCCTAAATCAAGCGTTTCACTGTGATTATCATTAAACGTTAAGCTCACAGTTTGGTTGTCGTTAATCTTAACGTCAATTAAAGACAGGTCATCACTCAGCTGATGAGGGTTAAACAAACGCTGACTCGAGCGTTGATCAAAAATTGATTCGTGACGGCAGCGCTCCATTAACCAAAGTGCGGGCAGGATGGTTTCCTCGCCATTGATGAGAGTTATTAATTGATTGTTGTTAACTCGAAACATTTATCAGACCTTTCGTAATCAGCAAAAAAGTCGCATTTTATGCATACTAAAACCCCTTGTCTAATCGAATAATCAATAACTGTTATTGAGTAATTTAATCTGAATTTGAACTGCTTAATATAGAATAGCTTTGCCTTAATTTAGCAGTGATATAATTCATTAAATAACTATAACTCGAGAACCTTATGCCAGCAGAACTACGCAAAACCTTACTGCACGTCGAAGAAACTTTTATTGAAGGCGGTAAGGCTGCAGCCACACCTTTAAAACTGATTGCAGCTATTGCTGTTGTTAAAAATCCCTGGCTTGCAAAAGACGGAAACGATGTCTTTGTAGAGGATTTAAAACCTGGTATTCATGATGTAGCTCCAGGCTTAGGGAAAATGCTAAGCGACATGGTAATAAGTGAGGCTGGTTCAGGTGAGGTAATCGAAGGCTACGGCAAATCAGCTGTTGTTGGTTTGCGAGGGGAGATTGAGCACGCTTCAGCGCTTATCCACACCCTGCGCTTTGGTAACTTTTATCGTGAAGCGGTTGGTGCAAAATCCTACCTATCATTTTGCAATACACGCGCCGGCGCCAATGCGCCGATTCTCATTCCATTAATGGACAAAAATGACGCTGGTCGTCGCTCGCATTATTTAACCATTCAACTGGCCATCCCGGATGCGCCAGCAGACGATGAAATTGTCATTGCGCTAGGGGCCTCTATCGGTGGCAGACCACATCATCGCATCGGCGATCGCTACCAAGATCTTAAAGACCTTGGTCATGATATCGATAACCCGGCCAGCGTTTAGTTGGTAAATTAAACGCTAACTTCTTCTTCCGATTCAGCAGACTCTATTGCCTCTTCGGCAATAACCTCCATGGCAACAGCCGTTGGTCTGTGAGCCATAACCTGGAATTGAGACTGATCAGACTCTTCAACGTCTTGGTGAATAAACATCATAAAGACAACAACAAGTGCGATTGCAAAATGCACTAAACCCAAATAAAGCAAAAAGCCTGTTTCGTCAAACACATCAAGAAAATAACTCATCGTAAACGGCCCAAGTGCGGCAACTACACCGTACACCAATACAATTGTACCACTGGCACCAATCATTTGTTTGGGCTCCAGGCGGTCATTAGCTTGTGCAACACCTAAAGCATACAGGGGCAAAGTACTGCCGCCTATTAAACCACTTAGTATTAAAAACACCGGTGTTGAAAATTCGAACAAGTGCAATACAGTACAAATTGTAATAACACTGGCACAACACAACAAAATAACCTTTCTTCGGTCAATCTGATCCGACAGCCAGCCGAGTGGCCACTGAAAGACCGCGCCAAAACCGACAAAAAGCGTCATAAAGAGTGCTGTTTCTGGAATGGTCAAACCCACTTTAATCGCATAAATGGTGCCCAATCCAAAAAATGCTGCAGAGGCGAGCGCCGAAATACCTAATGTTGCCACACCTGAAGGAGATGCCTTCCATAAGGCGCGCAAGCCAAGCGATTCTTGGTCTTCAATTATTGGTGACTCAATCTTGGTTAACAGAACAGGAATCAAAGAAACTGAAAGTAATATAGATGCCAATAAGAACAAATTAACACCTGCTGGGTCGTCAACAACAAATAAACCCTGACCCAAGGCCAAACCACCCCAGACCACAACCATGTGGATGGAGAAAATTTGCCCTCGATTCTTATTGTTAGATATTGAATTAAGCCAACCTTCAACAATAATCATAATGCCGGCAATGCAAAATCCAGACAACAGTCTAGAGACGAACCAAACGAAT
This sequence comes from uncultured Gammaproteobacteria bacterium, assembly GCA_913020715.1. GTDB lineage: Bacteria > Pseudomonadota > Gammaproteobacteria > PS1 > Pseudothioglobaceae > Pseudothioglobus. The sequence continues at coordinate 73,830 of CAJVZH010000006.1, forward strand.
TCGTCGATAAATAGAATTTGTATCAAAATAGCTGTCGAAGCCAATGAGGCAAAAGCCGCATAAGTACGAATGTGGCCAGTCTTTCTTATTTGTTTTGGCGACAAGATTGCGCTGGTCAGAGAGCCAACAAAATAGCCCGACATTACCCAACCAATGGTAATAATAGAGAAGCCTTCAGCTTCAGCTCGCCAGCTACTTAAAGTGCCTTGAAGACCGTTACCCAAACTGATAAACAAAACCCCTAGAAACAAAGGCCAAGTTGTTAGAAGAACTTTTTTCAACATAATGAATATTTTTACCGCTTAGTTAAGTTAAATAATCGCATATAAAGCCTTGAAAATAGTACTTTTTATGCGCTTCAGAAATTTTCAAAACGCGGATTTTATACTATTATTCTAACGAATTTTCAGAATTATGATAAAGTGTTGTTTTATGAGAATCATACACCGAAAAATATCAATCAAAATAATCATTATGGCCTGCCTCTTGGGACTTTTTTCAAGCGCATTTGCCGAGATAAAAGTTGGCGAAAAAGCACCGAATTTCACCCTCAATGACCAAGACAACATCAAGCACTCTTTGAGTGATTATCAAGGTCAATGGGTGGTCCTATACTTCTACCCGAAAGATGACTCGCCAGGATGTACGACTCAAGCCTGTGATTTTAGAGATGCTGTAGAACACATTATCAACTCTAAAGCTATTGTCTTCGGCATCAGTATGGATAGTATCGAATCGCACAAAGATTTTTCTGACAAATTTAATTTGCCTTTCTCACTGCTTTCTGACGAATCAGGAGATGTTTCCAAGGCTTATGAATCTTTACGCAATTTCTATGTTTTTAAACTCTCCAAACGAAACACGTTTATCGTTGACCCTACTGGAAATATCGCAAAAATTTACCTCTCTGTGGACCCCGATACTCATGCTCAAATGGTGTTAAGCGATTTAAGCAAGCTACAAAAATCTACAAACAACCCTTAGAATTAATTAGCGCAAGCTTGTTCGGCCTTGCCATTTTTTTAATCTCAGCCTCTCTTTTAAGTGCCTCACTGCGATTTTCTGCCCGCTCCTGATACACCAAGATGCAAGGCTTGCGTGACAAGGTGTATTTGGCGCCGCCTTTAATCTCACCACAATGCTGTTTTAAACGTTTTTCTAGGTCATTACTAATGCCACAATACAAGCTGTCATCACAACACTTTAATAAATAAACCTGCCAAGAGCTCCCAACACACTCAGTCATGCAAGGGCACCCTCATCGCCCGTGCCAACATCAATACTACGCAAACCCTGAGTGGGCCAAGTGACAATCTCAACTTGATGATTTTTATAATCGCTCACCAATTCACCAAAACCCTGTAACGACTCTACGTCAGCAGTCACAAGCGGGATTTGAATTTGAGGAAGATTTGCCGCGACCACAGGATTCATACAGTCAAATGATTTCCTTTCTGTCGTCATTTTATTCGCCTTTGAACGAGCCTTGGTTGAGTGCAGTACCGATAATGATTTCCATTATTTCCATGTTGGTGTTGGTACTAACATCTTCAAAATAAATCGCACCGGGCCAAGGTGGTACTCGCACATCATAACCATTATCAGCAATCGCATTGGCAACTGTTTTTATTGAGCTAACGTATTCAGCTGAAAGGGTTGTGATTTCTTCTTTAGCTAAAACGAGATCGGCGATCGAATTTCGATCAATTTGAGAAGCGCCGATACCGATAAATATTGGCACATTTCGCTCGATTGCTTTGTCGTGGTATAGGTGAAGCGGCATTCTGTCGTCGTGCAAACGCATGACATAATCTGTACAGACGTCTTGTTTTATGTCGCATAACTCGGCAAAGCTAAGATCTGTAGAATGATCTTTTTGAGTGGCAGATCTTCGTCTAGAAGAGCGAGCAGCCTTTACTGCTTGAGTCACATAATCACCACGATAATTGGCATCGTAAACTCGAGCGCCCCACTCATTTTCATCTTTTAATCGATGAATCGAGCGTATCGCCATATCTCTGCATTTCTCAGGTCCGATAAAAAACGGCGAGCCCGATGCGTCTGAAAGTTCCAGCCAGCCACTGGGAAATTGTTCAAAAAAATGATCAGCCCAAGGTTTGAGGACAACATCAACCAAATGATCCAAGAGCTCATTAACGTGTTCCGGCTCATCACTCAAAGCGGTCACTAATTCCGCTTGCCCATAAATATCAGCAGCCAAACTGTAAGGGGCTGTTAGGTGCAACACCGGCTCCAAACCGGTTAACTCTTGATAGCATTCCAGTATGTCATCAAATAATTTTGGTATTTCACCATCCATATCTGGTGTAACAAGATCCTGCCAATTGTCACGATTAATCAAGGGAAGTCCGGGGTCTGTTCCCGGAGGGGCTCCGTCAGGATACATCATTACCGTCCCAAGCGCTTCAGCGGTAAAGGCATAAACCGGCCATTCGATATATAATTTTGGCAGACCAAGTAGTTTGCGAATCATCAGTGAAACACGCACATAACGCTTAGCATCACCCTTATAGGCTTCAGCAGAATTAAGACCATAAAGCTTGCTCAACACGCCTAATACAAATAAGTTTATTGAAGCAGAGGCCTGCACACCCTGTTTGGGTTCGTTATTAACAAAAACGGCGTCGTAGTCACCAGCAATAGCGCTGTCAAAGATTTCTTTTAAACGCTTTTCAGCCTCTGGGTCGCCCCCTTGCCAACGCGCAAAAAGGTGACAACCAGCAGGGAAGTTTAATTCTTCAATCATGGAGTTATTGCGGTAATTAGTTTCAAATTAACGCTCGACCAAAGACTCAATCAAGGGTCTATAGTAACAAAATGGTGGATGCTCCCGACTGGGATCCTTGCCCTCTTCATCCCAGTAGCGCAAAGCCACGCACTGATCTAAATAGTCATTCTTCTCAAACTCAGCAACCTCTTCTGCACTCATCGGTCCGCCTTGTAGATTTAGCGTGTGCACAGAGGCTGGCGAAAGGCGCTTAAAGTAGTCGCCTCTAACGGCACACAAATAACGTTTGGCCGCCACATGTTGGCGCACGGGTTCAACCACAGCGCGGGGAAAATAATCTTCAAGGAAATTAGCGCCCGCTTCTTCATGATAATTGTCCTTACCTTTGGCCAGTGCGCTTTCAGGAATTTCATTTTTATAGTGGCCAATATCATGCAATAAAGCGGCAACAATTTGGGCATCATCGGCGCCAGCTTTCTCGGCGCATTGGGCCACTTGCAACATATGCTGCGCCATGGTCACTTGTTCACCCAAATACGACTCCGCCCCACGACGATTAAAAACGCCTTCAATGTGATCAACGATATTCTCAGCGGTAACTTCTGCCACCCTGCCTCCACCTCTTTCCAATACATTTAAGATGCTGTACAGGCCATCTAAATCGGTATAGGCACCTTGCAAATGGCGCTTTCCTCTTTTGGAAAAAGCCGTTCTCGCGTGCATGACGCGGGTGTTATCAAAAAGCATTAAATCGCCAGGAGAGAGTTTAAAAGTTGCTTTCAAATCTACTCGCTCTATAATCTCACCCCAATGACGGTACGCTTTATAAAAAGCGCGAATTTTATCCGCAGGTAGTTTGATTGTGTCAATCGAGCGATTGTTATATCGCACCTTAACCACTTCGTTCTTGTCATTCAGTTCAATCATCGCCACACGTGAGCGCAAGTCTGCATCGCCATCAGAAAAGCGATAATTAATCCAAGTACTTGTTAGTGTGTCAAAGTCATCCTGGCTTTCTTCTCGCAGGATACTCGCCGCTTTAAAGCCATCAACAAGAACCGAGTCACCGCCCTCTGTTGAGCTTTCAAGGCAATGCAAGAGCTGCACCGTTGGCACAGGATCACGATAAGGGTTGTCGGTATGAGAGCCAAGCCCCATATTGGTATAGGCTAAATTATTAGGATTGACCTCGGTGCGCACTTCAAATATGGAGCCGTAATTGGTTTCGCGTGTGTAGCCAATCTCGCCAATCACATCCAAAACTTGTCCCTGTACACGGGGCACATTTTCAAGAATGCAAAAACCCAGATCTCGAACAAAACGCAGAGCGTTTAATTTGCTTTGGTTGTTTTGACACATATGCTCGTAATTAATGCGCGGCAAGCCTTCCATCCAACTGTCGGCTTGCCACAGTTGTTTGTGCGCTGCACTTCTATCGTCGAACTGTTCATTGAGATTGTAGCAATTCTCTCTCAGCCAATGCTGAGTGAAAACAGACAGATGATTTTTTGGCTGAAAACGAACACAAACATTGCCAGTCTCATCAAGTTGAGCTTGCTCGATGAAAGTGTCTTCGGGAATATTAATAACACTTAACAAGCGCTGACCGTTGTCGGCATTGCGGGATGTTGGCATTTGGCAATGATCTCGTAACCAGTGACTGTACAAGCGGCTTTGTCTGCCATCTTGCCAATCAATCACCAGTTCATCGTCAACGATAGATAAGGTTTTTATCAACTCTGATTTTTGTGACATTGCGCCCCCGCTTACTTCACGATATTTCGGCTTAGTATACATAAAGCAATTAATTTCATCTTACTCAACTGTTGAGCGTATTTAACTTTACTCATAAAGTGAACTCAGACCACTATTCGACAGGTAGCAGTTCCTGCCATTGGGTGGTATAGCGTGGTGACCGATATTCAGCGTTAGACAGCCAACGATTCGTACCAAGTTCATTGGCGCTAATCACATGCCCTAATAAGGATTTATGGCTCGCCTTACCTGCAGTTAATGCTAACCCATCAACCACCTCGAACAAATCGCGACTCACCCCCTTGGAAGTGAGTCGAGTCAACACAATACCGCCTTTGTAAAACTGATACTGATCTTGGTAAATTTTCCGCAACAACTGACTTACTACAGGCAATATAGCCCTATCACTATGCAAAGGATTTGCAAACTGTATGCTTTTTGAGAAATTGACATAGGCTTGTTTTTTGCTAAAAGGACTGGTCTCAATAAAAACATTCATCGACAAACAACCCAAACTATCAACAGCAAGCTTATTAACCGCTTTACGAGCCAAGCAGGTCAACGCCTGGTTTACTTCATCAAAGCTTACCAATGGCTTGCCAAAAGAACGAGAAGATACAATTTGCTTTTTTGCTGGCCGTTGTAACTCCAACGGTATGCACGATTCCCCCAAAAGCTCCTGTTGTATGCGCAAACCGACCACACCTAGGGTGCTTTTAATAAGCGATTTTTCCGCCCCACGAAACGCTAAAGCATTATTAACACCCAGTCTCTTTAATTTGTCTTTTGATTTAGCTCCAATTCCCCAAATATCGCCTACATCAACGATTTTTAATAGACTATTACAGCGCGATTTAGACAGTTCATCTATATCAAAAACACCGTTAAATTTCTTATATTTTTTAGCCACTCTATTGGCTAATTTTGCCAGTACTTTTGTCCTTCCAATACCAACACAAACTGGAATTCCAGTCCAAAGCCGCACTTGCTTTTTAAGCTTGCCCATGTACTCGACTAGATCAATCGACATACCAGATAAGTCGATAAAACTTTCATCAATCGAATAAACTTCCTGCTCGGGAGAATAATGTCCAATAATTCGCATCACTCTATTTGACATATCGCCGTATAGTGCGTAATTAGAAGAGTAGATAGCAATGCCGTTAGCTTTAGCCAATTCACGCATTTTGAAATAAGGCTCTCCCATGAGGACCCCTAGAGCCTTTGCCTCATTAGAGCGTGCAATTACACAGCCGTCATTATTCGACAAAACAACAATTGGTGTACCCTCTAATTTGGGGTTAAATGCACGCTCACAAGAGGCATAAAAATTATTGCAATCAATTAGGGCAAGCTTACTAGCCACAACGATGAATCACTGAGGTTACCACGCCCCATATAATGAGCTCACTATCACTGCTGATTTTGATATCATCAAAAGCATCATTCTCTGCCTTTAAAGTGATTTTACCACCGTATTTATGCAACCTTTTGACCGTAAAATCTCCATCAACAACCGCAATAACAATTTTGCCACTGACAGCTTGTAGCGACTTATCCACCACCAGAATATCACCCGAATGGATGCCCGCACCAAGCATGGAGTCGCCTTGTGCACGGACAAAAAAAGTAGCCTCTTTATGTTGGATTAGATATTTATTAAGATCAAGTTTATCTTCCAAGTGATCGTCTGCAGGCGATGGAAAGCCCGCCTGTACGCTTGATGTAAAAATAGGTATATCAACACTTTTTGGGCTATCCTGCGGTAATAGCAGTTCAATATTCGACCTGATCTGAGAGCGATAAACCTTTAAAGAGTGTTGGATCGAGTCTACAAGACTCAAGGGCACACGTAGTACTTTAGTTTTTTCTTTGAATGAGCCGGAGTTTTTCTTACGACCAGCGCCGCTTCGAACGCCACCATGAGTAGATTTTTGCATAGCTTGCTTGAATTTTGTTACATTATTCAAACAAGTATTTTAGATGAACTATAAAGACAATGAAAAGTGATTGTAAAAGTTAGTGAGTGGTTTTTGATTGCTGGACACCCTGCACAGCACTGTGATACCAAGCCAAGGCCTTATGAAGTTGAGACTCATCAACATTGAGATGCTTACAAAAAGTGCTTTCTTTGTTGTTTTTTGGTTTCGTTTTTACTGTTTGATTATGCATTGGGTTTATTCCTTGGTAATTTAGAATTAGGACAAAATAAGCGTGTCAATTTTCATTGCTTTGACAACGTAGCGCATTGTTGTATGCGCATTGGCACTGCCAAATGGCCACGCACTGACTAACTTTAATTCGTCGACATCTTCATAGATATCAATGGTACTATTTTTTAAATCAATAATGTCCATGTGAGTAATGCTGTAGCAAAACTCGCCACCCATTGGGTCGCTCAATACTACTTGATCATTAAGTATTAAACTTTGTAGAAGATTAAAATTCTCATCGGCGCTAATAACCACCGTGCCAGAATCTGAAGGCAAGTAGCCTGCAGACGATCTTCCTAGGCCGAAGGCGAGCGTATCGTCACTATCTCCCTCTAAAACAACGAAATTTTGGTTGTACTTAGGTAGAGATAGATCCAATACAGGAGAGACGTTCGCACTAGACCAGTGCATTTCATTTGTCTGTGTATTCATTTAGGAAGTCATTTTAGATTTGATAAATAAGCTTCTGCTGGTGGAAGGAGGGCCACCAGCTTCAGCCGCTACCTCTAACGCCACAAGGAGAGAGTGGCAAGAGTGTTTCGAGGTTCTTTAAAATACTCGTTTAAGCCCTGTAAGCACACCTTGGTGTTGTCAAACAGCACTTCAATAGTATTGTTTTTAGTTTCTAGGACATTAGCTCGCATTGGTATTGTGATAACATCACTCATGGGATTGAGCTTTGTTTCCGCACTACTAGCGTTTGTAAATAAAAGGAGAGTTTGTCGCATTCCGCCCTAACTTTCTAAAAACAATGGCCCCAGTTTAGGGCCTAAACATAAATGTCAAATGTTTTATAAATGAAGTTTTGGTGAAGATTGAGTGAAGATGGTTTTGTTTGACACTTTTTTAACTACAATAATGCCTTTCTAACAATATTTATTCATATGCAACACATTCTCATAGTTGAAGATGACAGAACCATTGCCGAAAGCATCGCCTTTATTCTTGAAAAAGATTCCTTTAGCTGCCAATGGTTTGACAACGGTCATGGCGCTCTTGACTATCTTGACAACAACAATGTTGATTTAATGCTGCTTGATGTTGGCCTGCCAGATATCAGTGGTTTTGATGTCTTGCGCAAAGTTCGCGCTAAATCTGAAATGCCCGTAGTGATTATCTCAGCACGAGATGATGAAGCCGACCAAGTACTGGGTCTGGAAGGATTGGGCGCCAATGGCTACGTTACTAAGCCCTTAAGCCCCAGGTTGGTGGTAGCACACGTGCGCGCACAACTCAGACACTTAAGATCCGAGCCCAAGCCCCAACAATCCAAGTTTAGTATTAATGAAGCCATGCAAAAAGTGCTGTTCGCTGACCAAGAGCTGGTGTTGACACCCGCAGAGTTTAAGATTCTTTCTCATCTAGTTAAGCACCCCAATCGTGTACACTCACGAGAATACTTACTCAGTATTATTTGGGACAGGCCACACGGCTCTGACGTTAAAACCATCAACACTCACATAAAATCAATACGTAAGCGCTTGCACGAAATCGATGATAAGAAAGAATATATCGAAACACACAGAGGTATTGGCTACAGTCTCATCGAAACCCCAGAAAGATCTACTACATAAACGCAAAACAACTTAGATGAAATTCTTAAAGCTTAATCTCGGCTCCAAACTTTTTATTCTTTATTTCTTAATCAGTAGCTCGATTGTTTGGCTCATTGCTAATCGCACCAGCGAGGAGTCTGCCGAAGAGATTATGATAGACGCCTCAAGCTTATTGAGTCAAATCGCCTCCCATAATATAAGTGAAGGTGATGGCACTATTGATATACAAGCATTTGAAGACGTTACTTCGGGCTATTTAAAACCCCAAGATGCAGAACAAAATAGCAAGAATAAGCAATTCAATAATTTAGAGATTTATCTCACAAACAACGTCGGCAAAGTGATTTACGACTCCCGGGGCTTGATAGTGGGTAGAAACATGAGTAATAATAACGAAGTAGCTAGCGCCCTTCAGGGCGAGCACGGTATTCGCAAAACGCTTTACGATCCAGATAATGAAAAACCGTTATTTGGCACAAAAGCCCTTTATGTCGCAAGCCCTATCTATGGTCAGGACAGCAATATCATGGGCACGCTTGTTGCTGTTAAGCCAATTTATTTTGGCAAAGGCGGCTCTCGTATCTATGAGTACGCATTTTATATATTCTTTATTTCATTAATTATTGGCGGTGTTGCCAGTTACATTGTTTCTCGTGATGCAAAACTGTTGGTGAAATACACTTCTCGACTTTCCATGGGCGAAGATACAATCGCACCGAATATACACAATGAAGAGTTTGTTCGACTGTTAGAAGCCATTGAAAAGCTTAGGAGTGAGCTGGAACTCAAAGACAATGTTGAGGAATACATAGACACCCTTGCGCACGAATTACGTACACCAATCACAGGTGTTAGGGCAACTGCAGAAAATCTACTTCTACCGATGGACGAAAAGCAGCGAACGCACTTTATTCAAAATATCCTCGACTCCAATAAACATATGGACAAACTGGTCACTCGCTTGCTGGAGCTGTCGCGAATAGAGCGGAGAGAGGCGTTAAAAAACATTACCACACTCAATATTAAAGCGGTTGTCAACAATGTACTCAAAGCGCCAATTCGCGTTAAAACCATTGCCAGTAAGGAGCTCAAGATCGAGTTTGACATTGAAAATAACGGCGAAATTAGCGCTGAAAAACTCCTCTTAGAGCAAGCCATTGGCAACATTATTAACAACGCCATAGACTTTAGCCCCAAAGGGGGCACGATTACTATTAAAGCGAGCGAAACTAATACAGCCGTCACCATCATGGTTTTGGACGAAGGTCCAGGAATGCCAGATCACGTTTTAAGAAAGCTCTTTACCCGCTTCTTTTCGGTTTCTAGGCCTGACACTGGAAAACGAGGCAATGGCCTAGGCTTGCGATTTGTAAGGAAAATTATGCAACTTCACGGCGGCGAAATAACATTGCAAAACCGCTTTTTACAAGAAGGTGCTGAAGCTAAGCTACGCTTCCCATTTGACTACTAATAAGCCATTGTTGACAGCGTTTTTGTGAGTATTTTATAGAGGCATTAAAAACTATCGATTTTTTGAATAAACAAACTTTGAAAAAATCGTTTTTCAAATGGCAGACGAATGGTATTATTCGCGAGTTTTATAACTAGTAACCCTACTAAAAATGAAAATAATTATTCCAATTAAACGCGTGCTTGACCCTTACACACAGGCGCGAGTTGACAAACAAACTCAAATGGTTGATTTAACCAATGCCAAAATGGCGATGAATCCATTTTGCGAAATTGCTGTCGAAGAAGCCTTAAAACTTAAAGAAAGTGGTGCAGCTAGCGAAACAATCGCCGTCAGCATTGGTACCGATAAGACAGTAGACACCCTAAGAACGGCTTTAGCGATGGGAGTTGACCGGGCAATCTTTATTAAAACAGAAGGCGATCTTGATCTGCAGCCACTTCACCTTGGAAAGATCCTAGCGTCAATCATCAAGCGCGAAGAAGCTGGATTGGTGATTATGGGTAAACAAGCCGTTGATAATGACAACAACCAGACGGGTCAAATCATCTCAGGCTTATTAGGCTATTCGCTCGGAACCTTTATTTCTAAATTTAGTCTAAGCGATGACGCTCAAAGTGTTGAAGTGAGTCGAGAAATCGACTCTGGTATTGAAACTAGGAGACTACACCTACCTGCAATCGTTACCGTTGATCTGCGCCTTAATGAACCAAGATACGCATCGTTGCCGAATATTATGAAGGCAAGATCCAAGCCACTTGAAACACTTGAATTATCAAGTCTTGATATTGATGTAACGCCACGCGTAAAAGTGATTGGTGTTGTAGAGTCTGGCACGAAAGACAGAGCGGCAAAACAAGTTTCGTCGGCAAAAGAATTGCTTGAAGAATTAACTCAAATGGGGGTGCTGTAATGTCAGCCTTAGTATTAATCGAATTACACGGCGCAGAAATCAGTGCCAATTCGCGAGCCGCAGTTACAGCGGCCACTCAATTATCAGGCGCTGTTGACGCACTTGTATTAACAAATGACGCTGCAAACGCTTCAGCTGTTGCTGCAATAAGCGGTGTCAACACAGTTAAAGTGGTTGCTGATGCTGCACTAGAGCATGTTTCAGCAGGTATTGCCAGTAAGATCATTGCCGGCGTAATGAGCGATTACCAATACCTTGTTGCCGGTTCTGCCACATACAGTAAAAATATCGTACCTGTGGTAGGCGCCCTACTTGACGTCCAACCAATCTCTGATGTTTGCGAAGTGAAATCGCCAAATACTTTTGCTCGACCTCTATACGCAGGCAACATTATGGCTACTGTTGAAAGCAGTGACGAGAAAATCTTATTAACGGTTAGAGCGACATCGTTCGATCACGCTGAAGATGGTGGTTCTGCTGCAATCGAAGAGTTGTCTGTTGATGTTCCTGAATCAAATTCAACGTTTATATCACTACAAGAATCTCAATCTGAACGCCCTGAATTAACCACTGCTGATCGTATTGTTTCGGGTGGCAGGGGACTGGGATCAAAAGAGAATTTTGGCCTAATTGAACAACTGGCAGACAAGCTTGATGCTGCAGTTGGCGCCTCTAGGGCGGCAGTTGATGCCGGGTTTATCTCCAACGATTACCAGGTAGGCCAAACAGGCAAGGTGGTTGCACCTAAGCTTTATATGGCGGTTGGTATTTCTGGCGCTATTCAACATTTGGCGGGCATGAAGGACTCACAAGTTATTGTTGTTATCAATAATGATGGTGACGCGCCGATGGCGAGAATGGCTGATTTGGTTTGGAATACAGACTTATTTGGCGCCGTTCAGGATCTAATCGACAACGCATAAATTAGAGACCTTCGCAACAGTCATTTTATTTGGCAGTGGGATTTTATTTATTTCACTAAGCATAATTTTAAAATGGTTGTTGCGAAGGTCTCAATCAAAACTTTAATTAATCTTTGGGGCTGATTTAATGGAAAGAGAATCAATTGAATACGATGTTGTTGTGGTTGGTGGCGGTCCTGCGGGCCTTGCCTCAGCATGTAAGTTAAAACAACTCAACCCCAGCCTTTCAGTTTGTCTATTAGAGAAAGGCTCAGAAATCGGATCACACATTATCTCTGGTGCTGTGTTTGAACCAAAAGCACTGTTCGATCTTTTTCCAGAAGATGCTAAAGACTGTCCAACTCTTAATAACGCCGTTAAAGGTGACGATGTCTACTTTCTTAGAAGCGGCAGTAAAAAAATCAAAGTCCCTTCATGGTTAACCCCCAAAGGACTTCATAACCACGGCAACTACATCATTTCTTTAGGTGAGCTATGTCAATGGTTGGGTGAAAAAGCAATGGATCTTGGTGTTGATATTTTCCCAGGGTTTCCCGCCGAAAATTACTTGAGCGATGAAAGTGGTCGTGTTTGCGGTATTGCCACTGCCGACATGGGTATTGACAAGCAAGGCAATCAAAAAGGCACTTGGGCACCGGGTATGAATATTTTGGCGAAGCAAACAATCTTTGCCGAAGGTGCGCGCGGCCATATTGGCAAACAGCTGATTAAAGACTTAAACCTAGACGCAGGAAAATCACCGCAACATTTTGCCATTGGCTTTAAAGAAATCTGGGAAGTCGAAAACGACAAACATTCCGAAGGTGATGTTCTACACACAATTGGCTGGCCTTTAACCGAAGGCGCCTCTGGTGGTGGTTATCTTTATCACTTTGACAAAAATCGCATTGCTGTTGGTTTAATTGTCGACTTGAACTACGCCAACCCATATCAAAATCCATTCAAAGAGTTTCAGCAATACAAGTTACACCCTGTCATTAAGCAATACCTAGAAAACGGTAGGCGCATTTCTTATGGTGCACGAGCCATTAGTAAAGGCGGCTTGCATTCTTTGGTAAAAATGGATTTTGACGGCGGCATGATTGTTGGCTGTAACGCTGGCACGCTTAACCCAGGAAAAATCAAGGGCAGTCATTGTGCCCTGCAATCTGGTATGTTGGCTGCAGAATACGTCAACAAAGTACTAAACGAAGAAGTCTGTGATTTCGACGATATTTTCAAATCAAGCGCACTGCACAAGGAACTCCACCAATCAAGAAACTTTAGTTCCGCTCTGCATAAATTTGGCCTTTATATCGGCTCGGCTTACAACTTTATTGAGTCCAATATTTTCCGCAACAAACTGCCAATCAATATTAAAGACGAGAATAAAGATTCTGACGCCTTAAAACCAAGCGGCCACGCAAAAGTTAAGGATTACCCTGCACCTGATAACGAATTTACTTTTGATATCACCTCTTCATTATTCTTATCTGGCACAAACCACGAAGAGGATCAGCCGATCCACTTAAAACTCAGTGATTCTGCCATTCCTCTTGGGCGTAACTTAAGTCAATACGATGAACCAGCGCAAAGATATTGCCCTGCCGGCGTCTATGAAATTGTTGAAAAAGAAGGGCAAGACTGCTTCCAAATTAACGCTCAGAACTGCCTTCATTGCAAAACTTGCGATATCAAAGATCCAGCACAAAATATTACCTGGACACCGCCTGAAGGTGGTGGTGGACCGAACTACATCAGTATGTAGTAAATATCTACGGGCACTGATTTGCAGTAATAACTATAGTGTTGACGATCTCATCAACGCTGCAACCTCTGGACAGATCATTTACCGGCTTTGCAAGGCCTTGCAAAATTGGGCCGATGGCCTCAGCACCAGAAAAGCGCTGTACCAACTTATAACCAATATTACCGGCATCCAAAGTCGGAAAAATTAGCACGTTGGCGGGTGCAACAAATGACGTCTGCGGATACTTAAGATTGAGCACGGTGTTATCGAGTGCGGCGTCTAACTGGATGTTACCAACGATTTCTGCGTCCAGTGCCCTTTCACGGCAAATAGTTGTTGCTAGCTCAACTTTTTGAACTTGCTCATACTGCGCGCCCCGATTGGTGGAAAACGACAACATAGCAACCTTGGGTGTCATTCCCAAAAGTTCATTTGCAGATCGTATTGTGCTCGCGGCAATTTCAGCCAATTCCTCAGCACTTGGGCTAACATTCATGGCGCAATCGGAAAACAACATTTCTTTGCCGTATTTTTGGTGACTCTCGTCAAACACCATTAGAAAGAAGCTGGACACCAGCTTTGCGCCTCCTGCAACACCAATAATTCGTAGCGCATTGCTGAGCACTTGTTGACTTGGGGTAATAGCACCAGTGACAACACCGTCAGCTTCGCCACGCCCAAGGGCAAGCATTGCAAAAACCGTGTTTTTCTTAACAAGTTCACCCGCATCGCTTAAGCTTAAGCCCTTAGAGCCTCTAATCTCATACAAAGATTGAGCATAACTACTCAGCAAGCCCTTGTCTGTTAAGTCAATAAACTCAATTGAGTGAATAGAATCGTTATTAAGCGCACTTAAGCGCTGCTCAAGCTGCTCTTTATTGCCAAGGAGGATAATTTGTGCAATTTTTTGATGATCAGCTGCGAGTGCTGCGAGCAAAATTCTTTCATCGGCGGATTCTGGCAACAAAATTCTCGGAAAGGCATTTTTTGCATTATTGGTTAATTTCTGCAGTAGTGTCATTATTCAACCTTTGTTATCAGCAGATTAGTTTACATGAAAAAGGCAGGATCAAATCCTGCCTTAGTTGATAGGCATCACCCTATCTGTGGGTTAAGAACTACTAGGAAT
>CAJVZH010000007.1 GCA_913020715.1 uncultured Gammaproteobacteria bacterium
CTCCCGTATTATCCAAACTGCCGCCAATAAATGCAATGCTCGACTCTTCAAAATACACCGATAGTTCGCCCATGCTGTCATCAAGAAGGACTTGTGTTTCATCAAGACAAGGCTGATTATAGGAGTGCCTATTCTCGGTTAGGCCTGCTTTTGTTATTCTGGCATAAACTTCATCGAAACGTTCAGGCTTTCTTGGCACAATGATAATTAGCCCGTTAAGTTGATCTTGGTACTTGCTCAAACTTGTAATTATTTCAAGCTCTTCTTTTGGGTGTGTACTGGCAAAAACAACAGCCATTCTGTTATTAATCACAACCTTTACTTCATTGATGTCACCTGTCCGATGCTATATTTAATATTGCCCGCAAGATATAGGGAGTTTTTTGGCGCGCCGATTGATAAAAATCTATCGTGGGCTATTTGGTCTTGGGTGGCAATCAAGGTGTAGTGCGAAAGGGTGGTGCGAATAAGTTTGGGTGCGAACTTCAAGTAACGACCCACTGAGCGCTCTGAGAGTCGAGCATTAATCAAAATAATCGGTGTTTTTTGTTTGGCTAACTCATGAACCAAATTCGGCCAAATCTCAGTTTCCATCAAGCTACAAACTTTTGGCTTGGTGTTGCTTAAAAACCGCTTAACAAACGATCTGCAGTCAAAAGGGAAATAACAATGGACAACTTTATCATCAAATGTTTTCCTCACTGCTTCGGCGCCCGTCGCTGTTGTTACTAGTAATTGATGATCCTTGATAAGTGCTGATATAAGGGCACTAGCAGTATTCAGCTCACCAAGTGATGAGCAATGAAACCAAACTAGCCTTTTGGGGCACCCTTAATTATGCCAATTCGTTGAGCAAGGTTGGCTTTCCATGCATCCGTATTCTTCTCAAGTTTGTAGAGTTTAAATACTTCAAAAGGTAAGCGCAGCCAAAGCAGTAAAGAGTAAAGAGTTCTATTCATCAGTGTGGCTAAAGATTGCCGGAAAAGGTATAATAGTTAGATACTATTTTAGCGTTATTTTATGAAGTTTGTAGACTCAGCAACTATTCGAATTGAAGCAGGCAAGGGTGGCAGTGGTTGTCTTAGTTTTCGTAGAGAAAAATATATTCCCGACGGCGGCCCCGACGGTGGAGACGGCGGAGACGGCGGCAGTGTCTTTTTTTGCGGCCAAGAGGGGTTAAATACGCTTAGTGAATTTCGTTATAAGCGCTTATTTAGGGCAAAAAATGGCCAGCCTGGTTCGGGTCGAGACAAGCGTGGTAAATCTGCCGTGGATCTTTACGTTGAAATTCCTCTCGGCACCCAAATATTTGATCTTGAGACAGACGAATTGATTGGTGAGATTACCACGCAAGGTCAAAACTTGTTGGTTGCAAAAGGCGGCTTTCATGGATTAGGTAATGCCCGTTTTAAGTCTTCCATTAATCGCGCGCCACGACAAACATCGCCTGGAACGTTAGGCGAGGTGAGAGAGATTGGCTTGGAAATGAGCGTGATGGCGGATGTGGGTTTGCTTGGCATGCCAAATGCTGGAAAATCTAGCCTGATTCGACAAATATCCGGCGCCAGGCCTAAGGTTGCTGATTACCCTTTTACGACCCTGCACCCGAATTTGGGCGTTGTTAAAGCGGGTACGCAGCATTTTGTCATGGCGGACATTCCTGGTTTAATTGAAAAAGCCAGCGAGGGCGCAGGTCTCGGCTTTGAGTTCTTGAAGCATTTATCAAGAGCAAGAGCATTGCTTCATGTCGTTGATATTTTGCCGGCAGATGGCTCTAATCCAGCCGATAATTATTTAACTATCGAGCAAGAGTTGGCAAAATTTGATGAAGGTCTTTTCCAAAAGCCAAGAATATTGGCCATCAACAAAGTTGATTTAATTGCCGAAGAAAAGCGCGAAGAGTGCACTAGTCAATTACTAGAATCCATTGGTTACAAAGGAAAATCGTTTAATATATCCGCCCTTAACGGCTTGGGTTGCAAGCCCCTAATATATGGTTTGTCAGAGTTAATTGAGCAAGTGTCGAATGAAGAATAAGTGCTGGGTAGTTAAAATTGGCTCGGCGTTACTAACCAATAATGGCGTTGGTATCGATAAAGCGTTAATTGCGAAATGGGCCGAACAAATTGTCGCCCTTCGTACTCAGAAAATTGACGTTATTTTGGTGTCAAGCGGCTCTATTGTCGAGGGCATGAAGCGTCTTGGTTGGGATACTAAACCTAATGATGTACACAAGCTGCAAGCTGCAGCCGCTGTTGGGCAAATGGGTTTAATCCAGGCCTATGAGTCACTTTTTGCAATTCATGATGTGCACACAGCGCAAATCTTACTAACAAGGGAGAATTTAATGGACGCTAAGCGCTATGAAAATATCTCTGCAACACTGACTAACTTACTTGAGTTGCGCACGGTGCCAATTATTAACGAGAATGACACTGTTGCCACCGATGAAATCAAGTTTGGCGATAACGACACTTTGGCCGCTTTAGTTGCTAATCTTGTCAATGCCGACCACCTTGTTATTTTGACTGATCAACACGGTGTTTTTGATGATGATCCACGCACAAATAGCGAAGCAAATCTTATTGAAAAGATCCATTTTGCAGACGAAAGGTTAGAGCAAGTTGCAGGCAAAACTGGCGGCGCTTTAGGTTCTGGCGGTATGTATTCGAAAGTTATGGCGGCAAAACAAGCAACAACATCCAAGACACCAACTACCATTGCTTGGGGGCGAGAGGATGACGTGCTCACGCGGTTATCATCGGGAGAGCACTTAGGGACCTTGATTCATTGCTAGCGTTTATTGGTTTGGGCTCCAATCTGGACAATCCAAGGAGTCAAATAAACAAAGCACTTTCTGCGCTTGATCAAGCGCAGAAAGTGGCACTTATTCAGGCATCCAGTTTTTACCGTTCAAAGCCGCTTTTGGATATGCCTGGGCCAGATTATCTGAATATTGTGTGTAAAATTGACACCAGTTTGGAGGTACTTGAATTATTGGACTTGTGTCAGCATATAGAGAACAAGCAACACAGGGTTAGAGGTGTGCATTGGGGCTCTCGAACGATTGACTTGGATATTTTGCTTTATGGGGATGAAATTCATAAGACTCAAAGGTTAACCGTGCCACATCCAGAAATGATTAATCGATCCTTTGTACTTTTGCCACTTGCTGAAATTGACCCGACGTTAGAATTACCGACTTTTGGTGCATTAAGAACATGCTTAGAGCAACTTGAATTATCAGATATTGAAAAAATATGAAACCCGCTGATTTAATACAACTCAAACAACGTGGCGAGAAAATAACGTGTTTGACAGCTTACGATGCTTCGCTGGCGAAGCTAATGGATGATTGCGATCTTGATTTAATTCTTGTTGGTGACTCTCTTGGTATGGTTGTGCAGGGTGAAAAGAGCACTCGCACTGTTAGCATGCCGGAGATGATTTATCACACCAAGGCGGTTGCCAAGGCTTGTGATCAAGCTCTAGTTGTTGCTGATATGCCCTACCAGAGTTACGAAGACCCATTAATGACTCTTGAGAATGCAAAATTACTCATAGCCGCAGGTGCACAAATGGTTAAGCTTGAAGGTGGAGCAGAACGACAAGAGGTTGTTGAGGCGCTAATAGGAAGTGGCATTGCGGTTTGCGCTCATCTGGGTCTACAACCACAAAAAGTGAAGGCAGCTGGTGATTATAAAGTTCAAGGTAGAGATCAAAGTGGCGCCAAAAGGATTGTTGAAGATGCCCTTCTACTTGAATCCCTAGGTGTGGATGTTTTAGTGTTAGAATGCATTCCCAGCTCTCTTGCTAAGCTAGTGAGCGACCAAATATCCATTCCTACAATAGGCATTGGCGCTGGTAAAGATTGCGATGGACAAGTGTTGGTTTGTTATGACATGCTTGGCATTACTCAGGGTAAATTACCAAGATTTGTTAGGGATTTTACTGCGGATAGCCCCAGCATTCCTGCGGCAATTAAAGCCTTTGTTGGAGCGGTAAAAAACCAGTCTTTTCCGTCAGAGAAAGAGAGTTACTAATGCGCATTATTGAAACGATAGATGCTCTTCAGGAGTGCTTAAAGCAGTGTCGTGATCAGGGAAAAACCATTGCCTTGGTGCCGACAATGGGCGGTTTGCATCAGGGTCATTTACAGCTAATTGATGAGGCAAAATCTCATGCAGATGTTGTGGTGGCAAGTATATTTGTTAATCCTACACAGTTCGCACCTCACGAAGATTTGGATAAATATCCTCATAGCCCAGAGGCTGATAAAAAAGGCTTAATGGATAGAGGGGCTGACGTTTTATTCTTACCCTCTGTAGAGGAAATTTACCCTGAAAATCAAACAAGTGATTATGAGGTGGGTGAAATAGCGGAATTATTGTGCGGCAAATCTCGACCAATTCACTTTAAGGGTGTCGCCCAAGTGGTATCAAGATTTTTTGATATTGTTGAACCTGATGTTGCTGTTTTTGGCGAGAAAGACTATCAGCAGTTACAAATAATTAAGCAGCTGGTTGGGCGTCAAAAACGTAAAATAAACATTGCATCCATAGGGATTGTCCGTGAAAACGACGGTTTGGCAATGAGTACCAGAAATAAGTATTTAAGCGCAAGTGAGAGAATGCTGGCGCCAAACTTTAATCAAGCGCTACGTCAGGCAAAATTAAATTATGAGAGTGATATGGTGCTAGATCAAGTCATTAGTAGGGCAAAAGAATATCTTGGAAAGCCTTTTGAGTTGGATTATTTTGAGATGCTTGATGCAAATACCCTTACAAAAATCACAACTTCAAGTGCTGATGTGATTATAGTATCAGCGGTAAAATTAGGGGCAACCCGATTAATTGACAATATTGTCTTTAGGAGATCAAATGTTTAGTATTACGGATGAAGCGGAAATTTATGTGGCCGACCTTTTTGAGCAGCAGGATGAGGAAAATCTTGGCCTTAAGGTAGATGTTGAAAAGCCCGGTACACCAGTTGCTACGGTGGCATTCAATTTTTGCTTTGCTAGTGAGTTGCCGAGTACGTACACCGAGTACCCTTTTAAAGGGTTTAGTGCCTATATAGACGACAGCAATAAAGAATACTTAAAAGATTCAAAAGTGGCACTTAAGAAAGAGGGTGCGAGCAAAAAACTCACTATTGTTGCACCTAATGCCAAGGGTGAGGCGCCAAAAGACGACGCTCCTTTGGCTGAAAAAATTCTGTTTACGATTCTTACTGAAATCAACCCTAATCTTGCCTCCCATGGTGGTTTTGTTGACTTGGTTGAGATTACCGAGAGCAACGAAGTAGTGCTTAATTTTGGCGGCGGTTGCCAGGGTTGCAGCTCCGTTAAAATAACGCTTAAAAACGGTGTTGAGGCGCAACTGATGGGTCTTTATCCAGAGATTACTGCGGTGCTTGACGTCACGGACCACTCTAAAACAGAAAACGCCTATATGTAGGGCGAGTACTCTATCATTCGACTTGATTTTTCCTGTAAATGTTAGAATGCTCAAATGAATTATTGGTATATGAGCAAACCTAGGGTGAACGAGTGGAAAAAATAATTGTCTACACACATTCGGATTGTCTACTCAAAAATAATGGCTCGAACCACCCAGAAGGAAAAGAGCGGTTAGAGGTCGTTCTTGAGGCTATTGAAGGCATTAATGACGTTGATGTAGAAGTCAAAAACGCACCCCTTGCAACGCCTGATCATATTGCCTCAGTTCACCCAGAGGCGCATCTAGGCGCCGTATTTGCAATGATCCCAACTTCTGGTTTGGCTAGTGTCGAGCAAGAGCCTTATGCCGATACATTTTTATGCCCCAATAGCGAGGAGGCAATTTTGAGAGCTTGCGGCGCAGGCATTGCTGCGGCAGAGTGCGTTATTCAAGGTGATGTAAAAAGAGTGTTTTGTGCTGTTAGGCCGCCAGGCCATCATGCCGAAACCACTCGAGCCAATGGCTTTTGTTTTGTTAATAATGCCGCAGTAGTTGCTCGATATTTACAAAATAAACATCAAATTAAGAGAGTTGCAATCATCGATTTTGACGTTCATCATGGCAACGGTACACAAGAAATATTTTATAACGACAACAGTGTCTTGTACGGCTCGATACACGAGTATCCATTATTTCCAGGGACAGGCTCGGAGACGGAGACGGGTGTTGGTAATATCTTTAACGCGCCTATTGCTGCAGGCACAAGTGGTCAAGACTTCTTAAAAACATTCAACAGTAGTATTTTAGATAATGTTGATAAATTTCAACCTGAAATCATCTTATTATCTGCCGGCTTTGATGCGCATCAAAGAGACCCCTTGGCCAATATTAATTTAGAATCCAGGGATTATTTCAGCCTAACAAAAGACATTGTTGACATTGCAAATAGGCATTGCCAAGGAAGAATTATCTCTTTTCTAGAAGGGGGTTATGACTTGGTTGCGCTTGCGGAAAGTGTAATAGAGCATTTATATGGGCTTCAAGAGTAAAGATGAACGAGTTTGATTTAATCAGTAAGTATTTCTCATGGCCTTTAAGTGACACCTCGGTCGTTCTTGGTGTTGGCGACGACGGCGCAATATGCGATGTTGAATCAGGCTATCAGCTTGTGACCAGTATTGATACTTTAATCGCTGGCGTTCATTTTCCAAAATCTACCAGTGCGGCGGACATTGCTCATAAGGCGCTTGCTGTTAATTTGAGTGATATGGCGGCAATGGGTGCGCTACCAAAGCACTTTACTTTGGCACTAACCCTGCCAGAGGTGGATCAATCTTGGTTGGAGGATTTCTCGCAGTCGCTGCAGCAATTATCCACGCAATCCGGTGTAAGCTTAATTGGTGGAGATACAACTAAGGGGCCACTGTCGATTGCCATTTCTATTGTCGGCTGGGTCGAAAGCGGTAAAGCGTTGCGCCGCTCTGGTGCTCAAATTGGTGATGGTGTCTATGTTTCTAATACCATCGGTGATGCTGCGTTTTCCCTATGGCAATTAAACAATAATGACGCACCCGATAGCGGCTGTTTGGTTAAGTTAAACAGACCCATGCCACAAGTTGAGTTGGGTCGTTCACTGCAAGGTATTGCCTCGGCTTGTATTGATATTTCGGACGGTTTAAAGCAAGATCTATGCCATATTCTGAAGGCCTCAAAAGTGAGTGCTAGGATTGAGGTGGAAAAAATACCGCTAGCAAAAGTATTGACTGACCATGTTAATAAAAAAAATGATTGGTCACTAGTACTTAATGGCGGTGATGATTATGAGTTGTGCTTCACAGTTCCCGTAAAAAACCAAACAATGCTCAGCGGTATTTCAAAACGTTGTGGCGTCAAAATTACTCAGGTTGGCGTTATTTGCGAGTCTGGTGATTTAGAGATTGTCGGTGCCAAAAATATTGGTAGGTCATACCAACATTTTTAGATTAGATTTCTTTTTTCTCAGAAATTGTTTTGCAATCGATGCATTGGTCTGCAGTTGGGCGAGCCTCTAATCTTTGTAAAGTGATTTCGATGCCGCAAGTTTTGCAATAACCGTAGTCACCCATATCGATTAAATGCAGAGTTTTATCAATCTTGGCAATGAGTTTTCTTTCACGATCACGTGTTCTAAGCTCTAGCGCAAACTCTTCTTCGATGGTGGCTCTATCGTTGATATCAGCTACAGGGGTAGAGTCTTCTTGAATGTGGTTAATGGTGTTTTCAGCCTCAAAAACCAGCTGATTGCGCCATACGTCCAACTTGTGAATAAAGTGCTTCAGTTGGTCCTGACCCATGAATTCTTCATCCTTTTGTGGGATATATGCAGGGATCTCTTCGAAGTTTGGCTCAGTAGTCATTTGCGATAGTTTACAAAAAAAGGTAGTTTTTACCAAAAAATGCCTAAAATAGCAATGTTTAATTTCATAATGAATTTATTATTATATAGCCTATGTCTTTGAAAGCACTAATTTTTGATGTGGATGGCACACTTGCCAACACTGAACAAGGCGGCCATTTGCGCGCTTTTAATGAGGCTTTTAAATTGCTCAATATGAACTGGCACTGGGATGATGCTACTTATGAAAATTTATTACAGGTAACGGGCGGCAAAGAACGGATCGCCTACTATATGAACTATTGCAACCCCGTAATGAAAGAGTCGTTGAGCAAAGCTGATATAGCTAAAATTCATCAGCTTAAAACGGACATTTTTGTTGGCTATGTTGCGCAAGGCTGCGTCTCTATTAGAACAGGGGTGCAGCGGTTGATAGATGAGGCGATTGAATGTGGCTTGAGGCTCGCCATTGCAACCACAACCAGCTTGCAAAACGTTGAAGCGATTCTCGTCGGGGGCTGCTTGTCCTCTAAATTTGAGGTGATAGCTGCAGGTGATGTGGTTAAGAACAAAAAGCCCGCTGGTGATATTTACCAGTATGTACTGGATGAGTTAAAACTGTCAGCCGACGAGTGCATTGTTTTTGAAGATTCTGCTGTTGGTTTTGCTTCGGCCAGTGTTGTCGGTCTTAAAACTGTTGTAACCCTTAGCGAGTATACTAAGCCCTTTGCATTTGATGGTGCGCTGGTTGTTGTTGATCATTTGGGCGAAAAAAATGAGCCGTTTGAAATTATAAGTGGCAATCCAAGTGCTCATCATTATGTGAGCGTTGAGTATTTAAGGGAGTTACATGAGAAAAATTGTTAATCTGGCTGATAATAGCGCTGTCTATGAAGTGGCAAAAGTGACTCCACTGTCAAATGCCGCCCAGTTGAGCGAGCGTTTTGGCAATCAGATTTACCTTAAAAGGGAAGACGAGCAAAGCATTCACGCCTTTAAGCTAAGGGGTGCCTATCAAAAAATGTCCTCATTGACAGACGCTCAAATGGCACAAGGTGTTGTTGCATCTTCTGCGGGAAATCACGCCCAAGGCGTGGCATTGGCTGCCAAAAAATTGGATATTGAAGCTTATATTGTTATGCCTTTAAGTACCCCAAAAATCAAAGTTGATGCTGTTGAGCGTTTGGGCGGTAATGTGTTGCTTTTTGGCGACGTTTATGATGATGCTTATGGCTACGCAAAGCAACTCGAAGCAGAGCGTGATTTATGCTTTATTCACCCCTATGACGATCTTGAAGTTATTGCTGGTCAAGCGACGGTTGCAAAGGAAATTCTAGAGCAACTCGATAAAATCGATGTAGTGTTCGTGCCTGTTGGCGGTGGCGGCTTGATTGCCGGTATGGCGTGCTATATTAAACATTATGCACCACATATTAAGGTTGTTGGTGTAGAGCCAAAAGACTCTCCAACGCTTACCTACTCTTTGGAGAATAACGTGCGACTGATCCTCTCTGATGTTGGTCGATTTGCTGATGGCGTAGCGGTTAAACAAATAGGCGAGATACCTTTTGAGATCGCCAAAGAAGCGGTTGACGAAATGATTTTGGTTTCAAACGATGAGATATGCGCGGCAGTGAAAGATATTTATGAGGATGTGCGTTCAATTGCCGAACCTGCGGGCGCGTTGGCAACAGCGGGCGTGAAAAAGTATATCCAAACCCATCAAATCAAAAATCAAAACCTTGTTGCTGTTATTTCAGGCGCTAATGTAAATTTCGATCGCCTCCGTTATATTGCTGAAAGGGCAGATTTAGGTGAGCTTACAGAAGCTGTTGTTGCTGTAACGATGCCTGAAGAACCAGGCAGTTTTCTCAAGTTTTGTCGCTTACTTGCAGAGCAGTCTATTACCGAGTTTAACTATCGTTATGCAGACAGTGGCAAAGCTCGTATTTTTGTTGGTGTGGGGCTTAGTAATGGCGAACAAGAGAAGCGGGCTTTAATCGAGAAACTGCGAGATGGTTTTGAAATTATTGATATGAGTGATAATTCTATGGCTAAAACTCACATTCGCTATATGGTTGGCGGCAGGGCTAACGCAAAGAGCGAGGTTATTTATCGATTTGAGTTTCCTGAGCGACCTGGTGCATTACTAGATTTTTTAGAGAAAGTAGGTACAAACTGGAATATTTCATTGTTCCATTATCGTAACCATGGTGCTGATTTTGGTCGAGTATTGATCGGCTTACAAGTGAGTGATACAAGCGAACTTGAAGCACGTTTTGATGAGCTTGGTTATTTTTATCATAATGAAAGCAACAACAAGGCCTATCAATACTTCCTTTAGAAAACTGTTGCTTGGTGATGTCAAATCTTTAGTTGATATCGAAACGACAAACTCTGAGCACCCTTGGTCCGCCTCTCACTTTTCCTCGAGCGTGGACAACAGAAATACCCTAACATACGGGTTGATCGTAGAACAGCAATTGATTGGCTATGCGTTGGCTCTTGTTGCTCTTGAGTCTGCGGACCTGCTTAATATTGGCATACACCCGAATTACAAAAGACAGGGCTTTGGTAGGACACTATTAGTGCATTTGTTGACTGAATTAAAACAAGCGGCTGTCAACGCGCTGATTTTGGAGGTTAGGGTAGAAAATCATATTGCGATTAATTTTTATGAAAAGCAAGGATTCAAGGGTATTGGCATAAGGGAAAAATACTATTCAAATCGAGAAGATGCTAAAATAATGAAATTACTTATACCTTAATAGAAATAAATTCAACATACTTATGTCTTATAGAAATATCAAAGTGCCTGAGAGCGGCGAAAAAATCAACATTAAAAATGGAGCTCTAACGGTTCCTAATAACCCAGTTGTCACCTACATTGAGGGCGATGGCATTGGTGTCGATGTGGCCCCTGTAATGCTTAAGGTGGTCGACGCTGCAGTTGATAGGGCGTATAACGGTGAGAAAAAAATTCAGTGGATGGAGATTTTCGCAGGAGAAAAGGCTGATAGTATTTATGGTGAATATTTACCAGAGGAAACACTTGATGCAATTAAGGAGTTTTCCGTATCTATTAAAGGCCCTCTAACCACGCCTGTTGGCGGTGGTATGCGCTCTCTAAATGTTGCTATACGTCAGGCACTAGACCTTTATGTCTGCCAGCGACCAGTTCAGTATTTTGAGGGCACTCCTTCGCCTGTCAGGGCGCCAGAAAAAATAGATATGATTATTTTCAGAGAAAACTCTGAAGATATTTATGCAGGCATTGAGTTTGCTGCGGGCTCAGATGAAGTTAATCAGGTGATTGATTTCCTTAAAAAGGAAATGGGCGTTACTAAAATTCGCTTCCCAGAGACCTCAGGAATTGGTGTTAAGCCGGTCTCTAAAGAGGGCACTGTGCGCCTCGTGAGGGCCGCAATACAGTACGCTATTGACAATGATAAGCCGTCGGTAACCCTTGTGCACAAAGGCAATATCATGAAGTTTACTGAAGGCCTGTTTAGAGATCAAGGCTATCAATTAGCTAAAGATGAGTTTGGCGCTGTTGAGATTGACGGCGGCCCTTGGTCTAGTTTTACTAATCCAAACACAGGCAAGGAAATTGTCATTAAAGATGTTATTGCCGATGCATTTTTGCAGCAAATTCTATTGCGTCCAGAGGAATACTCAGTCATTGCTACGCTTAATCTTAATGGCGACTATATTTCTGACGCATTGGCAGCCCAAGTCGGTGGTATTGGTATTGCACCAGGTGCAAATTTGTCCGATACTGCAGCGGTTTTTGAAGCAACTCATGGCACCGCTCCTAAATACGCCGGACAGGACAAAGTTAACCCAGGCTCGCTCATTCTTTCAGCTGAAATGATGCTAAGACACCTTGGCTGGGTCGAGGCGGCAGATTTGATTATCGACGCAATGTCAAAAACGATTCAGAACAAAACAGTTACTTATGACTTGGAGCGTTTGATTGATGACGCAACTCTGCTATCGTGCTCAGAGTTTGGTGACGCATTAATAGAATCCTTCGAGTAAACCACCCTATTTTCTTTGTTAATCGGCCATCCAAAGAAACATCTGGGTGGTTTGGTTATATGTTGACCCATAAACACACGCATCTCAGTATAATTACTTCGAACCGATACTTATTACCCTCATTTGAAATGATAAAAATTGAGAGAGTTATACGAAAAACATTCATTCTGACAATACTTTGTTTGTCCCTTGGAGTTAGCGCCAATACAGTTACTGATCCTAATCTAAATCCAGCCACTTCATTTAATTACATGCCAAATATGATGGGTGTAAATAATTGGCCTAATTACGGTGGAGCAAACAATTGGCAGCCGTACAATAACAACGCCAACATGATGCAAATGATGGGCGGCGCTAATACGGCTTATATGCCTTACAACTACACAATGCCTTATATGCCAAATAATAATTGGATGGCTGGCAGTAATAACAATTGGGGCTCATTCGGTGCTTACAACAATATGATGCCAATGATGGGCGTCAATGGCGCTATGCCTTACACGAACTACAACAATATGATGTCTAATAACATGAGCATGAATCAGGCCAATATGAACGCCGGATTCGATCTCAATCAAGCACCTACTACTCCCACGTTAACCAATGCTTGGGGCTCTCTTGATGCGAACGCCGCCTGGGGCCTAGGTGGGGATTTAAACGCTTTGACTCAGCAAGCGCAAGCAGACGGCTTGTCTTCGCAAGATCCAGCAGATGTCATCGCTCAATTGATGAGTGGTGAGCATGCAGCGGTCTATCAAAAAATCATTGCCGATGCTTATGAAAAAGGCTTTGCGGATGCAATGACTCAGAGCGGAGCTGGTGGTATTTGCACACCAACATCCACGGAATTGCCTGAGTTTAATCTTGAGGTGGAGTAACCCCTTTAAAGATTGAAAAACAACATTGGTAAAAATGGTTAATAAACCCTTAGATTTGATTGACTAAAAAACCAGAACTCATTATAATTTGCCGCTTCATTCCTCGATAGCTCAGTTGGTAGAGCAACGGACTGTTAATCCGTTTGTCCCTGGTTCGAGCCCAGGTCGAGGAGCCAAACATTAAAAAGGCCTGTCAAATTTGATAGGCCTTTTTGATATCAACAAAAGGAGGGTTGTTAATTCTGGGGGCTGTATCTCAGTGTAATGCTAGTTGTGCTAGCAGTATTGCTTGGATCGTAGCTGAGATTAATTGCCGTTGTTTTGTTTAGCCAATAATTGCCGCTCAATCCGAAATTGGCGCCGCTGACCGAAAGTGGAATCACAAGCATTGCCATTAGTGAGCTATTGTCGTTGACATAATTGGAAAAGCCAAGACTAATACTTCCTTCTTTGACGGTTGTTACGGTGCCGTTTACTGCTTTAAGGCTTATTTTAGAGGTTCGATAACCAACAACTAGATCAGAGCTATTTGTAAGCGACCAGTAGTAACCTAGGCCCATTCGTGAAACGCTTGCGTCTTGAGAGTCTAAATCCGTTGAAAATTGGCCGCTAATAATAAAATTATTAAAAGTTCCAGAACCGCCTAGTCCAAGGTACATGCCACTTCCAGCGGTATTAACATTGGCTACACCAAGGCCACTTTCAAGATAATTGTAACTCCTTTCAGATTGGGTAGATGGGCTTGCAGCAATCGATAAAGTTGTTGTTAATAATAGAGTTATTAGTACTGTTCTTTTAATCATAAACACCTCTTTTTGCCTGACTGACGATGCCAGTATACATAAAAAGGTTTCAAAATAGATCTTAAATAGCAATTAATGGTTCAAAATAGTATTAAATAAATAGATTAAAAAGATCTATAGTTTGATATATAATCAAATTTCGTTGTTAGAAAGAGTGAAGATGAAAAGCGAAACAAAAATGTTGATTGGGCTTGTAATAATAGTTGGAATTGTTTGGGTGTGGATTTAAGAACCGCTCAACTAAAGATTATTCCCAGCCGCTAATTACTTTAACCTCTAGAAACTCTTCAAGACCTAAAACACCGCCTTCACGGCCGATACCCGAGTGCTTGTAACCACCAAAAGGGGCATCCATCCCAAGATCGGCACCATTAATTTCAACCATTCCAGAGCGTAATCGTTTAGAAACACGCTTGGCTTTGTCGATATCTTGTGTTTGTATGTAGTTGGTTAAGCCAAAGCAAGTGTCGTTAGCAATCGAAATTGCCTCTTCTTCGTTCTCGAATGGAATCATCGATAGTACCGGCCCAAAGATTTCCGTTTGAGCGATGGTCATTTGATTATTAACATCTGAGAAAATGGTGGGTTTGACAAAGTAACCTGTTTCAAAGCCGTCTGGCTTACCGACACCACCCGCGCTTAATGTTGCCTTTTCATCAACGCCTTGTTGAATAAGGTGTTGAATTTTATCAAATTGCAGTTGAGAAATAACAGGCCCCATATGACTCCCTTGTTTTGTGGGAAGGTCAACCGATGTTTGTGCAGCAACAACCTGAGCTTTGGCCACGGATTGTTCGTAAACAGAGCGCTCAACCAGCATTCGTGTGGGTGCATTGCAAGATTGACCGGTATTGCTAAAACAATGCTTTACGCCACGTTCAACGGCATTATCGTCGGCATCAGCAAAAATAATATTGGCCCCTTTGCCGCCCAACTCTAGGCCGATTCTCTTGAAATCATCGGCCGCATTATGCGAAATTAGTGCACCTGCTCTTGTGGATCCCGTGAAGGAGACCATGTTAACATCAGGATGGCAGCTCAGTTGAGATCCCACACCTGCTCCGTCACCATTGACAAGGTTAAAAACGCCTTTTGGCAAGCCCGCTTCATTAATCATTTCGGCAAAAACCATGGACGAGAGCGGCGCTATTTCAGAGGGTTTTAGCACCATTGTGCAGCCAGTAGCAATCGCAGGGATGACTTTTAAAGTAACTTGATTAATGGGCCAATTCCATGGTGTGATTAATGCGCAAACACCTTTTGGCTCATAAACGAGACGATTGTCTGGTGCGTGATCGCCCAAGGGTTTCTCAAATTCAAACGTTTTGAGTTTTTTAATAAAAGTCTTGATGTGCCCAGCGCCAGAACCGGTTTGTGCGGTGCTTGCAAAGTCGATTGGCGCACCCATTTCTAGGGAGATTGCTTCAGCCATATCGGACCATCGACGTTTGTAGACGCTGTAAAGCGCCTCTAGAACTTCAATTCTATCTTCTTTTGAAGACACCCCCCAAGTTGTTAACGCGTTTTTAGCGGCATTGACTGCAAGGTTGGTATCGGCTTCTGAGCCCAGTGAAATGGTTGCGCAAACACTTTCATCTGCTGGATTGATAACGTCAAAGTTGTTGGTGCGGCTAGGCTTGACCCAGGTGCCATTGATATAGAATTGCGTTTGATTTAGCATAACTCCCCCGAGTAATCAAAAAAGGGGAATTATGCTATACGTTTGCTAAGCGGTCAACTGCTAATTTAATGTTGTCCATGCTCGTGGCAAAAGAAAAGCGTGCATAGCCTGGAGCGCCAAATGCTGAGCCTGGAACAAGGGCGATATTCAGCTCTTCCAGGCAATAAGTTGCAAATTCCACGTCATCGGCTAGACCAAGGCGCTCAATTAGGCCCTGCACTCTAGGGAATGAATAGAAGGCGCCACCGGATTCAGGGCATTCGATACCGTCGATGGCATTTAGGCCTGCAACAATATAGTCGTAGCGAGTTTTAAAGGTTTTAACCATTTCCTCGATAAACGACTGATCGCCATTAAGCGCTTCAAGCGCTGCAGCTTGCGCGACTGAGCTTGGATTGGAGGTGGACTGGCCTTGGATTTTTTTCATTGATTTAATGACTTCCTCAGGGCCTGCTGCGTAACCAATTCGCCAACCCGTCATGGCGTAGGCTTTAGAGACTCCATTGAGAATCATGGTGCGATCTTTCAATGCTGGACACGCCATAACAATATTAACAAAATCTTTATCACCCCAGCGAATGTGCTCGTATATATCATCGGTCAAAACAATAATTTGTGGATGATTGATTAAAACTGCAGCTAAGGCCTCGAGTTCTGATTTTGAGTAAACTGCACCCGTTGGATTTGAAGGGCTGGTGAGTACCACCAATTTTGTTTTGGCATTAATTGCTGTTTCGAGTTGTCCTGGTGTTATTTTGAATCCTTGCTCAAGGCCGGTTTCGATGATCACTGGTGTAGCATCTGCAAGAATAACGATATCTGGATACGACACCCAATAAGGCGCTGGAATAACAACCTCCTGGCCTTCGTCCAGTATTGCTTGGCAAAGATTGTAAAAGACTTGCTTACCACCAGAAGAGACCATTACCTCATTTAGGGAGTATCTTAAGTTGTTCTCTCTTTCAAATTTCTCGCAAATGGCTTTTTTGAGTTGCGGCGTGCCATCAACAGCGGTGTAGCGAGTTTCGCCAGCCTTAATAGCATTAATGCCCGCCTCTTTAATGTTAAGCGGTGTATCGAAGTCCGGCTCA
Organism: uncultured Gammaproteobacteria bacterium; assembly: GCA_913020715.1. GTDB lineage: Bacteria > Pseudomonadota > Gammaproteobacteria > PS1 > Pseudothioglobaceae > Pseudothioglobus. Next base: position 16,310 of record CAJVZH010000007.1, read on the forward strand.
CCCGTACCCATTGGCACAATTGGAATACCTTTCGCCTTTAACTCATTGGCCTTTGCGGTGACGGCAAGGGTGGCGGACGGCTTAATTTTTTGGACTCGATTTGAAAGGATGCTTGACATTTACGGTGGCGGTGAATTAGTTTAAAATTAAGTGCTTATTTTAAAGAAAAAAGTGTCAAAAGTGGTTAGAAAATTTAAGTTGAAATCTGCCTTTTCTCCGAAAGGAGATCAACCTCAGGCGATTAAGGCTTTGCTTGATGGAATCACTGCAGGCGCTAAATACCAAACATTGTTGGGTGTAACGGGCTCGGGCAAAACTTTTACTCTGGCAAATGTCATTGAGAAGACACAAAAACCAAGCCTCATCATGGCGCCCAATAAAACCCTTGCGGCACAACTCTACAGTGAGATGAAGGAGTTTTTCCCGAATAATGCGGTGGAGTATTTTGTCTCTTACTATGACTACTATCAGCCTGAAGCTTATGTGCCAGCATCGGATACTTACATTGAAAAAGATGCCTCTATTAACGAGCAAATTGAGCAAATGCGTCTGTCGGCGACAAAGGCGCTACTAGAGAGACGAGACGTTATTATTATCGCCAGTGTTTCGGCAATTTATGGACTTGGCGATCCAGACAGTTATATGAAGATGCTGCTGCACCTGACTGTGGGCGAGGTGACCAAGCAAAGAGAGATTCTTTCGCGACTTTCAGAAATGCAATACAACCGCAACGATGTCACATTGACTCGAGGACATTTTCGTGTCAAGGGTGAAATTATTGATATTTTCCCTGCGGATTCAGAAGAGCGCGCGTTAAGGGTCGAGATGTTTGATGATGAGGTGGAGGCTTTATCGTGGTTTGACCCACTGACAGGTGAAAAGATTAAATCACTGCAGCGAATAACGATTTATCCTAAAACGCATTATGTTACGCCAAAATCAAAAATACTCAGTGTGCTTGATGACATCAAGGCGGAGCTTGTTATTAGAAAAAAAGAATTGTTGGCACAAAACAAATTGGTTGAAGAGCAGCGCCTTTCGCAGCGTGTTGTTCTTGATGTGGAGATGATGCGAGAGCTGGGTTATTGCACCGGTATTGAAAATTACTCACGCTATCTATCAGGAAGAAAATCGGGCGAGCCACCACCGACTTTGCTGGATTATTTACCAAAAGACGCACTGGTGATATTGGACGAGTCGCACGTGACCGTCAGTCAAATTGGCGGCATGTACAATGGCGACAGGTCGCGAAAAACCACGCTGGTTGATTTTGGTTTTCGCCTTCCTTCGGCGCTCGATAATCGCCCTTTACGGTTTGACGAATTCTCCGAACGCGTTAATCAGTGTATTTTGGTTTCGGCGACGCCTGCGAATTATGAGCTGGAAGTCTCTAGCTTTATTGCGGAACAAGTGGTGAGACCCACAGGGCTTCTCGATCCGGGGATTGATGTACGTCCCGTTGATACTCAAGTGGACGACTTGCTTTCTGAAATTCATAAAAGGGTGGCGCTTAAAGAGCGCGTTTTAGTGACCACACTGACCAAGCGTATGTCTGAGCAACTGAGTGATTACTTACACGAGCATCAAGTCAAAGTGCGTTACTTGCACTCTGATATTGACACCGTTGAACGCGTTGAAATTATTCGTGATTTACGACTTGGAGTGTTTGATGTTTTGGTGGGAATTAATCTTCTGCGAGAGGGTTTGGATATACCTGAAGTTTCGTTGGTGGCAATATTGGATGCCGATAAAGAAGGATTCCTTCGCTCTGAACGATCACTGATTCAAACCATGGGCAGGGCGGCAAGACACGTTAATGGTGCGGTTATTCTTTACGCTGCTCGTATTACAAACTCGATGCAAAGGGCGATGGACGTAACCAGCAAAAGGCGCGAGAAACAAACGCTTTACAATGAAAAGCATGGAATAATTCCCACGGGCGTTGTTAAGCCAATTATAAATATCTTGGATACAGATTTGTCTGCTGATGAAATTGATGAACAGCTAGAGTCTGAGATTATTGAAGTACACTTGTCCCCCGTGCAGTTGGCAAAAGAGTTAAAGCGTCTTGAAAAACAAATGTATCAGTACGCCCAAGACTTAAAGTTTGAAGAGGCGGCAGATGTGCGTAATCATATTAAACGATTAAAAGATGGACAATTTAAGTAAAGACAATACAAACCCCACGCTCAATATAACCGAGATTTTTTACTCACTGCAGGGCGAGGCAAAAGATGTGGGCATTCCTACGGTCTTTATTCGTTTAACGGGTTGTCCACTTCGTTGCAATTATTGCGATACAGCTTACGCCTTTAAAGGTAACAACCCCTTAACAATTGATGATGTTTTGGCTGAGGTGCGTCAATACAATACTCGCTATGTTTGTGTGACTGGTGGCGAGCCACTGGCGCAGAAGAGCTGCCTAAAATTGCTAGATACTCTGGCTGAAGATGGTTACAAGATTTCTCTTGAGACCAGCGGTAGTATTGACGTTGCACCTGTAAATCCTCAAGTGTCTATTGTGATGGATCTTAAAACACCTTCGTCGACAGAGTGCCATCAAAATCGCTATGAAAATATCCCCCTTTTAGGGGTCAAAGATCAGTTGAAATTTGTTATTGCAAATCGAGATGACTTTGATTGGTGCTGTGATGTTTTAGAAAACAACACAACACCAGCTGGCGTGCTGTTTTCGCCGGTTTATGAGTCTTTAAAGCCCGCTCAATTGGCTGATTGGATTCTGGCAAAGCAACTTAACGTGCGACTGCAAGTGCAGCTGCACAAAATTCTTTGGGGTGAGGAGCAGGGCAAGTAATATTTGTTTTGTGTTTAAGTCTTTTGTCCAGATTCGATTAACACCTGTGCTTTGTCAATAGCAACGTGATACTGAGGGTCTTCTAAGACGTTAACTTCCACCAAATCTTTGGCCGTGTTTAGAAGTAGCCCACACTCGCTACTCAGGTGCATAAGGTGCAGTTTCTTGCCAACCTTTTGGTAGCGTTCGGCCAGTTTGTCAATCGCTTGAATGGCCGAGTGATCCATCACTCGTGAACCTTGAAAGTCAATAAAGACCTCTTTGGGGTCATTACTTGGGGAGAAGATGGCGTGAAAATGCTCAATCGAGCCAAAAAATAGCACGCCTTTTAGCTTGTAAATTTTAGCGCCATTGTTATCTATCTCATCAGTTGCATGAATTTTACTTGCTGAGTCCCAGGCAAACGACAGGGCGGACATAATAACGCCGGCGATTACTGCAAGCGCCAAGTTGTCCGTCAATACCGTGATCACTGCAACCGAAATACCAACAATAATATCTGGTAATGGAATTTTGCCAAATAAGCGGAACGAGCCCCATTCAAAGGTGCCGATAACCACCATCATCATCACACCAATTAATACTGCAACTGGAATCATTTCAATGTATTCAGAAAGAAAGAGGATAAAAAACAGTAGCACGATAGCGGCAACAATGCCTGAGAGTCGACCCCGACCGCCAGATTTGATATTAATCAAACTTTGACCGACCATGGCGCAACCACCCATACCACCAAAGAGGCCCGTTACAGTGTTGGCTACGCCTTGACCGACACATTCTTTGTTTGGTCGACCTGTTGTTTCCGTAAGATCGTCAATCAAATTAAGTGTTAGCAAGCTTTCAATCAAACCAACAAGCGCCATCACAATTGCGTAAGGAAAAACAATTTGCAACATCTCTAAGTTAAACGGCACATTAGGCATGTGGAATGGCGGAAAGGCGCCACCTATTGAAGCAATATCGCCAACCGTTCGTGTGTCTAAATCCAGTAGTAATACAGCAATCGTGCCAACTACGATAGCCGCTAAAGTTGAGGGCACTGCGCGAGTTAATTTTGGTAGGTAATGAATAACAACCATGGTGATCGCTATTATGATGAGCATGATAGTGAGTGGTGTGCCACTAATCCACTCGTCCGCCACTTTGAATTGCTTGATTTGTGCGAGGAAAATCACCATAGCCAATCCATTAACAAAACCAAGGAAAACTGGGTGCGGCACCAAGCGAATGAATTTACCCATTTTTAGCAGCCCAAAGCCTATCTGAATCACACCCATCATCACCACTGCGGCAAATAGGTACTCAACACCATGCTGGGCAACCAGTGTGCCAATGACCACGGCAATGGCACCTGTTGCGCCTGAGATCATGCCCGGTCTACCACCAATAATAGAGGTGACAATGCCAATAGTAAAGGCAGCATATAGGCCGACCAAGGGGTTGACGCCCGCTAATAGGGCGAAAGCGACCGCTTCAGGGACTAATGCTAGAGCAACCGTTAGGCCAGACAAAATATCATTCTTTGCGTTGCTAGGAACGCGCTTGTGTATCAGTTTAAACATGGTATTTGTGGGTTTAGATGCTGTTTAGTTTTTCGCAGCAGGGATAACAGGAGTTGATGATTTAACATCACAGTTTTGTGCTCTATGACGTAGTGCATGGTCCATTAGTGTTAAGGCTAGCATGGCTTCAGCAATTGGCGTTGCGCGCACACCAACACACGGATCGTGACGACCCTTGGTAATAACTTCGTCTACCTCACCGTTAACATCAATGCTATCAACTGGCAAACGCAAACTCGACGTTGGTTTGAGTGCAATAGAAACCAGTAGATCTTGACCTGAGCTAATACCGCCCAGCGTGCCACCTGCATTGTTTGAGGTAAAGCCCTTAGGTGTCAGGGCATCGCGATGCTCTGAGCCTTTTTGTGTTATGGCGTTAAAACCAGCGCCGATTTCAATGCCTTTGACAGCATTAATGCTCATCATCGCGTGGGCGACGTCAGCCTCTAGGCGATCAAAAATTGGCTCACCAAGACCAACAGGCATGCCACTGGCGACAACATTAATACGCGCACCTATAGAGTCACCGGATTTTCTCAAGGCGTCCATATAAGCTTCTAATTCGTTGATTTTGCTGGCATCAGGGCAAAAGAACGGGTTGTTGTGCACTTCGTTCCAGTCAAAATTTTCAATTGCAATCGGGCCTAGTTGCGCCATATAGCCACGAATCTCGATGCCGTAATTCTCTTGTAAGTACTTTTTGGCAATACCACCAGCAGCCACTCGCATTGCGGTTTCGCGGGCTGACGAGCGACCACCACCACGGTAGTCTCTTATTCCATACTTTTGTTGATAAGTGTAGTCTGCATGACCGGGACGAAAAGAGTTAGCAATATTGCCATAGTCTTTTGAGCGTTGATCGGTGTTTTGGATCAGAAGAGCAATGGGCGTGCCTGTGGTAACCCCTTCAAACGTGCCCGATAGAATTTTAACTTTATCCTCTTCGCGGCGCTGTGTTGTGTGGCGCGAAGTACCCGGCTTTCTTAGGTCTAAATCGCCTTGTAAGTCGACTTCGGTTAAGCTCATCCCTGGTGGGCAGCCGTCAACAATGCCAATTAAGGCTTCACCGTGGCTTTCGCCTGCAGTTGTCAGGGTGAGTAATTTTCCGATTGAATTGCCAGACATGGGCTCGATTTAGCTAATGATAATGGCATAATATTATACCTGTGCCATATTTGTTGTTCTGTTGGTTTTTTGGTGCCCTTGGCGAGATTCGAACTCACGACTTCTCCCTTAGGAGGGGAGCGCTCTATCCAGCTGAGCTACAAAGGCAGAATGAGTATTATTGCCACTTCCGGGTGCGAATTCAAGTGATTATTTGCCTAATAATGGAATCGGCGTTGTTGTAGTCGATCTTAATGGTTGCCATGGAGCCACCACTGAGAAGTTTAAGCGAGGGAAATGAAGTCATACCTAGCGATTGTGACAGGGCTATTTCCTTTGTTAGAGTCTGTTGTACGTCGGGCGAATTTAAATCTTCGGCAAATTGTTTGGCACCTAATCCCAGTTTTTCGGCAATGGTGATCAATACATTGTTGTTCGAAGGGTTTTTTGCCTCAAGATAATAAGCGTGTTGAATCGCTTCAATATAGAGCGTCTCCACGCGGGGTTGTTGTTTTCTCGCACAAATAACCGCTCGACAAGCTGGATAAGTTGAGCGTTTTGGCTCGCAAAGACGCCAAAAATCAAAATTGAACTTTGTGCCGGGAACGATTTGCTGAATTTTCTCCCAATTAGTTTGAATGTAGTTTTGCGTCTCTAACCCCATGATTAAATCACTATCTGGTGCAAGACCACCAAGCAAATAACGACAATTAACTTTGCCCTCGATAGCAAATACTACTTTTTCCCAGGTTGGCTTAAAAGCCCAACACCATGAACACATTGGGTCGTGGCTGTAGTAAAGTGTTGGTAATGATGAGTTTGGCACTAAGGCAAGTGAGAGGTGTATAATTGATTGAATCAATGATAACACAGAGGGTAAAGATGAAAAATAAATTAATTATTTCACTATTGTGTCTATTGGCATCTCACTCGACATTTGCTGGCATCACTTTTGAGTTTGTCACTGAGGAGCCAGCCCCAGCTCCAGCTCCCGTAATGAATGGGTTTTTTGATAATGCGAGAGTCTTATTGATAGAGAAAGTTTATTCGAACTACGTCATTCGTGAGTCTTCTCAAGAGTGCTATATAACTGAGTATCAGCAATCCTCTACTCCTAGTGGAGAGCTTTCAACCAACGCTTTTTTAAGTGGTGTGGTTGGTGGTATGATTGGCAACCAAGTGGGTGATGGAGACGGTCAGAAAGCGGCAACTTTGATTGGATTTTTGTTAGGCGTAAAAGCCGCTCAAGATCAAGAGGCCCAAGCCAGTGGCGCTACACTATATTCTAGAGAAATATGCGAGCAACGCTACCCGCAAAGTGCGGTTAGTGGCGCGATGTTTTATCGCATAACCTATGTTTACCAAGATCAACTTTTCTCATACATATCTAAAGCTAAACCTTATACAGACATCATCAAGGTTCGAGTCAATGTCGCTCCGATTGACGATTACATCGTAGGCATTAATTAAACAGACAATAAACTCCTGAGTGCGAGCTTAGGAGTTTTCACTAACAAGCTCTTTTTCGGTATAATTTCGCCATTAATTTAGTGGGTGTAACGTCGCCCATTTGTCACCACGTTATCAAATATTTTATTGAGGATTTATGAAAGACATTAAACTTGAAGATCGCCTTATTTTTGCTCTTGACGTTCCGGAAATTGACCAAGCAAAAGATTTGGTTGCCGAGCTTGATGACAGTGTTAATTTTTATAAAATTGGCATGGAGTTGTTAATGACGGGCCAATATTTTGATCTTCTTAATTGGCTCATTCAACAAGACAAAAAAGTATTTGTTGATTTGAAATTCTTCGATGTACCCGAAACAGTGGGTAGAACGATCGCTCGCCTCAGTGATTATGGCGCAACTTTTGCCACCATTCACGGCAACCAAGCGTTAATGGAAAAAGCAGCGCAAACCAAGGGTGATTTGAAGGTTTTAGCCGTAACAGCATTAACAAGCCTTGACAGAGGCGATCTTGACGACTTGGGTTTTGAGTGCAATGTGCAAGATCTTGTAATTTCACGTGCTAAGCGTGCTTTTGAAGCGGGCTGTGATGGTGTGGTTTCTTCGGGTCTTGAAGTGCCTTTTTTACGAGAGTTTGTTGACAACAAGCTGATTGCAGTGACACCAGGCATTAGGCCGGTAGCTAACGATGACGACCAGAAGCGTGTTGTTGATGTTGCTACGGCCTTTAGAAGTGGTTCGGATTATATTGTTGTTGGTCGTCCAATTAAGAATGCAGAAAACCGGTACCAGGCAGCTAGCAATATCCAAAAAATCATTCGCTCAGTTTTCGACTAAGTATATAATATCCGCCTTTATAGTCGCGTAGCTCAGTTGGTTAGAGCACTACCTTGACATGGTAGGGGTCGGTGATTCGAATTCACTCGCGACTACCACTATTTTTCACTAAGGCTTAGGTAGCTAAGGTATAGTTAAATACTATTCTGTTAACCTTTTTCCTCTATGTCCACAACAACCTTAAATCCCGAACTTAAGTCGCAATTGAAAGATATTGTTGGTAATGCTTTTGTTGATGACCCGGTCCAAATGGCCGCTTACGTATGTGATGCTCTTGGTCACTATGAGGCAATAGCATCAATGATATTAAAACCAAAAAATACAAATGAAGTTTCCAAGATTGTAAGGCTGTGTTCAGAAAATAATATATCTTTTGTTCCTCAAGGGGGAAATACAGGGTTAGTGGCGGGAGCTATACCGGGGCCGGAAAAAGCCGAACTTATCATTTCACTTGAGCGAATGGACGCAATCCATGAAATTGACTCGATAAACTCTACTATGACTGTTGATGCGGGCTGTATTCTCGAAAATATTCAAAACTCTGCTGACGCAATTGATAGATTATTTCCTTTAAGTCTAGCGGCTGAAGGTAGCTGCCAAATTGGAGGAAATTTGGCAACAAATGCTGGTGGAACAGCCGTTCTTAAATACGGCAATGCCAGAGATTTGGTTCTTGGTTTAGAGGTGGTGTTGCCAAATGGAGAGGTGTGGGATGGCCTTAGAGCTTTACGTAAAGACAATGCTGGCTATGATCTTAAACAATTGTTTCTGGGAAGTGAGGGGACTTTGGGGGTGATTACTAGGGCTGTACTTAAGCTCTTTCCTAAGCCTCGGTCTGTATGTACAGCACTTGTTGCATTTCCAGATATTGAAGCGACAACCTTGCTTTTAAATCTATTGCGTGAAAAAACAGGAGACATGTTGAATGCATTTGAGTATATGGATAAACATTGCTTTGATCTTCTTGACGAGCATTCTGATCTTTCCAATCCATTTTCTCAGTCATTTTCGCATTATGCTTTAATAGAGTTGAGTAGTAGTCACGATAGTGACCTAAACGCAGTATTGGAAGGTGTGCTGGTAGAGGCATTTGATTCATCAATTGTTTTGGACGCCTTAATTGGTGCATCATTGACTCAAAAGCAATATTTTTGGAAGATGCGAGAAACTATACCAACTGCTTATAAAAAGCTGGGTTTTGGTGTTATATTTGATATCTCCGTGCCAGTTTCAAGCGTGCCTTTGTTTATTCACCAAGCGAATGAATTTATGAAAAATAATGCCCCAACAGCTCGCACATTGACTTTTGGTCATATAGGCGATGGCAATATTCATTATAGTGCCATGCAGCCTAAAGAGGGAGATGTGGCAGCCTTTAGGTCGTTGAAAAAAGATTTAACTGTGGGTATAAATAATCTTGCTATAAATTTGAATGGTAGTTTTACAGCGGAGCATGGCGTTGGATTTGCCAAAGTTGATGAACTGTTGCGCTATCGATCAGAGACAGAGGTTCGACTAATGAAGCAAATAAAGTCAACTCTTGATCCTCAAAATATTTGCAATCCAGGCAAGGTGGTTTCTTGGTAATTTGCCCAATATACGTGGCTTAATAAGCTGGCGTCCGCCAATTTTGAGATGCCACTCAGGGCTTATGAAAGATGCAAATTACACCAACTTAGGCTGCCTCAATGGAATATCTCAAGAGCCAGCCTGGGGCTGCAAATGGACACGCTAGAAACAACCCATTTAACTCATGAATTCTTCATAGGTCAGTAACCAGTATCTAGTATTTACCACTCAATAACTCACCTGCTTCAGGAACATAAGTGCTCAAATTAAGTGATTTTAACATCTGCCAAGTAGTACAAATAGAGGAGCTAGTAACTGGTATTTGTAATATTTTTTCAACTTTGGCCACTGCGGCTAATGAAGGCATTTGCACACAAGCTGAGAGCACCAACACATCAATACCTTCCGTATCGACTTTTTTGAAGTGCTCAAGCAGGTTGTTTGGATCTTGCGCGGCAACCTCCAGATTATCTGGGATTTCAAGTGCAAGATAATCTTTTACTTTTATACCCTCTGATTCAATGTAGTCAACAACAAGTCTTGCCAAAGAGTCCATATAGGGACAAACAAAAGAAATGGTTTTGGCGCCCAGAGCGTGCAAGCCATCAATCAATGCGCCGGCACTGGTTACCACGGGCGCTGCCGCGTTATTTTCTTCAGTTATTTTTTGTAAGTTGAGCTGCGCATTTCGGTGGTAACCATTGCCCATTGACATAATGGCTACTAAGCAGGCATAGCCAAGAACGTCCATTCTGGCGTCAGACAGTTCGAGTGCGCAGCGGCCAGAATCAGCATCCATTGCTTGAAGCTCTTCTTTGGTTACATTTTTCATTCGCATACGACTTGAATGGAATGAAAAGCGCTCGGGTGAAATCCCTTCTCGGGCTCTAAGCATTGCTGGTATTTCGGTTTCCATTGTGACATTTGAGCTGGGCACAATTTGTCCAACTCTAATTAAGTTATTTTTCATTTTGCTCATCCTTTTATAACGGGGTTACGAATAGTGCCAATGCCCTCTATACCTGCCTCAATAATATCACCTGGCCACATCCATTCTTGTGGATCGCGCCCTGCGCCCACCCCTGATGGCGTTCCGGTGGCAATAATATCCCCTGGCTCTAAACGCATGCCGCTGCTAATATCTGCAATTAATTCAGGTATTTTAAAAAGCATAAATTTGGTATTAGAGTTTTGTTTCATCTCTCCGTTTTTCTTTAACCAAAGGTTAAGGTTGTGAGGATCTTTGACTTCATCAGCGGTGACGATGATCGGCCCCATTGGTGCGAAGCTATCCTGCCCTTTGGAAACAATCCATTGGCCCGCCCGCCTACAATCTCTTGCAGAAACATCGTTAATAATTGTGTAACCAAAGACATGATTGAGTGCGTCTTCTTTAGGAATTGAGGATCCACCACTGCCGATAATGACTGCTAACTCAACCTCCCAATCGAGCTGTTGAGTAAGTGAGTTTCGATGCACAATCGGGCTATTCCAAGAAGTTACAGTTGTGGGTGGCTTTGTAAAAATAACCGGTTCTTGTGGAAGTTCTGCTGAGGTGTCGAGACTTCTGGCAGACTCAGCAACATGCTCAGTGTAGTTTAATCCAATGCCAAAAATATTCTTTTGCGGCCTGGGAATTGGCGCCAAAAAACGGGTATCTGAAACCGCTGAAGTTGTACCTGCTGGCCAGTTGCCTTGATATTGCTTAATCAATTCCCCAAGTCGGGTTTTCGCCGAAATACCAGCATCGATAAATGATTGCATGGTTGCCGGCAAATACTCGCCGGCTATTTCAGCCAAAAGATTAACATCGATAACTATATTGTCATCAATATATCCTAATCTGGCTTGTTCGTCTATTTTGATTCTGTATGTTGCGAGCTTCATAGTTGGGTCCTATAAATATAAAAATTAAATAACCTGTTGGTGTCCATTATTTTGTTGATAAGGTTCTTCGAGATAAAATCCAAGTTTATCCATCACGGGAAAATCATTAAAAGAAAATAAACAGGCGTCATCAGAAGATGAGCTGTTTTTGTGCTCGTGCCAATGCCAAGAAGGCACACAGAATATGTCTTTTTCTTTCCAGTGAAACTCCTTGCCGTTGATAATCGATGTGCCAGAACCTTTAGCCACATTGTAGATAACATTACCTGTATGTCGGTGCGCTTTAGTGTGTTCTGCGGGACGCAGCATTTGCATGGAGGCGCTCATGGTTTGCATAATATAGCCTCCGTCCTTGGGGTTACTGTATCGCATTATAATGCCGTCAAAAGGGCATCCATCAGAGGCCTTAGCGTAATTTTGAAGTCCTTCATATGTTTCATCCCAACCAAACCGCATCAGAGGTGAGTAGGGTTTAGCCCATTTGTCATTAGCCGGGATTAAACCAGGAGAGCCGTAAATTAATGGAGAGTCATTAGTGGTGTATTTTGGCGTTTGAAAAATATCTTTATGCACTGCGTAGTAATTAGCCTCCAATGCATTGGTAAGTGGGATGTCTAAGCCATCCTGCCAAATGGACGTTTTTCCTTCGTCATTTACACCGTGATCATGCCATGTGCCATTGGGTGTAATCACAAAATCGCGTGCACCAAACTCAATCTTATGGCCGTCAACTACTGTATATGCGCCAGCGCCTTCCATAATAAATCTCAGAGCGGAAGCGGCGTGTTTGTGCGCTGAGGTTTTTTCTCCGGGTTTCATAATTTGAATGCCACTAAACAGCCAACCACAAGCGGCACTCACCTCAGTGCGTTTTGGATTTTTTAGGTAGACCACCCTCCTGCCTGCTTTTTCGGGTGAAACCAGCTCAGAAGCCTTAACGACATAGGGACGAATGTCTTCAAATTTCCATAAAACAGGTATAGAGTGTGCTGTGGGCTCCCAGGGCTCGATGTCATTGGCAACAGTCCATAGTGCACCGGTGTTGAATTGATTCAACTCTTTATAGTAAGATTTAAGTTGATCATCATCAGTGACAATGGCGCGGCCAATTTGGTTGTCTCTACCATCCGTTCTATTGCTCATAAATATGCCTCGTTGGTTCCAAAGGTGGTTTCTTCTTTATTTTTTTAGCGAAAATCGTTGGATTTTCCCTGTCGCCGTTTTAGGAATGGATTCACAAAACACTATGGATCGAGGGTACTTGTAAGGCGCAATCAACTCTTTAACATGATTTTGCAGAATCTCAATAGTTTTGTTATTTTTCGCTTGATCCGATACAAGCACAATATGCGCTTGGACAATGCTACCTCGATCTTCATCATCGACACCAATAACAGCGCATTCATCTACGAACGGATGTTGCAGAAGTGCCGCCTCAACATCGGGAGCAGCAATGTTGTACCCCGATGAAATAATCATGTCATCATTGCGTGCAACAAAATGAAATGCGCCTGATTTGTCCATGGTAAAGCAATCGCCAGTCATATTCCAGCCATTTTTTACATAAGTTGTTTGGCGCTTATCTGCCAAATATCTACAACCCGTTGGACCCTTAATCGCAAGTTTTCCAATTGTGTTCGGAGGCGCTTCATTTCCGTCTTCATCAAGAATAATTGCTTTATAGCCTGCGACTGGTTTTCCAGTACAAGAGGCTTGGTGATTGTCGGTTCGATTTGAAATAAAAATATGGAGCAATTCAGTTGCTCCAATGCCATCAACCAGTGGTTTGCCAGTGGTATCAATCCAATCCTGATAAATGGAGGCGGGCAAAGTTTCGCCAGCAGAAACGGCTACACGCAACGTGGATAGGTCAGCACCTTCTTTTATTGCTGATAACATCACTTTATAGGCAGTAGGAGCAGTAAAACAAATGGTGGCTTTATATTTCTCAATCATGTCTATCAGCCCCTCAGGGGATGCTTGTTCGATTAGTGTTGCAGTCGCGCCAAAACGCAGTGGAAAGACCGCCAGACCCCCTAAACCAAAAGTGAAGGCAAGTGGTGGTGAACCAATAAAAACATCTTTAGGGGTAACTTGTAGCACTTCTTTAGCATAAGTGTCGGCGATAGTCAGTAGGTCGCGATGAAAATGCATTGTTGCCTTGGGTTCACCAGTAGTGCCTGAAGTAAAGCCTAAAAGGGCAACATCGTCACTACTAGTTTGGACAGCATTAAAATTAACGGACTTCTCCAACGCTAACTCGTCCAGCTCGGCCTCGTGGTTTGAAGTGCCATCAAAGCCCACTATTTGTTTAAGAAACGGGCTGTCGTTCGCACAATCATTTAATTCGTCCAACAGTCGGGTATCGCAAAGGGCAAAGTGAATTTGTGCCTTGTTTACAATTTTGCTTAATTCTCCAGATCGGAGCATGGGCATTGTATTAACAACAACCGCACCGACTTTTGTCGCTGCTAACCAGCAAGCGACCATTGCGGGGTTATTTGCGGATCGAATTAATACACGATTCCCCGACTCAATCTTATACTCCTCCAACAGAACGTTTGCTAGTCGATTGCTCCAGTCTGTCAACTCCTTATAAGTTCTTCTTCGGCCATTTCCTATTAAGGCAGTGTGGTCTCCAAAGCCGCTCTCAACCATCGTATCGGTTAGTTCATGGGCAATATTTAGTTGATCAGGGTAGTTGAAATTTTCTAATAATAGCTCTGGCCATTCAGAGGCTGGCGGTAAATTATCCCTCGAAAAAGTGTCGGTGTGTTGCGTCGGATTTAGCATCTTACTCTCCTTTCACCACTTTTAATTTTTCTTGTTTATCTGATTTGTTTTTCAGCAGTTGTTGAGAAATTCCCTCTAAAGACTCACTTAAGTAAATCGTCTCATTCTCGGGCAAGTGCTCTAGTAACTCGTTAATCCATTCTTTGTGAGCATTTGCTTGACGAGAAAATTCAAGTCGTCCTTTTTCGCTCAGGGCAACTTTAAGAATTCGTCGATCACCTATAACCGAACTTCTATCAACTAAGCCTTCAGAGCATAGGCGGTCTACAATGCCGGTTACATTGCCATTTGAAACTCTCAGTGCTCCAGAAAGTTGACTCATTTTTAAGCCCTCTGGATTTTGACTAAGTGCGGCCATCACATCAAAGCGAGGCAGGGTTGTGTTAAAGTTTGTGGCAAAGCGCTCTCGCATCTCGGCCTCAATTAAACGGGATGTTTTTAGTAAACGCAACCACAGACGTATAGGGTTTTTTTTATCCATAACAAGTATCCTTTTGATAAGTTTTTTTAATTTTACTAATAGTTAGGCCCTTAAAATCACATCCGTTTCTTTTTTAGATACGGCTCGAGCTTGTTTACTGCCTTCGAGATAGGGCAATGGCGCTTGTAGGCAGGCGTCTCCAATAGAAATTCCTTCATTAATAACCCAATAAGGATTAAGTAGTTGTGCCCTTCCAATACAAACCAGGTCCGCTCTACCTGCTAAAAGAATAGAGTTTGCATGATCAGCTTTATAAATGTTGCCTACAGCCATTGTCGGCACATGAGCCTCGTTTCTGATCATGTCTGAGAATGGAGTCTGATACATTCGACCATAAACGGGTTTACATTCATTGGAAGTTTCGCCAGATGAAACATTAATAATATCGGCGCCTGCTTTTTTGAACATTTTAGCCACTTGAAGTCCGTCTTTTGGTAAGAGGCCGGCTTCGCCCAGCCAATCATGAGCAGAGATTCGGACCGATATCGGCATGTTTTTGGTTAGAGCATTGCGTATTGCCTGAAAAACTGCCAAGGGGTAGCGCATACGATTTTCAAGACTTGCGCCATAGCGGTCTTTCCTTTGGTTGGAAATCGGGGAAATAAAAGAAGAAAGCAAATAACCATGGCCAGCTTGAAGTTCAATCATATCAAAACCAGCCGATTCTGCCATCAGCGCAGCCTTAACAAACCCCTGGCAGACTTCATCCATCTCACTCTCGCTAATTTCTTGCGGTATTGCGTTGTCACTCGACCAAGTAATTGCTGATGCTGACACCAAAGGCCAATTGCCGGATTCTAACGGTAAGTTTGAATTTTCCCAACCAACTTGACTTGATCCGCGTCGACCAGCATGGCCTATTTGACAGCAAACTTTTGCATAAGTTTGTTGGTGTATAAAATCCACTATCCTGCCCCATTCTTTTTCGTGATTTGGCTGATAAAGTCCGGCACAGTTTGGGGTAATACGGCCAGATTCACAAACAGCGACCATCTCAGTGCATATCAAGCCAGCACCGCCTTTGGCTCGTTCAGTATAATGAGTAAAATGCCAATCATTAACACAGCCGTTTTGGGCTTTAAAGGTAGCTATAGCAGGGAATACAATACGGTTTATTAAGGTTAAGTTGCCCAAAGTAAAGGGCGTAAACATAGGGGATCGAGTTGGTTGATTTGAGTCGACAGCCGATTGTTTTTGAAACCAGTTTTCAGCACTATTTAGCCAAAGTGGGTCGCGTAAACGCAGGTTTTCATGACTAATGCGTTGCGACCTAGTAAGTAGCGAATAACTAAATTGAATTGGCTCAAAATCAATATAGCGCTCTATATTTTCAAACCATTCAAGACTGTTTCTTGCTGCCGATTGCAATCTTAGCACCTCCACCCTTCTTTCTTCTTGGTAGCGTTTAAATGCGAGCCCCATTGAGGGTTCTGAATGTAGGTAGTCTGCCAGCGCGATAGCGCTATCAAATGCTAGGCGAGTGCCGGACCCTATGGAGAAGTGAGCAGTTGCTGCGGAGTCTCCAATAAGAACAACATTTTTGTAATACCATTTTTCACATACAATTCTTGGGAAGTTCATCCATACAGCCGAGCCCCTCAAGTGTTCTGCGTTTGACTCAAGCGCATGGCTGCCCAGGTGTTTTTTGAAGATTTCTTCACAGACCTTAACTGATTCTTCTTTTGACATGCTTTCAAAACCAGTAGCCTCCCATGTCTCCTGAGAGCACTCAACAATAAAAGTAGCGGTATTGTTGTCGAACTGATAAACATGGCCCCAAAACCATCCATGTTCAGTTTGCTCAAAAATAAAAGTAAAGGCGCCGTCAAATTCTTGCTTTGTGCCCAGCCAAATAAATTTGCAAAGCCTAGTGTCAATATTTGGCTTAAATCTGTCGTTGTATTCACCCCTTGGTTGTGAGTTGATGCCATCAGTAGCAACAACCAGATCGTATTGGTGACGGTAATCTTCAGCCGAGGCGAAGGTTTTCTCAAATTGAAGGACAACGCCAAGCTCTCGTGCACGTTGTTGGAGTATTATTAGCAATTTTTTTCTCCCAATCCCCGCAAAACCGTGGCCACTTGAAACGATTCTATTGCCTTTAATGGTCACGGCAAGATCGTCCCAATAAGAGAAGTTATCTCGAATTTGGTTTGCGCTTATTGAATCATTTTTTTGAAGATTTTCTAAGGCGTCATCCGAAAGTACGACGCCCCAGCCAAAAGTGTCATTTGCCTTGTTTCTTTCTATGACAGTTACCTCGTGCAAGGGATTTCTGAGCTTCATAGAAATGGCAAAATAGAGACCAGCAGGGCCGCCTCCAAGACACACAATACGCATAATTTCACACTATTTTTTAAATTCTAATAAAACAATTATACATAAATGACAAATATATTTTAAGTATAAAATATTAATTATAAAGGCCGGATCAACATGTGTATAATCCATTATAAGTTGCACATTGTTGGCTTAAGATAGGCACTTATTTATATTTTTGGAATTAAGTTATTGTGGCATTCTCTGTTAATCAAAAAGTCCTTTTTAGGCACTGCGATCCTGCAGGAATCGTCTTTTATCCCAGGTATTATGAGATGATGAACGATTGTGTGGAGGAGTTTTTTGATAAAACGCTTGGCTTTCCATTTAATGAACTACACGAGATTGGTGGTGTTCCGACGGCCAAGATCGAAACCAAGTTTACCGCGCCGAGTCGGCAAGGCGATATATTGGAAATAGTGCTAAGATGCCTTAGGCTTGGGAATAGCAGCTTGAGCATACGAATAACTGCACGTTGCGGGGAAGAATTGCGATTTCAATCTGACTCAACGTTGGTGTTTATTGATAGAAGTGGCAAGCCTCAATCTTGGCATGCAAAAGTGGCACAGCTATTGGCGAAGTGTGTAAAGGAAGATTGTTAGGGTCTTTTGTTGAGCATCTACGCAAAAGTTAAGCGCGTGATTATTGCGCATTTTTTCATACTTTATTAAGGAGTTTGGACATGGTTTCTTCGATTGTGCTAATGAAAATTGAGAAAAACAAGGTGGGTGAGGTTGCTGAAAAGTTAACTGATATTCAGGGGGTCAGTGAAGTGTTTTCGGTCGCTGGGCGTTGCGATTTGGTGTGCATGGTTCGAGTGGCTGATAATGAGCAATTAGCTGAAGCTGTTACTGAAAGAGTTCTGAAGGTTGAAGGGGTGCTTGAAACAGAAACTATGATTGCGTTTCGTGTTTTTTCTAAGCACGATTTAGAGGGTATGTTTTCGGTAGGCCTTAACTAGTATTGGTATATTGAAAGAGTTAAATTATGGATATTAATCTTCCTATCTTTAAGGCAGCGGCCGTTCAAGATTCTCCTGTATTTTTGAATGTTGATGCCACGATCGACAAAGTGTGTGCAATTATTGCAAAAGCAAGCGCTAACGGCGCCGACTTAGTGGCTTTTCCAGAAGTTTTTGTTTCGGGATACCCTTATTGGAATTGGATTATGAGCCCTATTGATGGAGGCAAATGGTACGAAAAACTTTACCGTAATTCCATTGACGTACCCGGCCCCGCTGTAGAAAGAATATATCAAGCAGCCAAAGAGCATAATGTTGTTGTAGTTATCGGTGTTAACGAACGAGGCTCTCGTAGTTTGGGTGTTATTTACAATACAGTCTTGGTGATAAGTGAGCAAGGCGAACTTATTGGCAAGCATAGAAAATTAGTGCCCACTTGGGCTGAAAAGCTCACTTGGACAGGTGGAGATGGCTCCTCCTTAAATGTACATGATACAAAGGTAGGTCCTTTGGGCGTATTGGCTTGTGGTGAAAATACAAATACATTGGCTCGTTTTGCTCTCTTGGCGCAAGGTGAGTTGGTGCATGTTTCAAATTATATTGCCTTGCCGACTGCACCAAAAGACTACGATATGGCTAGAGCAATTGAAATTAGGACGGCCGCACATGCTTTTGAAGGGAAGGTTTTCAATATTACATCCTGTTCCACTATTTCTGAATACATGATCGAGCAGATGGAGCAAGATTGCCCAAATGCCCGCCAACTATTAACTCGAAGTCGAGGCTCTTGGACTGGCGTTATTGGGCCAGACGGTCAAGTCATTGGCGAGCCGCTGATTGACAAAGAGGGCATTGTTTACGCGGACATTAATCTTTCAAAATGCATACAACCTAAACAAATGCATGACATTGTTGGGCATTATAATCGTTTTGATATATTCGACTTTAAAGTTAATAAGTCCCCCCAGGAGGCGGTCTCTTTCACAACAAAAAACATCAGTGAAAAAAGTGGTGAAAACGAAGATACTGAAGATGATAGTAGCCTCTAAACCTAAGACAATGTATTAACCAAGGAATCAGTTATGTCTGCCGAATACATTTGCAAAAAAAACCATTTTTATCTACCAGATGACTTGATTTATCTCGATGGAAATTCACTTGGCCCGATGCCTCTTAAGGCTTTGGAGTACATGCCAAGTGTAATGCAAAATCAGTGGGGCGAAAAGCTTATTGGCGGCTGGAATGATGCCGGCTGGTATGACCAGCCCATAAGGGTTGGAGATCGCATCGCTCGGTTAGTTGGCGCGGACACAGGCTACATTGTAACGGGTGAAACGCTTTCGATAAAGGTCTACCAAGCGCTGGCTGCAGCCTTAGATATTAATAGTGACAGGCGAGTTATTCTATCTGATAACGGCAACTTCCCTACTGATTTATATATTGCTGAAGGACTTATTAAAACCCTTGATAAGGGCCATCAGCTCGCATGCCCTAATCCTGAAGAGGTTGAGGATAGTATTGATGACTCGGTTGCAGTATTGATGCTTACTGAAGTCGATTATAAAACCTCCAGAAGGCATGACATGAAGCGCTTGACTGAAAAAGCTAGAGAGCATGGGGTGATAACAATTTGGGACCTGGCCCACTCAGCAGGAGCTATACCGATTGATTTACAAGGTTGTGACATTGATTTTGCTATAGGTTGTACCTATAAGTACCTAAATGGTGGCCCCGGTTCTCCCGCTTTTATATATGTTGCGAAGCGGCATTCCAATATAGCCACGCCTGCGCTTTCGGGGTGGATGGGCCATCAAGCGCCTTTTTCCTTTGAACAAAGCTATCGGGCGCATGAGGGAACAAGTCGCATGCGTGTGGGCACTCCGCCTGTGCTTGCTCTATCCGTGCTTGAAGCCGCTTTAGATGTGTTTGATGGTGTTGATATGCACACCCTCTATCAGCGATCAAGAGTACTGTCGGAATTGTTTATCAAGGAGGTTATGGGCTCCTGCCCAAGTCTAATCTTAGCCAGTCCAGAAAAATCTGAATTGCGGGGCTCTCATGTTTCGTTCTATTTCGAGCATGCATTTTCTGCCATTCAAGCTTTGATTGATTTGGGCGTGGTAGGTGACTTTAGGGCTCCAAATGTGATGAGGTTTGGCATAACGCCTCTATATTTAGAAGAGGCAGACATCTCCCTTGCTGCGCAAAAAATTGCAAGTGTTGTTAATCAGGGTTTATGGAAAAAACAAATTTATCAAAAAAAAGGGGCGGTAACGTGAGTGAGTACTACAATCCAAAGGCAGATGGCGCACAAATGTCTTTTGACGGGCGAATGTCTTACGGTGATTATCTAAATCTTGAGTACATCTTAAATGCACAAAAACCGCTTTCTGGCGCGCATGACGAAATGTTGTTTATTATTCAGCATCAGACTTCAGAGCTATGGATGAAGCTATGTGTTCACGAGCTTCTTTCTGCTCGTTTAGCTCTGCAAAACGACAACTTGCCGGAATCATTTAAAATGCTCACTCGTGTAGCTCGAATAATGGAGCAACTTAATAACGCCTGGGATGTGCTTCGAACAATGACACCAAGCGAGTACACACAGTTTAGAGACGACTTGGGTCAAAGTTCAGGATTCCAATCGCACCAATATAGACAAATTGAATTTATCTTGGGAAATAGAAATCGGTCGCTATTAAAGCCGCATGAACACCAACCGAGAATACATGAGTTGCTACTTGAGGAATTAGACACGCCCAGCTTGTATGATGAAGTGATATTCTTGCTTAGGCGTCAAGGCTTGGAGATTGAAGATTGCGCCCTAAAAAGAAATTCTGATCAGCCTTATGAAAGTAATGCAAGCGTATTAAATGCCTGGAGACAGGTATATTTAGACCCGGAAAAGTATTGGTCTTGTTATGAACTGGGTGAAAAATGTGTTGATGTAGAGGATTATTTTCGGCGATGGCGCTTTAATCATTTAACAACCGTTCAGCGTATTATAGGTTTTAAACGTGGTACAGGGGGCACCAGTGGGGTGCACTATTTAAAACGCATGCTTGATGTTGAATTATTCCCAGAGCTTTGGGATGTAAGAACTGAGTTGTAGGATTACTAAGCAAGTTCAAGATATTATTGAAATACTCATAAATGCTTGTACAATGAAATGCGCATAACCACCTCAAAATAGGCGGTGGTGACACGCGTCTTGCTTACATGCGGCTAGCAAACAAAAGCTTGCACAGGGGGCTCTCAGCATTGCGAAGTCCATCAATCACATTAAAATGGTGTTTATTTTTATCGATATAAACCTTATGTGAGATGTCAAAACCTAGCCACATATCCTTAAGAAGTTGGCTTTGACGCAAAAACTCAGGGCGTTCATTTTCGCCCACCCAGCAAACATGCTCAATTCCTTTTCGTGGGGATAGTAAAACAGGGCTATGGCTTTGAGCGGTTTCAAAATCAATATTTAATTCTTTGTTCATTTTAGTATGCATGAGGGGCCTAAGATCGTAGACACCAGAAATTGACACACACCTCTTAATTTTTTGCTTTGTTGAGATGGATAGATGGGAGTCTGTGCATATTAATCGACTAACAAGAAAACCACCCGCAGAGTGGCCAGCAAGATATATCGGCCCATCAATTTCACCAGCAACAACATCAAGAGCTATAGTCGTCTCATCTATTATTTGCGGAATATTTGTGCCGGGACACAGAGTGTAAGAAATGATAGCCACTGCATATCCACTCTCTAAGCCGCCTTTTGCAAGGTGAGACCAATAACTTTTATCAAAATCAAGCCAGTAACCACCATGCACAAAAAACATCAACCCCTTTGGTTTGTCTTTAGGTAGAAAAAGATCGTATTTATTTCTTGTTTTATCGCCATACGGGACGTTAAGCATGGCTTTGTTGTTTATAGCAACCTCTTCTCTAAATGCCCTGGATTCGTTTTCCCAGCTAGTGATATAGTCGGTTGCCCCCTCTATATAGATAGCATTTGCGAATTCATCATCCCAGTTTTTCAAATAACTTCCATTTTTGTTTGAATGTTAGTGTTGGATCGGCTAATCTATATTATATACAGTAAGCTCCAAGCAGATGATCACAAGGTTGTTCCGTATTGTGCGTCTCTGGATTGCCCAGTTAAGCACTCAAAAAGGAGAAACACATGCAACACCAAATATCTAAGCTTAGCGATAAAGGCTGGACAAACCTCACAGCTAGTAGGGCGATCTCATGATAATCGTTGAAGAGCTTAGGCTCTGCCCAAACTGCAAACAAGGCTCTATTAGAGATGCGATAGTCTCATATAACTCATCAAGCTTTGACGGTGAAGACATAAATTAGGCCAGCGCCCTCAGCTGCTCAATCAGTTGTTTCCTAGTATTGGTTGGAAAATTAGACAAAGCTTGTTGTTCGCTATTTTTTGCAATTTGCAGTAGTTTGGCAACTTTTTTTCTTCCAGCTTCTGTTGCGCTTACAGTGTGCTCATCGTAGTCCAGCCAGCCTAGCGACTGTAAACTTTCAGCCGCCTCTCTTGCCTCACGCTGGCCACTTAAAATGCGAAAATGCAGACGTGACATATCGACCTGATCTTGATCATACAAGTTAGCCAATATGCGCCAACCTGTAACGCTAAGACCTGCCTCTTCCACAGCTAGGTACAGAACATCTGCAAGTTGCTTGCGAGCTGCCGATAAATGATAAAGTAGTAAATCATCGACTGCACTACCCAAACTATCTAGGTCATCACTGACTTGTGGCGGCGGTGCTAGCGCTTCCGCAGTGGCATAACTGCCACCAGAGAATACCAGTCCACGTTTAGGGCTAGTTGTAAAAGATTGCACTTCAGCGACAATTATCGCATGATCGCCTCCTTCATAAACCGCCCAAGCGCTACATTGGAATTGGCAAATTGCCCCCCTAAGCATATGACAACCCCCTAGACCAAATTCACTATCAATGCCAGAGAATTTGTCATTGCCCTGCTGGGAAAATTTGTTCGATAATTGAACCTGATCGGCGCTAAGTACATTGATGCAAAAATGCTTGGCTTCGATAAATGCCTTGGCGCCATGTGCATCGTGAGCCACTGACCAAAGCACCAAAGCTGGCTCCAAAGATACTGAATTAAAGCTACTTGCAGTCATGCCAATAGGCTCGCCGTCAGCGTCACAAGTGGTAATGACTGTTACCCCGGTGGCGAATGTGGCTAGCGCATTTCTAAATTGATTTGTATCAAAATCTAACATCCTGCGCTCCTAGTCCAACATTGTCTCAACTTTAGCAATCATTTCGTCTTTTGGGTAAATGTCGAAATAACCTGCTGCCATTATCGCTGGCGGGCCAAAGAAGAAACGCTCGTAAAGACACTGACGACCAGCAAAACCAGAAACCGCTGCATCATGCGCTAAGCGAAAAAGCGCAACTCGGTCTTTGGCATCTAGGTTGGCTACTTGAAAGTATTGCTCTACATCGTCAGCAATTGCATTGCTAAAATCAAGCTCACAAGGCGTGGCCATTAAAGAGCTGGAACCCAATAATTGCACCAATTCAAGCAAGCGAGGGTAGTTGCGTGGCATCGTATTGCGTGCAGTGTCCAAAGGTCTCCGCAAGGGTACAAAATTCCCCCACTTATCTTCATGTGCTTGGTTTTCACCTGCAAACAACATAGCACGCTGTGATTCTGCAATCCACATAGCTTCAGCAATCATGCCTTTGGTTCCCATATCTTTGTCGCGGTTAGTAGATTTTGCCATAGCACATAACAAGCCAACGAAAAATTCAGCTTTGGCGAGCTTACCACACACAACTTGATGCATCATATGCACCACAGCATTTGTTTCAGCGAAAGAGACATTACACTGCAGGGGGTCTCTGTACATAAAAACTCTTTCCCAAGGCACAAGTACATTGTCAAAAACAACAACAGCGTCCATTTCCTCAAACCGAGAGGACAAAGGCGCATCAAAGTTAGATTTGCCATGATCGTAAGGATCGCGACAAATCATTTTCAGACCTTTTGTTGCGATAGGAATAGCAAAAGCGAAGGCAAAAGGTATGTTATCTGGACTTGCTTTAAGAAGTGTTGAAGGAAAAACCTCAATCTCATCGGCAGTGGGACCAAGCGTGGCAAGAAGTCTTGCTCCCTTAACGATTATGCCTGTGTCCGTTTCTTTAACCACATGAAGAGCAACTTCATCGGTGAACTTGCCTTGCTTGGCCAGATCAAAGTTCTTTTGCGGGTTGACCAAAGTGTGGGTAAGAACCTTGTCACCCTTTCTAATTTCATTGTAGAAGTTAACCATATTTTCTGAAAAATTGGTCTCACCTTTACCCAGAAAAGCATTGGCTGCAGCGAATGACATAACTGATGCATTCTTGTAGTCAGGTGTACGGCCAAACATACCGGCAGACCAGCTTGCCCATTCGTAAAATGAAGCGCCGCGTCGTTGAACATCCTTCTCTGACTTAGGTATTAAAAACGATGTGGCACAACGGTCACCATCTTCATCCAAGTAAGTTATTTTGTCTTGATATTTAAGGTTGTGCTGGCGATCTAAAAACTCACCCAAAGTGTGTGCACCACGACACACTGCCGGATGCTTTGTGACGTCCTCAATGCGGTCGCCATTGATCCAAATATCACGATCATCGCGTAAGCCATCCAAATACTCTTTGCCGGTGCGTATACCCATAGTTTCCTCCTATAAATGAGTGTGAATCAGTCCTTTTCAATCTTGTAAAAAGCGAATTATTCGCGAAAATCCTTCAATATCCATATTAGCTTAAAGATACTTTTAATACATAAAATACAAAATTAATTGGGGTCATTAATTTTTTGCACCAGCTCTTCAAGTAACTCGTACAACAATTCCATCTTCCCATAACCAAATGTATCAGTAATGTGTAAATAAAGAGCCTCGCTCTCCGGTGCGATAAGTTGAAATAGCTTGTTACCCCGCTCCGTCAAGATGATGATAGAACGGCGGCGATCTTTGGTCGAAACGCTGCGCAACACAAGACCACGTTTAGACAAATTTTGCACGATCCGTGTAAGACTTGGCATTAGTAAAAAGCAATTTTTAGAGATTTCTGTCATCTCCAATCCATCGGATTCGTTTAGTACGCGTAATACTCTCCATTGTTGCGGAGACAAATCGTGCGCTCGTAAGTGAGGAACAAAGGTTTTCATGACTGATTCACGAGCTTTCAGCAGTGCCATTGGCAGTGAATGATCAAAGGCGCGGATGTTATTTGAGGACTTCATCTTTGACTTCGTTGCATAATACACCGACCCCCTCAACTTCCACTTCGACAACATCACCCGGCGCAAGAAATCTCGGTGGATCAAAGCGTGCACCAGCACCATTAGGTGTACCAGTTGCAATCACATCGCCTGGTTTAAGCTCAAAGAAAGTTGACAAATAGTGAATCTGATAAGCGATTGGAAACATCATATTGGCGGTCGTGTCGTCCTGGCGCAACTCGCCATTGACACGCGTCTTAATGCGCATGTTTTCATATTGCTCAGGACCGAATTCATCGGCGCTCACTAACCACGGACCTATCGATCCCGAATGCACAAAGTTTTTGCCTTGGGTGACATTAAATTTGGCGTGTCTAACCCAGTCACGCAGCGTCCCTTCATTCATAATACTCAAGCCCGCAATATGTTGGTAAGCCTCTTCCTGTGGAATTCTTCGACCCCTCTTGCCGATAACAACAACGATTTCGCCTTCATAATCGAGCTTGTGAGATTCAGGCGGTCGAATCAGTGGTGCTCCGTGAGCTGTCAGTGAATCAGGTGTGCGCATAAAGACACTTGGATATTTTGGTGGCTCACTACCATCTTTGTACTCTTCATTACGATTGGCATAGTTAACGCCAATGCAAATAATCTTTTCAGGATTCGTAATGGGCGGAAGTAGCTTAACTTCTTGTAATTGCAACCGAGAATCGTAGTCATCAAGGTTTAGGCTAGATATTTTGTCATCTGAAATGGCTTGCTTTAGACTTGTGCTAATCGCAGCCAGGTCAACGACAACATCATTGTCAAGCAGGGCACCCCAAGAATACTGTTGATTATTATTAAAACTGACTAAACGCATTAAACTTCCTTAATGATTAACGGTGATAAATTGACATAAGCACCTGATTGCCGGTGATAAATTGACATAAGCACCATTATAATGAATATATTACTTGACAAGATATTATTTAACATGTTAAATTATAAGGCCTTATTAGTGGGCAATCAAAATGTCAGACTTACAACAAAACATACAGCAAGCTAACACTTATTTGCAGCGCTTCAAAGACAATACCACGGGGCACTATATTAATGGTGAGTGGACTTTGGGCACAAGTGGCAAAACCTTTGCAAACATCTCGCCCGCAGACCAACAACCTCTCGGTGAGATTGCAGAAGGCGGTGAAGTTGAAGTGAATCGCGCTTGCGAAGCTGCACAAGACGCATTCGTCGAGTGGCGAGACATGGCAGGTGCTGAACGCAAGAACATTCTCAACCGTTTAGCAGACAAATTGGTTGAGCGCGCTGATGAAATTGCCTTAGTTGAAAGTACTGATTGTGGCCAAGCAATACGCTTTATGAAGCAGGCCGCAGTTCGTGGTGCTGCAAATTTTCGTTTTTTTGCTGACAAGGCTGTGGAGGCAAAAGATGGTCAAGCACTATACCAAAGTGAACACACTAATCTCACAGTACGCAGTCCTATTGGTCCCGTTGGAGTAATTACACCGTGGAATACACCGTTTATGTTATCTACTTGGAAAATTGCACCAGCACTTGCTGCAGGTTGTACCATTGTTCACAAACCGGCAGAATTTAGCCCATTATCAGCAGCAATTTTGGCCGAAGTGAGCGCAGAGGCTGGTTTGCCTGCAGGCGTCTGGAATATGGTTAATGGTTTTGGCGAGGTTGTTGGAAAACGCCTGAGTGAACACCCGGCTATTAAAGCTGTGGCTTTCGTTGGCGAAACTTCCACTGGTTCACGCATCATGGAGCAGGGTGCAGCGACATTAAAACGCATACATCTTGAGTTGGGTGGTAAGAACCCAGTTATTGTTTTCGATGATGCTAATTTTGAACGCGCGCTTGATGCGGTTGTCTTTATGATCTATAGCCTTAACGGTCAACGTTGTACTTCTAGCAGTCGTCTTTTGTTGCAAAGTGGCATCCGTGAACGCTTTCTTGAGGCCCTAAAAAAGCGGGTCGAAAACCTAACAGTCGGCCATCCACTTGACCCGAATACCGAAGTCGGCCCACTTGTGCATACCGAGCATTTCGACAAAGTATTAAGCTATATGGAGACTGCAAGATCTGAGGGCGCGATCATTGCAGTCGGCGGACAACGCTGCGAAGAGCTGGGTGTTGGTAATTATGTACAACCCACACTATTTACCGAGGCTAACAATCAAATGAAAGTTGCCCGTGAAGAAATCTTTGGGCCAGTACTTACAGAGATAGAGTTCGACACAGAAGAAAAGGCAATCCAAATTGCTAATGATACCGACTACGGTTTGGCGGCTTATGCATGGACCTCTGATCAAGCTCGATCCATGCGTTTAGCACACAAAATCGAAACCGGTATGCTATGGATTAATTCTGAGAATAACCGAAACCTACCTTCACCTTTTGGCGGCGTGAAGAGCAGTGGCATTGGTCGCGATGGGGGTGACTACAGTTTTGAATTTTACATGGAAACAAAAAATGTTTGCTTTGCTCATGGCACCCACCGTGTACCAAAGTTGGGGGCTTAATAGATGAGCTTGTATCAGACGCAAAAATTGCTCTACATGCTTAATAAAAACCCAAAGTTGCAAGTGACTTTTCTTGCAGATCAAGACTCGGTCCTAAAGGACTACAAACTAAGCGACGAAGAGATTGACGCGTTAAAAAAACCCGATATAGGCTTGCTGTATGTGCTTGGTGTTAATGGTCAAATCTTGATGCACTATGCAGCTATATGTGGCTTCGCATGGCCCGAATACATTCAAGCGATGCGAGACGGGCTCGAAGAGCACGGCAATGTGCGAAATGGTCTTTACGTTACTACCGACGGTAAGGGGGCGATATGAGTTTAGTTTTTGCTGGAGTTTGTAGCCACGCACCAGGTATTACTGGGCGTAAACACATGGCAGATCCAGATGATAGAGAAAGCTTTTACAATGCTTTTGACGAAATGCGAGAAGAACTTGAGGTCACTAAGCCAGATGCTCTAATCGTGGTGGCAGCCGAGCACTTTGCTAACTTTTTTATGAACAATATGCCGGCGTATTGCATTGGTATGGGCGATGAATACGAGGGTCCAATCGAAGATCCAGAGTGGCTAGGAATCGCAAGAACTAACGTACCAGGAAACCCTGAATTGTCAAAACGTATTATTCAGCGTGTTTTGCAGGATGTCGATGTCGCCTACTCACAAGAGTGGAAATTTGACCACGGTATTAGCGTACCGTTACACTTTCTTACTCCGCGCTATGACCTGGATATTATTCCGGTCAATATTAACTGCCAAGGCCCGCCGCTGACACCATTGCATCGTGCTTGGGCTTTTGGAGAGGCGCTTAGAAAAGCTTGTGATGAGGCGCCAGAGCGCATCGCTATCATCGGGACTGGCGGCATTTCACACTGGCCAGCAACACCCGATTCTGGAAAAATTAACGAAGATTGGGACCGAAAGTTTCTACGTCAATGGAGTGCTTGTGACAAAGAAGCGCTGCTTGGTTATGGCGACGAGGAAACGTGGCGCGATGGCGGTCAAGGTGGCTTTGAAATCCGCACCTTTATAGCAATCTCCGCAGCGACTTCTGGTCGCACTGCAAAGGTACACTATTATCGCCCGATTCCTATTTTTGCCGTCGGTTGCACCATTGGTATCGTTGACTTGGAGGATTAAAGAATGGCGCACTTTGTTTTAGAATACTCAAGCAATATAGATTCAGAAAGTTTGAATTTGCAAGGTCTATTTGAAAAACTGCACCAAAGTGCTGTTAATTGTGGCTTATTTCCACTAAAAGGCATTCGTAGTCGCGCTTACAGGGCTGAAGATTACCGCATGGCTGATGGCAATCCACAGCATGTCTTTGTGCATTTATCAGTGCTGGTTGGTACTGGGCGTAGCTTGCAAGAGAAGGAGTCAGCTGCCAAAGGTTTTTTCACTGTTTTCGAGGAACATTTTGCACAGAGTTTTGAGCGGGGTAGTGTCGCTATGTCTTTCGAGATGCGTGAGCTTGAGCCCACTCTTAAGTATAACAAGAACAACATCCAAGATTATCTATGAAAACATTGACCGACGCCCAGATTTACTCAGCTGCTAAGGCGCTCTATGATGCAGAGCAGCAAGTGATTCAGACTGAGGCCTTTACTCAAACTTGTCCGAATATGACGATGGATGATGCCTATGCAATCCAATCGAGTTGGGTTGAACTGAAAAAAGCTGCGGGTGACCCGCTAATAGGCTACAAAATTGGGCTGACATCAAAAGTTATGCAACGCGCGATGAAAATTGATATGCCGGACTACGGCGTGTTGTTGCAATCTATGCACTTTGAAGATGGTAGTAATATTCCAGTCAATCGATTTACTGACCCCAGAATTGAAGTCGAATTAGCGTTTGTTTTAAAAGACCGCTTGTTCGGTGAAGATCTGACTATTGAGGATGTTTTGGCTGCAACTGACTACGTCACTCCGGCCTTGGAATTAATATCTGCAAGAAGCTATCGAGTCCATCCGAAAAGTGGCTATACTCGAACAATTTTTGACACGATTGCTGATAATGCAGCGAATGCGGGCATTATTACGGGCGGCCAAAAAGTTAAGCCTAATGAGGTTGATTTGCGATGGTGTGGCGCCTTACTTAAAAAGAATTCCGAAATCGAAGAAACCGGTTTAGCTGCAGCTGTTTTGAATCATCCTGCCAATGGCGTTTGCTGGATTGCAAAACGCTTTGCAAAACATGATGTTGCACTTGAGCCTGGACAAATTCTTTTGGCGGGTTCATTTACCGCACCTATCCGGGTAGGCGAAGGCGACCATATTCATGCAGATTTTGGCAAACTTGGCAGCATTCACTGCCAATTTACTGAGGAGTAGTTAGTGAAGATACCAAGAAATAACTTTAAGCACTCACTTGCCAAAGGAGAGCAGCAGTACGGTTGCTGGCTTGGTCTTTGCAGTGCATTATCAGCAGAACTTTGTGCTAACACTGGCTATGACTGGATGTTAATCGATGGCGAGCACGCGCCTAACGACTTACAGACAATTCTGTCACAGTTGCAAGCAATTGAGTCGACACCAGCCCAAGCTGTCGTTCGCCTGCCAGATGGCAATCCAACTTTGATCAAGCAGTACTTAGATATCGGTGTTCAAAATTTACTCATACCAATGGTTGAAAGTGCCGACCAAGCCCGTGAACTAGTGCGTGCAGTGTGCTATCCACCTAAAGGTATTCGCGGTGTTGGTACGGCCCTTGCGCGAGCCGCCCGCTGGAATTTGGTTGACAACTATTTTGCCGAAATTAATAATGAGTTTTGTTTGATTGTTCAGATCGAATCCGTTCAAGGGCTAAAAAATCTTGATGCGATTCTAGAAGTTGATGGTATCGATGCGATTTTTATCGGACCTGCAGATCTAGCAGCTAGCCTTGGTCATCTTGGCAATCCAGCACACTCACAGGTAAAACAAGCTATTTACCACGCCTTTTCGAAGATTAAAGCTGCAGGCAAGCCCGCTGGATCTCTTGCTACAACCCAAGTAGTGGCAAAGGATTATGAAGCTAATGGCGCCCAATTTATCGCACTATCGGTTGACACACTGTTATTGGTTCACGCGGCCAAGAACTGTTTGAGTCATTTCAAGGGTGAAGAAGGCTCGGACGATAACAGCAGTGACGGAGCCTATTAAACCCAAAACCCTGTAGATGAAAAAAACCTGGTGATATCTTTCTCTACTCCTCCTGTGAGGCAATTAGTCATTCTCAATGCAACTTCTATTTTAATCTTAAAATATTAATATATAAATATTTTAATCTTAAAATATTAATATGTTAAACGATTTTATGTACAATGAAATAGCTATGGAATATATTTCGTGCCAAATTGACGTATAAATATACGTTGTTAGTATTAAATTTATTCTGTGGTTTTTATAAATAAAATAAAATAAAAGGAGAACATATGGTTATTAAAAAACTACTTGCAGGTGGCGCTTTGGTGATATCTGGCGCACTGTTATCTGGTGTTTCTGTCGCAGCTGAAACCCTATTAATGTCATCTTGGTTGCCGCCCGGGCACCCAGTGGTGGCTGATATTATTAAGCCATGGATCAAGGCCGTAGAAGATGAAAGTAATGGTGAGCTTATTATTCGTCTTTTGCCTAAAGCCCTTGGCGCGCCCCCAGCTCATTACGACCTTGCTAAAGACGGCGTAGCTGATGTCACATATGGTGTGCATGGTTATCAACCTGGCCGCTTTAAACTCACTGCAGCCACAGAATTGCCATTCTTAGGTAACAGTGCAGAAGTCGTATCAGTTGCATACTGGCGCATATACAAGAAGCATTTAGAGTCTGTTAACGAGCATGAAGGTACAGTGCTATTAGGTTTGATGTCCCATGGACCAGGTGTAATTCATAACAACGTACGAGCCATTAACAATGTCGCCGATATGCAGGGCTTAAAGTTCCGCGTTGGTGGTGGTGTTGCAGGTAATGCCGCTAAGGCGTTAGGTGTAACGGCTATGTTGGCTTCAGCCACTAAGAACTATGAAATGTTGTCTAGCGGCGTTGCCGACGGCACTTTCTTGCCTACTGAGTCTATTAAGTCGTTTAAGTTAACTAAGTTGTTAAACCATGCCACTAAGGTGCCGGGTGGTTTGTACAACACTAGTTTCTTCTTAACTATGAATCCAGCTAAGTTCAGCGGCTTAAGTGCTTCTAACCAGGCTGCGTTAATGCGTGCTTCTGGCGAAAACTTTGCCCGCATTGCAGGTCAAGGTTGGGATAAACATGATGCTCTAGGCCAAGCGGCCATGGATGCTGCAGGTATTGCCACTGTAACTGCCGATGCTAGTTTCGTAGCCGAAATCAAAGCTGCAACAGGCCACTTGGAATCCGATTGGGTTGCTACGGCTAATGGCTTAGGTGTTGATGGTGCTGCTGTTATGGCAGACCTTCGTGCAGAAATTGCTAAAGTAGCTGCTGAGTAATGTCTCTCAGTAAGACAGGGGGCCGGGTACTTGTATCCGGCCCTTTTATGCAGTTTATACTGCAGCGTATATTGAGTGGTCTAGCGGCCGCTCTTTTGTTTTTTTTAATGTTGCTAACTTTGGTTGACGTGGTGAGCCGATACATCTTTAATGCGCCAATTAATGGAAGTTTTGAAATTACCGAGCTGTTATTGGCGGCGATCATATTTTCGGCTTTGCCGTTAGTATCTGCCAAAGATGACCATATTACGGTGGACCTAATTGACGCCTTTGTGCCGCGCTTCATTGCCTGGTTAAGGGATGTTGCAATTGCCCTTGCAAGCTTTGTTATGCTGGCTGGTATTAGCTACAGAGTATGGCATAAAGCCTTAGAATCAGTGCATTATGGTGACCAAACAGCAATGCTGTATTTACCCACTGCACCGGTATTTTTTTATATTAGCATAGCCGTAGGCTTGAGTAGTGTCATTGCCTTATTATTGGCTTGTCAATATGCTCGCGCTGGCTTAGCCTCATCTAATCAATCATAACCACTATGTATGAATCTTTAATTGCCTTCGCCGCCATGCTTACCTTGGTTGTTATGATACGAATGCCCATTGCCTTTGCTATGGGTTTGGTGGGTTTTATTGGTTTTGGTTTAATGACCAGTTTTTCTGGTTCGTTAGCCATGGTCAGTATTATCACCTACGACACAGGCCTCAATTATGGCTTATCCGTGGTGCCGCTGTTTATTCTTATGGGTAACTTTGTTAACCGCGCAGGCTTGTCAGACGAGCTATATACCGCTGCGAATGCATTTTTAGGTCATCGTCGTGGTGGCTTGGCTATGGCCACAGTGGTGGCTTGTGGTGGTTTTAGTGCCGTTTGTGGGTCAAGTTTAGCGACTGCTGCAACCATGTCTAAGGTGGCCATGCCGCCGATGAAAAAGTACGGCTATGATGAAGGTCTAGCCGCAGGCTCAATTGCCGCTGGCGGCACCTTGGGGATTTTGATTCCCCCTAGTGTGATTCTAATTATTTTTGGCATCATGACCGAAAGTGATATAGGCTTATTGTTTATTGCGGGTATTTTGCCTGGCTTGTTGGGAGTAATTTTATATCTAGTGGCAGTGCTGGTTACGGTCACTTTAAAGCCCGAAAAAGGCCCGCGTGGCGAACGCTTTAGCTGGCCTCAACGTTTACAAGCCCTGTGGGGTGTGTTGGGCGTTTTATCTTTGTTCTTGTTGGTTATTGGTGGTATTTATAGTGGTATTTTTACCCCGACAGAAGCGGCTGGTATTGGCGCTTCAGGTGCCTTCTTTATTGCGTTAGTACGTCGCCGTTTAACCTGGCACTCTTTGTTCGATACTTTAATCGAAAGTTCCCGTACCACAGCGATGCTTTTTGTCATCCTTATTGGCGCAGAAATTTTCTCTAATTATGTCAATATTGCTGGTTTACCCGAACTATTGTCTGGTTGGGTAGTGTCCTTCGACTTATCGGCTATTGCCGTCATTATCCTCATTATGTTGGTGTACGTGTTATTGGGCACGGTGCTAGAGAGCTTGTCCATGATCATGCTTACGGTGCCTGTGTTTTATCCTTTAGTTTTGGGTTTAGACTTGGGCGCCTACTCTGCCTCATTGATGGACCCAGAAATGACCCTCATTTGGTTTGGTATTATTGTTGTTGTGATAACCGAAATTAGCCTTATCACCCCCCCAGTAGGTCTTAATGTGTTTGTCTTAAAGAGCATGTTGGACGACGTTAAATTAAGTACTATATTCCGTGGTGTAACGCCTTTTTGGGTGGTCGATATCATACGCCTGATGGCCTTAATTATGTTGCCTGGGCTGGTGTTATGGCTACCCAAATTGATGGCCAATTAGGTCCACCTAAGATCATGTCTAAGCCAAATCACTAGAAACAGTTTAGTTAGCATCCGCATATATAGAGAACTAGAATGAGCTATAATTATTGAGTGAGCAAACCTCCCCTAAATAACTCCTGCAATGAACTTATCATGGTGATATTGTCTGCTATTTTTTATGTTGTTTATAGTTTAGTGAGTTAATTCCAACAGCCTATAAAAAATTGGGACTTGGGGTTATTTTCGATATTTCTGTACCAGTTTCAAGCGTGCCCTCTTTCATTAATAAGGCTATAGAATTTATTAATAAAATAACACCCGATGCCTTGACATTGGTTTTTGGTCATACAGGTGATGGCAATATTCATTATTGCGTTATGCAGCCTCAAGAGGGTGGCCTAGCAAAGTTTAAGTCATTGAAAAGCGCTCTAACACCGAGTGTAAATGATCTTGCTATTAGTTTTAATGATGGCTTTACAGCTGAGCATGGGGTTGCTCTGGCTAAAGCAGATGAGTTATTGCGTTATCGAGCAGAGACAGAGATTAAAGTGATGCGACAGATAAAAATGACTCTTGACCCTCAAGGGATTTGCAATCCGGGAAAGGTTTTCTCTAAGTAGTGTATTCAAGAATTAGCTGGAAATATGCGATATTTGGTATACAATCGCCCTCCATGAGAATAATTATTTCAGTATTTTTTTCGTTTCTTGCGAGTCTATCGACGTACGCAGACTCTTCTTTGTACGAGAGGGGCAAGGCGTATTTTTATGGCGATGGTGTCGAGCAAAACTATTCCAAGGCATTACTGGCTTTTGAACAGGCCACTAAAAATAATGATCTTGATGCCATGACGGCACTCGGCGTTATGTATATTGAAGGTGTTGGTGTTGATCAAGACGATACGAGGGGTATTGAGTACCTCGCTAAAGCTGCAGATGAGGCACACCCAAAAGCGCAATATTATTTGGGTGCGATGTATTATTTGGGCATTGGTGTTGAGCGCGATCTAACAAAAGCTTTTGGCCTCATTCGCCTTTCGGCATTACAAAATTATTTGGATGCCCAGCACAATCTAGCTGAAATGTATGAGAAGGGCGAAGGTACTGAGAAAAATCCAGAAGAGGCTAAAAAATGGTACAACGACGCGGCAAAATCTGGAAATGAATCCGGTCAATATGTGCTTGGTTTTGAGTATCTTGAGCAGGGTGATTTTAAAAATGCCTTTAAGTGGTTTGAGCGCTCGGCCGAACAAGGCCACGTCGAGTCCCAGTATCAATTGGGCTTGCTTTATGAATACGGCAAAGGCGTGCAAAAAGGCTATGATAATTCGGTGCAGTGGTACAAGCTTGCTGCCGCCTATGACCATATTGAAGCGGTTTATCGTTTGGGCTTGTTGTATGAGACCGGTTTGGGCCTCTCTCAAAACTATGCTAAAGCCATGGAGTACTATCTCAGAGCGCTTGAGATGGGCCACTTAGATTCCTATGCTAAGCTGGCTAATTTGTACGAGTATGGCAAGGGCATCACTCTTAGTAAAAGCAAAGCTTATGACTACTATATAGCTGCCGCACGAAAGGGGCATATTGGTTCACAGTTCAAAGTGGCGACCATGTATAAACAAGGCGTTGGCACCGAGAAAGATATAGAGAAGAGTGAATATTGGCTCGAGCAAATCGAGTTGAGGCGTCAACCGGCCCAGTAGTTTGCCTCCACTCATACTTCTGAACTTTATCTGTAGCCGAAAAACTGCTTGTTTTTACAGTGCTTATCGCACATCATTCACCCGCATAACCTCGCTTTTTGGCTCCTTTTATAATTTTATTATGAGTTGATCAGGTTCATTGGTGATCTTGCTAATGTGGTTGATATTGTGCAGCAATCCAGATTGCTGTTGAGCTACTCAGAATAGCTCTATTAATGATTCATTGTGACTTGTTAATGCGTTGTCATAGAAGGTATTTGAATTTAATAGTGTTGATATTGGTTGTTTATGGATAAGTTTAGTGTATTTTTTCTTCTTAAATTTAAGGATAATTGCAAAAAAACGTTATATTAAGTGACATTAGTTGCAGTTTTATCTTACATTCTTCTGCTATTTATTAAGCATTTTCTTTAGTTAATTTTATAAAACGTTGCTGTGTGGGCGTTGAATTATATTCATTTAGTTTTTCGCTTAAATCACATAAATTTCTTTATAGTAAATTTTTAGTTTGACATTGCCAAATATTTGGGTAAATTTGTAATCAGAGAGGCACTACCTAAATAGCTAATTTTTTTTGGCTGTTGTGAGCCGTGTTTTTCTGAACTTATTTTTATACTTGGGTTTAGTTCGTTCTTTTTACTGTCGATCGATTTGTTCTACTAAGAAGAAATGACTTTGCCATTAAAGATTTGATAAGTTGAGTATATATACTTTAAACTAAAAGGAGAGTAATATAATGTACAAGAAAAGTAAAATTTCTGCAGCGATTTTAGCTTCTGCAGCAATGTTTTCGATGGGTGCTGCGCAAGCAGGCGACACCGTTAACGTTGGTTTCTTAGGCGCCTTATCAGGCCCTGATGCTGGTTGGGGCCTTCCGGGTCTTACTGGTAACCAAATGTTTATTGATGAGCAGAATGCTTTGGGCGGACTTTTGGTCTGTGGTGAGCGTTACCCGCTAAAAATGATAACGTTTGATGACGAAGCAACTGGTTCTAAAGCCCTACAAGGCGCTCAAGAATTAGTGTTTGAGCATGATGTTAAGTTCATTAGTGCGATTGGTGGTAACCCTGCTAATGCGACACACCCGTTCTTAACGGAAGCAAAGGTTATTTACGCAAGTTTGATTTCTACTGATATCAGACCGGACCGTCCTTACCTGATTGCAGGTGGTGACGTAACACCTCGTATTGACATGTTAAGACCTGGTTATCATAAGCGTAAGGATCCTTCTCTATCTCGTTGGGCTGTGCTTTCACAGGACGACGCACTTGGTGTGTCTTCTCAGGCTTGGGAAGTAGGTTCTGCACTTGCTGAAGGTTGGGACGTTGTTTATGATGAGCACTACTCACTAGAAACTGTTGACTTTGCTCCTGTTGTAACAGCGGTATTGGCAACTAACCCTGATGTTGTAAGTCTGAACTTGTCATACCCTGATTTCGTTGTTAGTATTATTGAGCAGTTATACGTTCAAGGCTAC
This sequence comes from uncultured Gammaproteobacteria bacterium, assembly GCA_913020715.1. Lineage (GTDB taxonomy): Bacteria > Pseudomonadota > Gammaproteobacteria > PS1 > Pseudothioglobaceae > Pseudothioglobus. The sequence continues at coordinate 53,374 of CAJVZH010000007.1, forward strand.
ACAGGTGAAATCTCTGGTAACTACCTAGACTCTGAGTCAATTTTGACTAAGGTTCCAGCGTCATTCATCGAAGGCCAAGTGGACAGCTTCCCGTTAATGGATGATCCTCATTGGGGCTTTGGCTCTAACCAGGCAAATTTCGCTGCTAACTGGACTGCTAGATTCGGACCGGGCGGCCCTGAAGATAAGAAGCGTGCTATGAACGGTATTGACTGGGATCACGTGATCATGCTTGAAGTGTGGGCTAAGGGTGTTCAGCACGCTTGTTCATTCGAAGCTGACGACGTAATGGCCTCACTTCACTCAATGGGTGAAATGGAGACATTGCTAGGTTCTGGTGCATTCGCAGGTGCTGATATGTTCGGTATCAACAACATGATTGCAACTCCAGTGCCAATTAACGAAAGCCGTAATGGTGTTAAGCGTGTACAAGAAGTAGTTGACTTTGCTGCGTGGTTCGCACCACATTCAGAGGAAATTATTGCTCACGTTCGTTCTAAAGGCTTAATGTACGACCAGCAATAAAGTAACAAGCTAATAGAGCCCCTCGGCTTTATTGGTGTGGGTGTCGGCGGTGAACACACCGTCGGCGTTCCACAAAATGCGCCCTAGGGTGCGATGTGTGTAAAAATAACAACAACTGTTTCTTCTTTTTTACCACGTAAAGCGTTATTGATACACGGGGGTTATATGATGTATCCATTGCGCAAGCTAGACAAAAAGTAAAACGGTCGGGTTTTACTTTGGCGGAGTGGGGGAGTTAGTTGCCCCCAACCGCTTTTTTTTTGAAAGTCGATTTATTGCAAATTAAGTCGGGTTTCAAAAGAAAAGGCAAAAGATAAAGAAAGAAAAAGTGCAAAGAAAAGTAATAATATAAAAAGCAACAGTAAAACATATTTTTAATTAATAAGAGACAGAGGACAACAATATGGGATTAGACATACTTCCACAAACGATTGGCAATGCCTTAGTGCTTGGCTCCATCTATGCAATGGTGGCAGTGGGCCTTGCTATTGCGTTTGGCGTCATGCAAATGGCCAACTTTTCACACGGCGAGTTATTTATGGTGGGCGCCTATTGCGTTTATGTTTTGTACACTCTTTTCGGTTGGCCTTTTGAGTTGGCAGTGATTGCTTCTTTTCCTATTGTTGCATTGATTGGCGTTATTTATGAACGGCTGATATTCAGGCCCACGAGGGGTAATGTGCTCGCCGGTTTTATGGCGACAGCTGGTGCTGGTTTTATTCTGCAAGTGCTTATCAGTGAGTGGTATGGTGTCGGACTACCAAAGTCTGTGCAGGTGCCGTATCCGGGCGGCTCTGACTTTTTAATGACGGCTATCAGTTGGCAGAGGCTGGCGATTATTCCTGTGACCATTGCGATGGTTTTTGGTTTGTGGTATTTCTTAACAAAAGTTAAAGATGGCAAGGCATTGAGAGCTTGTGCTCAAGATCCGGAGGCCTCTGTTTTGCAAGGCATTAAGCTGAACAAAATGACAGCCTTAGCAATGGCAATATCTGGCGGCTTTGCCGGTGTTGGTGGTGCGCTTATGGCGCCGATTGTATCGGTTAACCCTTACATGGGGCATGACTACGCAATTATTGCCTTTATTGTGGTGATTGTGGGCGGTATGTCGAGTATCCCGGGCGCGGTTTTGGCTGCTTTTATTCTCGGCTTTATCCACACTTTTGTTTCCACCTTCGCTGACTCAGTGTATGGAATGATGATTGGCGTATTATTTATGGCAATCGTACTTATTGTTAAACCAACAGGATTATTAGGTAATGTTAAAGTCTAACTCTATGTTTATTAAACGCTGGTGGCCCGCGGCCACTATTATTATTGTTTTTGCCTTCGCACCTCAATTATTTGAAACTTTTTGGGGGAGAATGGGGATGTACAAACTGGTGTTGTTGCAAGTTTTTTTGGCCAATGTTGTATTGGCGCAAAGTTATCGCTTAATGACCACTACCGGTGATTGGACTCTGTGCCACTATATTTTGATGGGCATGGGTGCTTATACCACGGCAATTCTAGCTAAATTTTATGGCGTACCATTTTATTTAACCATTCCAGTGGCGGCAATTTGTACGGTTGCTGTGAGTTTCTTGATAGCATTGCCGCTTTCAAGGACGATTGGATTTGCCTTCTTTATCGGCTCTTTTGCGCTAGGCGAGTTTGTTCGTTACATATGGGAAAAATTGCACTTCCCATTTGGAGGCTCTCGTGGACTTAGCAATATCCCAAGGCCTGAGTTAGGACAATCAGGTGACTGGTACTTTGTTGACTTTAGTAGTCGTATGGATATTAGTAATTTGTACTATGGAACATTAATTTTGGCAGTATTTGCCTTGGTTTTGCTTTATCGCCTTGATACCTCAAGATTTGGTAACGCCTGGAAGTCAATTTACTCAGATAGTGAATTGTGTGAGAGTATTGGTATTAATGTCACCAGATATCGTATTCTAATTTTTTGTGTTGCGGGCTTCTTTGCCAGCCTTGCTGGCTCACTTCTGGCGTACCAATGGGGAGCGATCGATCCCGATAACTTCGGCATGATTGAAATGGTCTATCTTATTATTTGGGTGGTCGTAGGGGGTGTAAAGACCTACTGGGGTCCACTAATTGGCGTAGCCTCAATGTCTTTAGTATTTGAATTAACTCGTCCATTTGATGAATTTCGCCCACTGATATTTGGTGTAATTCTTATTTCGTCCTTGGTATTTATGCCGGGCGGTCTAGAGGTGCTAATACCGCGTACAACGCGATTCTTCAAAAACTTAGTTGGCACAAAGGAGGTAAGCTAAGATGTCATTTCTTTCAGTAAAAAAATTATCCAAACACTTTGGCGGCTTAATTGCCAACAATGAGATTGATTTAGAGGTTGAAAAGGGCGAAATTCGCGGAATCATTGGCCCCAATGGCGCGGGTAAAACAACTTTTTTCAATGTTATTAGTGGCTTCTATCAGCCAACTTCGGGCTCCGTTACGTTTAAAGGGCAAAACATTTCTGGTAAGCATTCTAGTGAGATTTCGAAGCTTGGCGTTGTGCGCACCTTTCAACGTGCAGCCTTGTTTCCAGATTTTACTGTACTTGAGAACGTCGTGATTGCTCGACATCTTAGGGCAAATAATTCGCTGGTAAGTGCTATTTTTGGTAATCAAAAAAAGGCTGAAGAGGCAAATGTTAAGCGCTCGGCTGAAATTATTGAATTTCTAGGTCTGGGTGATGAAATTGAATCTTTGGCATCGAATTTGTCCCACGGCCATCAGCGCCAATTGGGTGTTGCAATGGCGCTCGCTACAGAGCCAGAATTACTAATGCTGGACGAGCCTGTTGCAGGCATGAACTCTGGTGAAAAAGCGGTAATGGTTGGAATGGTAAAAAAGATTCGTGACGAGTGGGGTGTGACCGTTCTCTTAGTGGAGCATGATATGAGGACAGTAATGAATCTTTGTGACAGGATAACCGTGATTGATTTTGGCGAGAAGCTCGCCGAAGGAACGCCGGATGAAATTAAAAATAACGATAAGGTAATTGAAGCCTATCTAGGAGCTGATGACAGTGTTGCTTGAACTTAAAAATACTGCCGTACATTATGGCAAGGTAGAGGCTACTCGAGATATTTCGATTAAAGTCCCCGAGGGTGAAATTATTACACTAATTGGCGCTAATGGTGCCGGTAAGAGTACTACCCTTAGAATGATTTCTGGCTTGGTAAGGCCCTCGCAGGGTGAGGTGCTTTTCGAGGGAGAGTCCATTGCTCATTTAGACCCTGAAGACATTACTGACTTGGGAATTGCCCACGTGCCTGAAGGCCGTCATGTGTTTCCACAAATGACCGTTTTAGAGAATCTAGAAATGGGCGCTTATCTGGTCAAAAGCAAGCAAGAAATGAAGAATAACCTAGAATCGGTTTTTGAGCATTTCCCTCGCTTAAAAGAGAGAGTGAAGCAGTTTGCTGGCACCATGAGTGGTGGTGAACAACAGATGGTTGCTATGGCTAGAGGCTTGATGTCTAGCCCAAGACTGATTTTGATGGATGAGCCTTCGTTGGGCTTATCGCCGATTATGCAGCAAGAAATTGCTGTCATTATTAAGGAAATTCACGCCCAAGGGCGCACCATTATTTTGGTTGAGCAAAACGCTCGCTTAGCACTTTCTTTAGCACAATATGGTTACGTACTGGAAACAGGCGAAATAGCACTTGAAGGCGATGCTAAAAAGTTGCGAGATGATGAAGGCGTGCAGCGTACGTATTTAGGAATGGATTAGATTTTATTTTAATTATTACCCCTTGTTTTCATACTTTGAGTTAAGTTGAAGGTCATACTGGATTCGCTATTGCAAAGGGCGTTATAATACGCTCTGTGTATAACGACATTCCTTTGTGATGGACTATGATATCGTCATTATTGGCGGTGGCCCTGTGGGTCTGAGCTTTGCCTGCTCGATGATAAAATCAAAACTAAAAGTGCTTTTGGTGGAAAAAGCACCATTGAGTGCTGTCGCCAATCCACAGGCGGATGGGCGAGAAATTGCGCTAACTCATCAATCTCGTAAAGTGCTCACTGAATTGGGTGTTTGGTCGCTTATCAACCAAGACGAGGTGAGCCCGTTAAAAGAGGCCAAAGTCTTTGATGGCGATTCGCCATCGTTGTTAAGTTTTAACACCAACAAATCAGCCATTGACGCACTGGGCTATCTTGTGCCCAATCAACTTATTAGAAAAGCACTTTTTGAGCGCGCGGCACACGCTGATAATATTGACATTATCAATGAGATCAGTGTGGAAGATGCTAGTACAAGTATTGACAAAGCAATAATTGAACTTTCAGACGGTCGTAAAATTGAAGCCAAATTAATCGTTGCTGCGGATAGTCGATTTTCAGCGATTCGTCGCAAGATGGGCATCCCTTCATTAATGAGGGATTTTTCCAAGGTGATGATTACCGCGCGTATGGCCCACGAAAAACCACACAATCACGTTGCTCTAGAGTGTTTTAATTACGGCCACACTTTGGCGTTGTTGCCAATGAATGGCGATATTTCATCGGTGGTTTTAACTGTCCCAGCTAATAAGGCGACTGAGATGTTGAATCTTAGCGAAGACGATTTTAACGCGCTTGCGGCCAAAGGTTTTAATAATAAATTGGGTGCGATGAAGCAAGTTGGTGAGCGTCATTCTTATCCGCTAGTTGGTGTTCATGCGCAACGTTTTAAAGCCAATCGTTTTGCTCTTATTGGTGATGCTGCTGTGGGTATGCATCCGGTGACAGCCCACGGCTTTAATTTGGGTTTGAGAGGGCAGAATATACTCGCTGAAAGTGTTTATGAGGCCTTGGACAAAGGTGGCGATATTGGCGCAAGCACTGTGCTTACACGCTTTGAGAAAAAACAAATTAATTTAACTCGACTGATGTTTTTTGGCACCAACGGTATTGTTGCCCTATTTACTAACGATGACGCGATAGCTAAACAAGTGAGGCGATTTGTACTCAAGTTTGCCGATAAATTTCCACCAGTTAAAGCCTTGATTACGCAGCATTTGACTGAGTCGAAAAAAAGCAATTTATTACCTTTTTAAATGTAAATATTATGACCGGTGATTTAACCCATCTAAGGCGTGAGTTTCGTCAAAGTGGCCTACGTAGAGATGAGCTCGATGAAAGCCCTATCGTGCAATTTTCTCAGTGGTTTTCGCAAGCTAAAGAAGCTGGTGTGGTCGAGCCAAGTGCGATGAGTTTGGCAACGGCGGATGATGATGATATCGGTGTCCGTACAGTGCTTTTAAAGTTTTTTGATGAAAAAGGCTTTGTCTTTTTTACCAATTATGAGTCCACAAAATCGCAGCAGTTGGGTAAGCGAGCGCAAGCGGCCTTATTGTTTCCTTGGCTTGCGTTGGAGCGACAAGTGAAAATTATGGGTAAAGTGGAAAGAATATCAACCTTGGAGTCCATTAAGTATTTTGCCTCTAGACCGAAAGAGTCACAGCTAGGCGCATGGGCCTCTCAACAATCTTCCAGTATTTCTTCAAGAGGCTTACTGCTCAGTCAATTTGAGTCAATGAAGAATAAGTTTGCCAAAGGAGAGGTGCCGTTACCAGATTTTTGGGGTGGTTATCGTGTCATACCCGAGACAATTGAGTTTTGGCAAGGCAGAGAAAATCGCCTTCATGATCGTCTTATCTATAAAAGAGAAGACGGCGAATGGGTTGTTAGCCGATTGTCGCCCTGAGTGACGAAAGAACTTCATCGGTTTTAGGCATCACGCCACGCCAGAAATAATACGCTTCTGCTGCTTGCTCAACAAGCATCCCCAAACCATCACTAATGCCGCTGGCACCGCTTTGTTCGGCCCAATTCATAAAAGGTGTTTGTTGACCGTACATTAGGTCGTAACAAAAAGCGCCTTCCGCAACGCCTGGCAATATTGCTGGCATTTCGCCCGATAAAGAGGCGCTGGTTGCGTTAATGACAATGTCAACCGGTTTGGCTTTGATTTGATCCATGCCAAAACCGCAAACTTTGCCGTATTTAGCAAAATCCATAGCCAACTTTTCAGCTTTGGTCTTTGTTCTGTTGGCAAGTAATATTCTGACGGGTTTATGCTTAAGTAGAGGTAATAGAATACCCTGGGTAGCACCACCGGCACCAAGTATAAGAATATCTTTGCCTTCTAGCGATAGGCCTAAGTTATTGCAGAGATCGTTAACAAGACCCTTGCCGTCCGTATTTTCACCGTAGAGCTCGCCATTTTCAATTTTAATGGTATTAACAGCGCCCGCTGTTTCGGCATTAAGAGTAAGGTGATTGGCGAGATTAAAAGCCTCAATTTTGAATGGTACGGTTATATTAAAGCCTTGACCACCTGAAGAAATAAAATCAAGCACTCTCTCTTTGAATCCGTATTTTTCTGCAAGGATTTTTGTGTAACCGATGTCACACCCAGTTTGCTGGGCAAACTGGGTGTGAATCGCTGGTGATAAGCTGTGTTCAATTGGGTTACCAAAGACAGCGTAGTTGTCCATTATTGTGTTGTGTTGCTTGTTTGCTCAACCGGCTTGATGGTGGATTTTTCAGCGGGCTTGCTAGCTTGTTTCTCAACGGGCTTAGAGGTGACATTTTCGACAGGCTTTGTAACCGCTTTCTCGACTGGCTTACTGGTCGTTTTTTGCGACACCTTTGAGGCTTGACTCTCAACTGGTTTAGTAACTGTTTTTTCTACTGGTCTACTAGATTGTTTCAAAACTGGTTTGTTGGCCTGAGTATCGATCGGCTTATTTTGTTGATCTTCAAGCGGTTTTTTGTTTTGATTTTGAGTAGGTTTGTTGTTTTGCCTTGTGGTTGTTTTTTGCTGAGAATTACGACTTCTATTTTGATTGTCAGATTTTCCTTGAGCATTCTCTTTGCTTTGGGTACTGCGACCTTGAGCTTGACCTTGATTGCGATTGCGATTTTGATTGCGATTGCGATTTTGATTGCGATTGCGATTTTGATTGCTCTTGCGATTCTGTTGTCTTCCTTGTGTCTTCTTTTCTTCAGTTTTTTCTTTCGAGCCAAATAATTTAGCAAAAAACGAAATCTTCTTCTCGGGTTTTTTGGTTGTCGGATGGTTCGTTGTAATGACTGCTTTAGCTGGCTTTTCCACTAAGCCTAAGTCGAGAGAATCTTGTGGCTTTGAAATGCCCTGATAGCTCTTGTGTTGCGATCTTGTTACACCTTTTTGCTTGGTAATGTTGAACGCAGGGAAGTGCAGATACTGATTTGGCAGTAGCGTAATTCTAACGCCGTGCTTCGCTTCCATATCCAATATAAATTGTCTTTTTTCGTTCAGTATGTAAGTGATCACTTCGACGGTTGACTGTACAGTAAATCCACCTGTTTGTTTGCCGCTGTTGCAAGTGTCTTCAAGCTGTCTGATGATCGTCAACGCCAGTGTTGGTATTGTTGGTGTATGGCCACTACCATTACATTGCGAACAAGTTCTACTAATAGACTCATTGACGGAGCTTTCTAAGCGCTGGCGTGAGAGTTCTAGTAATCCAAATCTTGAGATGTTGCCGATTTGAACACGTGCACGATCATTGGCTGTAGCTTTTTCCATTGCTTTTTCAATCGCCTGTCTGTGCTCTGCGCTGGACATATCAATGAAATCAATCACAATCAAGCCACCAATATCACGAAGCTGAATTTGAGCAGCAATTTCAGCCGCTGCATGGAGGTTTGTTTTGTAGGCGGTGTCTTCAATATTAGCACCCTTGGTTGCCCTTGCTGAGTTAATATCGATTGCAGTTAACGCCTCGGTGGGGTCAAAGACAATCGTTGCTCCCGACTTTAGAGAAACTTCTCGAGTAAATACACTTTTAACTTGCGATTCAATACTCATGTGAGCAAACAATGTGTGCTCTGAAGAGTCGAATAGCTTAATTCGGTCAAGGTAGTGTGGCATGACAAAGCCAACAAACTCTCTAACGCTTTGATAGGTCTCTAGGTCATCAACAATAACGCTGTCTGTATCTTCTCTAAGATAGTCACGGATAGCCCTAATAGTGATATCGCTTTCTTGATAGATAAGGAAAGGATCGGACTGTTTCTTGGTGGCCGTTCTGATGGAGCGCCATAACTGAGTAAGGTGATTTACTTCCCATTGAAGTTCTTCCAGGCATTTGCCCGCACCTTCAGTTCTAATGATTAGTCCAGAGTGTTTGGCTAGCTGTATTTGAGGCATAATTTCTTTCAACGCCTGACGATCCGTGTTGCTAACCTGGCGAGAAATACCGGAGCTTTTTGGATTGTTTGGCGTCAAAATCATATAAGCACCAGCAAGGTTGATGTACGTACTTAAAGCCGCACCTTTGTTGCCGCGCTCTTCTTTTTCGACTTGAACAATAATCTCTTGACCTTCTTTAAGAACGTCGCTGATAGTGAGTTTATCGCCTTTTGGTGTGACACCGCTTGCGAAGAATTCTGAAACCTCTTTGAACGGCAAAAAGCCATGCTTTTCTTTGCCGTAATCTATAAACGCAGCCTCGAGAGATTGCTCTACTCGAGAGATTTTTGCTTTATAGATATTACCTTTTGTTTTTTGATTGAGGCTGGTTTCAATGTTGAGATCAGTAAGCTTTTGATTTCTTACGATTGCAACTCGGATCTCCTCTTTGTGTGTTGCATTGATGAGAATGTGATTCATGGTAAAGTCCTATAATATCAGGACTATCGAGCACGTACAAAGGCTCAATACGGGAGTATTGAATGGAAATAAAAGTGTGATTAATGTAAGTCATCAACTACTAAAAACTGTTCTGTATGTGGCGTCAAATAGCCCAAAAAATATACCCCTTGATTGGTTTTGATTATTGTTATCAAGGTGTATCTAAAAAATTCTTGTGGGTCGAATTCAAATGTTCGACAGCTAAATTATACCATAATTCACAATAACAACTCACTTTACTGATGTAAAGAGCGACCACCATCAATGTTGATTACTTCACCCGTGATGTAATTGGCGTTAGCAAGAAACAGTACGGCTTCAGCTATGTCTGCAGGTGACCCTTGTCTTTTAAGGGCGATGCGTTCGAGCATGATTTGTTTTTTATGGAGATCAAGTTCCGCTTTTTGTTCTGGCCAAAGTATAGAGCCTGGAGAAATACCACACACTCGTACGTCCGGTGCAAGCTCTTTGGCCAATGTTTTGGTGAGTGTTTTAATGGCTGTTTTTGAGATGTTGTAGATCGCGTAATTCTTTAATGGGCGCTCGGCATGAATGTCAACAATATTAATAATACATCCTTGGGTTCCTTTAAGTTTATTACTTAGTCCCTTAGAGAGTATAAAAGGCGCTCTGACATTAATATTCATGATGTTGTCCCAGTCATTCGTAGTGCAGTTCTCAAGTGGTGTGGGGTAGAAAACTGAGGCATTGTTCACGAGCAAATCAATGTTTTCAACCGATTCTATAAGCTGATTTATTTCATTAATAGAGGCCAAGTTTGCATGAATTCTTTGCGCAGAGCTCTGACGTGTTTTGTTAAATTTTTCACAAAGAGTCTTTGCTTCTTGTTCGGATTCGTTGTAATGAATAATGACATTGAATTGGTTGTCGTGAAGTGTTTTTGCAATTTCGGCACCAATGCGTTGAGCGCCGCCAGTGATTAATGCTGTTTTCATTGTTTATGTAAATCCTTAAGGCACCACTGCATCAATTCTATTTTTTTTTCAATAAAACGGATTCTGGTGCGTATAAAATATTTTTCTTATGACACTTAAAGATATTATAGCGCAATCCATTCGTGATAATAATGGCACCATTGGTTTTGATGCTTTTATGGATTTGGCACTTTACACTCCTGCGCTTGGCTATTATCGTCGGGGTGGGGTTATTTTTGGCGAGCAAGGAGATTTTATTACCGCGCCGGAAACCTCCGACTTGTTTGGCTATTGCTTAGCAAAACAGTGTGCGCCCGTTATTAACAGTGGCGGTAATATTCTTGAATTTGGTGCTGGTACAGGCATTCTTGCCGCACAAATACTTTTTGAGCTTGCTAGACTTGATTCGCTTCCTCAGAAATACTACATTCTTGAACTTAGTGGTCAGTTGCAACAAAAACAAAAAAAAACGATCTCACGAGTGTTGCCAGAGCTTGTTGGCCGTGTTCAGTGGATAAGTGAGCTGCCTAGTGATTTTTCCGGTGCGGTTATTGCTAATGAGGTGTTAGACGCGATGCCGGCCAAAAGAGTGCGTTATCGTAAGGGCGTTTTTTTTGAGTTAGCTGTGGCGATTGAACAGGATTCGTTCCAATGGCGAGCCCAAGATAAGCCGTTTAACAGTCCTTTAACACCATTGCCAAGTGTTTGTACTGAAGGGTACACAACGGAGGTTAATCAACAAGCGCTGGCCTGGGTTGATTCACTTTACCAGACAATGAAGGACGGCCTTGTGTTGTTGATTGATTATGGAATGGCCCGCAGCGAGTACCATCACGAGCAGCGTAGTGAGGGCACGCTTAGGTGTTATTACCAACACAAGCCTAATGACGACCCATTCGAGAATATTGGTCAGCAAGATATTACTACTTCAGTCAACTTTTCTGATGTTGCGGAGCAAGCTTTAGAGAGTGGGTTCACAATTGCTGGTTATTGCACTCAAGCAATGTTCTTGATTTCACTAGGAATTGATCAGTACCTCTTAGATGAAAAAGATTTGGACAGGCGTAGCATTTTGGCTCAACAAGTTAAGCAGCTGGTTTTACCTAACGCAATGGGCGAAAGTTTTAAAGTGTTGGCGTTGACAAAAAAACAATCAGTAAAATTGGACGGGTTTAAAGAACAAAACTTAGTCAATAAGCTGTAATTATAAATGGATATTTTTCAAACTACCGTTCTTGCTCTTATTCAGGGTCTTACTGAATTTTTGCCAATTTCATCTTCTGCGCACTTGCTTTTCCCGTCGAAGTTTTTCAATTGGCCAGATCAAGGGCTTGCATTTGATGTTGTCCTGCACTTGGGCACACTCAGTGCCATTGTTTATTATTACCGCTGCAGTTTGCGCTCAATGTCGAATGATTTTTGGCGCTCTTTTAAAATAAGACAATTAACCGCAGATGCTAAATTGGCCTGGGGCGTCCTACTTGGCACCATCCCTGTTGGCCTTGCAGGTTTGCTGTTTAAAGATTTTATTGAGCTAAACCTTAGATCAATTGAAGTGGTGGCATACGCAACCATTATCTTTGGCTTATTGCTGGGCTTTTCCGACTGGATTCACCGAAAAAAAGACAAATTTAGAGAAGTAATTAGTTGGTCGGATGTTGTTATTATTGGCGCCTTTCAAGTCATCGCCTTGGTGCCGGGCACCTCGAGATCCGGTATTACTATTACCGCGGCACTGCTGTTAGGTTTGTCGTATAAGCTGTCGTTGAAGTTCGCCTTTTTGCTTTCGATTCCCGTTATTATTTTATCAACCCTGTTGATGACGCTAGATTTGGCTGCAAGCGCTAACACCATTGACTGGTTTAGTTTATTATTGGGTTTTGTGATTTCTGCCATTGCCGCTTACGCAACCATTTCGATGTTTATTCGTTTGGTCGATAGGATGGGGATGTTGCCATTTGTACTTTATAGATTATTATTAGGAGGTTTGTTATTTCTGCTTTAGATCGACAAGAGATTTTTCGCCAGGACTATACGCCGAGTGCGTATCTTATTGAAAAAACCGAGCTCAGTTTTGATTTGGGACATGATGGTACGACCGTCTCTTCGCGCATTGTTTTTTACCAAAACCCCGGTGCCAAAAATAAGACTACTGAGCTGTTTTTGGATGGCGTTTCACTGGAGCTTCTCTGTGTCAGTATTGATGGTGGTGCTGCAGATTACGAGCTGAAGGAGGACGGCCTTTTGTTGTCTAATCTGCCTGAACGCTTTGTTTTAGAAATTGACAATCGTATTCACCCAGAGACCAACACCAGTCTTAACGGCCTTTATCAATCCAGTGGTAATTTCTGTACACAATGTGAAGCAGAGGGTTTTAGACAAATTACTTATTATTTAGATAGGCCCGATGTGCTCAGCGTTTTTACTACGCGAATCACTGCCAATCGCAAGGAATATCCAGTACTCCTTAGTAACGGTAACCTGGTGGAGGAGTCCGAGGTGCACGCGTTATGGCACGATCCTGCGCCAAAGCCGTGTTATCTTTTTGCCCTAGTTGCAGGAAAGCTTGATTATTTGCAAGACTCCTATACAACCACGCAGGGGCGCGAGGTGGACTTAAGGATCTACGTTGAACCACACAATATGCACAAAACCAAATTCGCAATGGCCTCCTTGATCAATGCATTTAAGTGGGATGAGCGTCGCTTTGGTTTGTCCTATGATTTGAGTATATACATGATTGTTGCGGTTGATGATTTTAATATGGGGGCAATGGAAAACAAGGGCCTTAATATTTTCAATTCAGCTTGCGTATTGGCAAATGAAGAGACCACTACCGACAAGGACTTTATCAATATTGAATCCATCATTGGTCATGAGTATTTTCACAATTGGACGGGCAATCGAGTCACTTGTCGAGACTGGTTCCAACTCAGCTTGAAAGAAGGGTTGACGGTTTTTAGAGATCAAGAATTTACCTCCGATCTTCGTTCAAGATCCATTCAAAGAATCGCCGATGTGGTTGCGCTCAAGACGTATCAATTTGCCGAAGATTCTGGCCCTATGGCGCATCCAGTGCGTCCCGAGTCCTATATTGAGATGAATAACTTCTACACTGCAACGGTTTATAACAAAGGCGCTGAAGTCATTCGCATGATTCACACCATTCTCGGTGAGGCTGGCTTTCAAAAAGGCATGAGCCTTTATTTCGAGCGACACGATGGCGATGCAGTTACTATTGATGATTTTGTTGCTAGTATGGCGGACGCTAATGAGTACGATTTTGACCACTTCTTGCAGTGGTATTCGCGTGCCGGCACGCCAGAAGTTGAAATAGTTGAAGAGTATGACGCACAGACGAAAATATATCGAGCGACTTTTATCCAAAACAATCAAGAGAGTGCGCTGTGTATTCCTAATGCTTTTGGTTTGTTGGACGATCAGGGTAATGAGTTGACATCCGATGTTGTTATGATTGATGAACTGCAGAAAACGCTAGAATTTAGTGACATCAACACCAAGCCTATTGCTTCATGGTTTAGAGGGTTCTCGGCACCTATCCGAGCCCATTCGAATGCCGCATTTGATGAGAAATTATTCCTTTTTGTCAACGATTCTGACGCCTTTAATCGCTGGGATAATGCACAACAGTTATGGCTTGACTGTATTTTGTTGGCCGACCATGATAAGCAAGAAAAGCTCTTTAGCGCGCTTGCAGAACTGCTTGAAAGTGAAAGTGATTATGCTTTGCTTTCAGAAATGTTGAGCTTGCCAAGCGAAAACATATTGCATCAAAGCGTTCCTACAATTGATGTTGGTGAGCTGCATAGTAAGCGAGAAAACATCATTCAGGGGTTGCTCGGATTTTTAAAGCCGCTATTGCTTAGTACTTATCAAAAGCTAAACGACAGCGCTGCATTTCAACTTTCACCAGAATCCGTAGGCAAAAGGGCGTTAAAGAATTTATGTTTATCTTATCTTGTGCAAGGCGGGGAATTTGAGTTGGCTTTTGAGCAATTCAATCGCGCCAATTGCATGAGTGATAAACTCTGTGCATTTCAAGCACTCCTGTTGAGGGAGAATCCATATCGAGAAGAAGTAATCGAGAGTTTTTATTTTCAATATTGTGACGACGTGCAGGTAATGGATAAGTGGTTTGCCGTTCAAAGCCTGTCACCAATAACAACTGCTGTGCGATTGAAGGCACTAATGAGGCATCCGCTTTTTGCGCTCACAAATCCCAATCGAGTGCGCTCAGTACTCAGTGCTTTTAGCCAAAACCATGTCCAGTTTCACACCAATGAGGGTTACCAACTAATGGCCGACAGTGTTATTGAGTTGGACCGTATAAATCCGCAGATTGCTGCTAGATTGGTGAGTTCATTTAATCACTGGCGACGCTATAGCCTGAATTATTCTAAGTTGCAGCGAAGCCAACTTGAGGGCATTTGTTCGTTGGAGGACTTGTCGAGCGATGTTTATGAAATTGTCAATAAAGCCTTGGCGTAGACTGAATGTCTGAGAGAGCCCATGCCTTGGCAAAATTGCTAATCGATGGCAACTTGACAATATCGGTTGCGGAATCGTGTACTGGCGGTGCTTTGGCAAGCGCTCTAACCAGTGTTTCAGGTGCATCCAGTTACTTTGATCGTGGCTATATTGCATACAGAAATGAGGCCAAAGTCGCCATGTTGAAGGTTGATTCTCAAATCATCAGTACCCAGGGCGCTGTCAGCGAGGACGTCGCAATTGCCATGGTTAAAGGGGTTGTTAGTCAATCAGGATCGGATGTTGCTGTGGCAATTACGGGTATTGCAGGCCCTACAGGCGGCACAATAGAAAAACCAATCGGCACTGTTTGTTTTGGTTTTTCCGTAAGGGGTAATTTGTCGACAAGTACGCAATCTTTTCAAGGTGGTCGAGAGGAGATTGTTAATCAAAGCGTTGGCTTTGCCTTAAATCATCTTATTTCGTCGCTATGATTCCTGCACACACAGTTTCGGTTGCGCCAATGATGGATTGGACAGATAGGCATTGTCGCTATTTTTATCGACTGCTGAGCACGAGGGTGCAGCTTTACACTGAAATGATTACCGCCAAAGCCATCCTTAATGGTGACAAACATCGTCTGCTTGACTATAACGCAGCCGAACATCCATTGGTGCTGCAACTGGGCGGTAGTGATGCGATTGAGATGTCGGAGTGTGCTGATATTGCACAAAAGTGGGGTTACGACGGCGTTAACATTAATGTGGGCTGTCCATCGGAGCGTGTTCTTTCGGGCAGTTTTGGTGCTTGTTTGATGAAAGAGCCGGTCTTGGTTGGTGCCTGTGTTGAAAAGATGATGGAGGAGTGTAATATTCCAGTGACGGTCAAGTGTCGAATTGGTGTTGATGAGATGGAGAGTTATGCTCAGTTAAGTGATTTTATCAAGCGTATTGCCGACAGTGGTTGTCAGCAATTTATTGTTCACGCAAGAAAGGCGTGGTTGCAAGGCTTGAGTCCGAAGGAAAACCGCACAATTCCACCCCTAAATTATCCTTGGGTTTACCAGTTAAAACAAGATTTTCCAGCGCTCACTATTTGCATCAATGGCGGTGTTCAAAATGTCATGGAAGTTGAGCAACATTTGTCCCAAGTTGATGGTGTGATGTTGGGTAGGGTGGCCTATCAACAACCGTATTTATTGTCGGAAATTGACCATCAATTCTATAGCGAAAATAAATCAATAATAATTCGTGAGAATGTCTTAATTAAGTACATGAAATACATCCAAAATGAATGTGAAAAAGGCGTGCCGATAAGGTCGATGACAAGACATATTTTGGGCCTATATCACGGCGAAAAAAACGCCAAATTATTTCGTCGTTTACTTAGCGGAAAGACGGTTGAATTGAGCCACCTAGACGAATGGTTAAATATTGCTAAAAATTAGTACAATAGGGTTCTATGAGATACAAGGACTAAGGTAAAATCCGTTAAAAACTCACTCATTCATCTCAAAATTAAACCATGTCCGGCGGAAACGATTTTATTGCAAGTATTGATATTGGTACAGACAAAATCGCCGTCTTGGTAGCCGAAAAAGAAGATGATGTTTTGCGCCTAATTGGTCACGGTATTGGCCCCTCTGCAGGGGTTAGAAAAGGCCATGTTTCTGCCATAGATTCTCTTTCACGCGCCATCTCAAAAACACTTGAAAAAGCCAACAAAAGTTTTAATGGTGAAATCGCCTTAGTGCGTGCAAATTTGTCTGACACACACCTCACTTGCTTCGATCGAAATGGACGCATCCCTATCAATCAAATTGTGGCAAAAGAGGATGTTGACAAGGTGTTAGAGTCGGCACGAGCTATTACCACACCAACCAACAAAGAAGTGCTCCATGTGATCAATAAAAAGTTCACTTTAAATGAGACTCAAGTGATTGATAATCCCGTTGAAATGGAGGCCACTGTTTTAGAGTCTGAAGTGCACATTGTTACCGTTTCAAGCTCGAGCATGCGCAATATTGAAAACAGCCTTAAACAGAGTGATCTCAGTGTGGATAGTATTGTGCTGGATTCAATTGCAAGTTCGCAAGCCTTGCTGACACAAGAAGAGAAAGATGCCGGCGTTTGCTTGCTTGATTTTGGTGCGGGTGTGACCAATTTCTCAGTGTTTCGGCAGGGTGGTATTGTTTATAGTGGCGTTATTCCTGTTGGCGGTAATGACATTACCCAAGAAGTAGCATTTGCTTTTGACACCTCTTTTGAAGAGGCGCAGAGATTAAAAGAGCGATACGGTTGTGCTAAAGCTTCGATTATTAGAGGCGAACATCTTGTTGAATTTGTCCAAGCAACCAATAAGGAGCCACACCAGCTTTCTAATTTAACGCTGTCTGAGGTTGTTGAAGAGGCTTATGTGGATATTTTGTCTTTGGTTAAAAACGACTTAAAGCATCGAAGTTTGGAAAGCAGTATTAAAGCCGGATTTGTCCTGTGCGGTGGGGGTGCTGAAGTGGAGGGTTGTGAGGATTTGGTTAGGGGTTTTTTCTCGAGGCGAGTGAAAAAAGGCGTGGTACAGCGCTCGACGGTTTCGGGTTTGGAGTCGATTGTAGGCGATTATCGCTATAGCGGGGCTATTGGCCTCTTGTTGCATAAAGAAGATGTAGGGCAGCAGACGCTCGTAAAAGCAAAAGGCGAAGTTGGCATTATGGGTAAAATGAAAAATATATTGGTTGGCGAATTCTAGGTTATGGTTAAGCAAAGAACGATTAAAAAAACAGTCAGGGCGCGCGGCGTCGGTATTCATAGCGGCAATATGGTTAATTTAACTCTGATTCCAGCGGACGTGAATCATGGCGTGGTTTTCAAAAGAATGGATGCAGGCGGTAAACAAGTGCATGCTCACAGTGCTTTTGTTAATGAGGTGGTTTTATCAACAGGCCTTGAAAATCAAGGCGTAAAAATTTCAACTGTTGAGCATTTAATGTCTGCGCTGTCGGCCTTAGGAATTGATAATGTTTTAGTGGAATTGGACTCCTTTGAGGTGCCAATTATGGACGGCTCGTCAGCGCCATTTATTTTTTTAGTGCAATCAGCAGGCATTGAAGAGCAAGAGGAGCCTAAGCGTTTTATTGTTATTAAAGATACAGTCAGAGTTGAAAATGGTCAATCGTGGGCGCAAGTGGAGCCGCACAATGGTTTTAAAGTAACTCTAGAAATTGATTTTGAGCACAAGAGAGTCAAGGAAAGCGGTCAGAAATTGTCCATTGATTTTGCTGAGCAATCTTATCTAAAAGAGATATCTAGAGCACGCACTTTTGGCTATTTGAAAGACGTAGAGATGATGCAAAAACAAAATCTTGCCTTGGGCGCAAGTGTTGACAACGCTATCGCTCTAACCGATGATGATATTCTCAACGAAGACGGCATGCGCTATCACAATGAGTTTGTTAAGCATAAAATTCTAGATATTGTCGGCGACTTATTCCTTTTGGGTAGTAATCTTATTGGTCATTACGAAGGTTACAAGACAGGACATATGTTAAATGACCAATTGCTTTCAGCCATTCTGTCCCAACCTGGGGCGTACAGCGTTGAAACTTTTGATCAGCTATCATCGCCTATTAGTTATTACTCCGAGGACTGGCAAAACGACCTTTAAATTAACGAGTTTATGTCTTTTGTTTTTCCGCGTTTTATGTTGCCAGTTTTTGGTGCAAAAACAACCGTAATTCAGTCGTTTTCATTAAGCAAAAAGGCTAGTAACGAATGGCTTTAAGCACCGAGTCTTTGGGTATAATCAGAAAGTTTTAATTATTGATACCAACCATGAAATTAAATGGTGCGCAAATACTGATTAATAGCCTAGAGAGTGAGGGTGTAGAGTACGTCTTCGGATACCCTGGTGGCGCGGTCTTGCATATTTACGATGCTCTTGAAACGCAAGATGTGGTCAAGCATATTTTAGTGAGACACGAACAAGGCGCAACTCACGCGGCAGATGGCTACGCCAGAACAAGTGGTAAGCCAGGTGTTGTCTTAGTAACTTCTGGTCCTGGTATTACTAATGCTGTAACCGGTATTGCAACAGCGCATATGGATTCTATCCCTATGGTTGTTATTTCTGGCCAAGTGCCTTCGCCATTGATTGGCGGTGATGCCTTCCAAGAAGTTGATGCTGTCGGCATTACACGTTCTTGTGTGAAGCACAATTTCCTAGTTAAAGACATTAGAGACATTGCAGATACAGTGAAACGAGCATTTCACATTGCGACTACTGGTCGTCCTGGGCCTGTGTTAATCGATATCCCTAAGGATATTACCATTGCGCAGATGGCGCCTGAGGTTTACCCTGAGGCGGTTGATATTCGCTCTTACAAGCCAACCATGAAGGCCAGCAATCGCCAAATCAAAAAAGCGGCACAATTGATTGCAAAATCAAAGCGACCAATCCTATATTCAGGGGGTGGTAGTGTTATTGGTAATGCCTCTAAAGAATTAAGAGAATTTACACGGCTATTAAACTTTCCGATTACGCAGACATTGATGGGCTTAGGTGCTTATCCAGGCACCGATGAATTGTCTGTTGGTATGTTGGGTATGCACGGTAACTATGAGGCCAACATGGCTATGCATGGCTCAGACTGTGTTGTTGCCATTGGTGCGAGATTTGATGACCGAATCACAGGTAATCTTGAAAAATTCTGTCCGACGGCAAAAATTATTCATATCGATATTGATCCATCATCTATTTCAAAGAATGTTGTTGCCGACGTCCCGATTGTTGGGCAAGTTGGGCAAGTGCTTTGTGCATTAATAGATGAGCTGAAAGACGCTCAATTGGCTGATATTTCTCAATGGTGGGCGCAAATAAACGATTGGCGCAGTGTTGATTCGCTTGCTTACAAGAGAGCGGAGGGCGTCATCAAGCCGCAAACGGTTATTGAGGCTTTGTACGAGGTTACTAAAGGCGAGGCTATCGTAACGTCAGATGTGGGACAACACCAAATGTGGGCGGCGCAATATTACCAATTTGACGAACCTCGTCGCTGGATTAATTCGGGTGGCTTGGGCACAATGGGCTTTGGTTTACCAGCAGCAATGGGTGCAAAATTGGCCGACCCAGATAGGGATGTTGCCTGCATTACTGGCGAGGGCAGTATTCAAATGATGCTGCAAGAGCTCTCGACAATGTTGCAATACGGTACGCCAGTTAAAATCGTTTGCCTAAATAATGGCTACTTGGGCATGGTTCGACAATGGCAAGAGTTTTTCTATGAAAAGCGTTATGCGATGTCTTATATGGATGCATTACCTGATTTTGTTAAATTAACAGAGAGCTATGGCCATGTTGGTATTCGTGTTGAGAAAGAGGCGGATCTTAAGCCAGCTTTAATTGAAGCTTTTGCGCAAAAAGATAAAACTGTTTTCCTTGATATTCTTACCGATCCAACGGAAAATGTTTTTCCAATGATTCCAGCCGGTGGCGGCCATTCCGACATGCTATTGGCAGGGCGCGACGACATGGTATCAAAAAATGAAACAGACTTTAACGCGGTGTAGTTATGAGACATATTATTTCAGTACTTTTAGAAAATGAAGCAGGCGCACTCTCTAGGGTGTCAGGGCTTTTTTCAGCACGAGGTTTCAATATTGAATCACTAACGGTTGCACAAACCAATGACCCTGGCTTGTCTCGCATGACGATTGTTAGCTTGGGCAGTGACCGAGTTATTGAACAAATTGTCAAGCAATTAAACAAATTGATTGACGTTGTCAAGGTGATTGATTTAACGGACCAAGATCACGTCGAGCGTGAGTTGATGCTTGTTAAAGTGTGTGTGAATAAAAAAGATGAGCTTGAAGTTAAGCAGTTGGTAGATATTTTTTCTTGCAAGATTGTAGATGTAAGCGATAGAACTTACACCATCGAGATTGCAGGTAAAACACGAAAACTTAACGCATTCTTAAATGCGCTTGATTTCGCAATAGTAATGGAGGTTTCTAGAACGGGTGTGACAGGAATTTCTCGAGGCAGAACAGTAATTTAAAAATTAAGGAATAAGGGTAAAAAAATGAATAGATATTATGACAAAGATGCAGACCTTTCTATTATTAAAGGCATGAAGGTTGCGATTATTGGTTATGGCTCGCAAGGTCTTGCGCACGCTAACAACCTAAAAGACTCGGGTGTTGAGGTTGTGGTTGGACTTAGAGTGGGTTCATCATCAGCGGCAAAAGCCGAAAAAAGCGGCTTGGGTGTGATGTCTGTTGAAGACGCAAGTGGTTGGGCTGATTTGGTGATGGTTTTGGCGCCGGATGAGTTCCAGGCTGATATCTACACTAATAACATTGAGCCGAATTTAAAGCAAGGTGCGTCATTGGCATTTGCACACGGTTTAAATATTCACTACGGCTTGATTGAGCCAAGAGCTGACTTAGACGTTATTATGATTGCCCCTAAAGCGCCGGGTCATACAGTGCGTTCAGAGTTTGTTAAAGGCGGTGGTATTCCAGATTTAATTGCGATTCAACAAGATGTGTCTGGCAACGCTAAAGAGGTGGCGCTATCTTACGCTTCTGCAATTGGCGGTGGTCGTACATGCATTCTTGAAACCAGCTTTAAAGAAGAGACTGAAACAGATTTATTTGGTGAGCAAGCAGTACTTTGCGGTGGTACAACAGCATTGGTTCAGGCGGGTTTTGAAACTTTAGTTGAGGCAGGTTACGAGCCTGAAATGGCTTACTTTGAATGCTTGCACGAGCTAAAGCTTATTGTTGATTTATTGCACGAGGGCGGCATTGCTACGATGCGCTACTCGATTTCAAACACAGCTGAATACGGTGATGTAACACGCGGCCCTCGCATTGTTACGGCTGAAACAAAGGCTGAAATGAAAAAAATCTTAACTGAAATTCAAGACGGCACATTTACTAAAGAGTTTGTTGCTAATGTGGGTAACTTGCCTGCGCGTCGTGAAGTTCAGCGCGAGCATCAAATTGAGCAAGTGGGTGAGAGCCTTCGTTCAATGATGCCTTGGATCGCCAAGAACAAATTGGTTGATTAGTCTAATAATTAAAAACCGCTTATAATCTAGCGTATGGAAAATAACAAGGCTCAAGCCAAAAGAGGTGTTTATTTGCTGCCCAGCATTCTCACCACTTTCGGCTTGTTCTGCGGTTTTTATGCCGTTATAGCCTCCATTAAGGGGGATTTTGAAATTGCTGCAATGGCAATTTTCTTCGCCATGCTGTGGGATGCTCTAGACGGTCGGGTGGCTCGCATGACCAATACTCAAAGTGCTTTTGGTGCCGAGTACGATTCGATGGCCGATTTGATCTCGTTCGGTGTTGCTCCTGCTATTTTAGTGTATCAATGGGCTCTGTCGGGTATGGGTAAGATTGGCTGGATGGCAGCTTTTGTTTATGCTGCTTGTGCCGCTCTTCGTTTGGCGCGCTTTAACACCCAGGTTGGTACGGCTGACAAGCGCTACTTTCAAGGTTTGCCGTCACCTGCAGCTGCAGCCGTGTTGGCCGGCATGATAGGATTGTACGAATGGTTGCCTGGACAAGGCTACGAGCTTGGACTTAGCGGTACAAGTGAAAATGCTATTGGCTGGATGATTGCGGTAGCATGCGGAATACTAATGGTCAGCAATGTTCGCTATCATAGCTTTAAAGAAGTGGATTTCAAGCGCAGAACGTCATTCAGGCTTGTGCTGATGGCGGCATTAATTATTCTTGTCATTGCTTACGAGCCACCTGTGGTTCTTTTTGCATTTTTCTTTCTTTATATGTTGTCTGGCCCCGTTCTTACTGTATTTGGCTTGCAATTAAAACGCCGCCAGAAAAAACGAAACAAGTCCCTTTAAGTTGCTTTATAATTCTGCTTTATGGGAATAAATCACACTTTATTTACATTTCTTTCATTGGGCAGCCTCTTAGCGTTGTTACGATTACTGCCGTAAGGCAATAATATTCTGCATAGACGAAAGTCTACCAATCTAAAAACTAAGCAACAAACCAAACAACGACAAGGAAAAGATAATGTCCGAAAAACTAATAATATTTGATACAACACTTCGCGATGGCGAACAGTCTCCTGGCGCTTCAATGACTAAGGACGAGAAAGTCCGTATTGCGAAAATATTGGAAAAAATGCGTGTTGATGTCATCGAGGCCGGTTTTGCCATTGCCTCTCCGGGTGATTTTGATGCAGTAAAAGCGGTTGCCGAAGTAGTACAGGACTCTACCGTTTGCTCATTAGCTAGAGCGCTCGATAAAGATATTGACCGCGCGGGTGAGGCGATAAAGAATGCCAATTCCGGAAGAATTCACACTTTCATTGCAACGTCAGATATTCACATGCAGATGAAGTTGAAAATGACGCCAGACGAGGTTGTGGCGCAAGCGGTTCATTCAGTAAAGCGGGCAACTAAATACACAAACAATATTGAGTTTAGTCCAGAAGACGCAGGACGCTCAGACATTGATTTTTTGTGTCGTATTATTGAATCTGCAATTGATGCAGGTGCAACAACGATCAATATTCCAGACACCGTGGGTTATAACATTCCACACCAGTTTGGTGAGACGATGCGGCAATTAATTGAACGTATTCCCAATTCTGATAAAGCGATTTTCTCAGCGCACTGCCACAACGACTTGGGCTTGGCTGTATCAAACTCACTTTCAGCAGCGTTAAACGGCGCCAGGCAAATTGAGTGCACTATTAATGGTTTGGGTGAGCGCGCAGGAAACACTTCATTAGAAGAGGTGGTTATGGCGATTCGTACAAGACAAGATGTTTTCAATTTTGATACCAATATTAACGCGGAACATATTCTTGCAGCATCAAGATTGGTTTCGTCTATCACCGGTTTTGTTGTTCAGCCAAACAAGGCGATTGTTGGTGCCAATGCTTTTGCTCATGAGGCAGGAATTCACCAAGATGGTGTATTAAAACACCGTGAAACTTACGAAATTATGAGCGCTGAAGATGTCGGCTGGAATGCCAACAAACTGGTACTCGGCAAGCACTCGGGCCGCAATGCATTTAAAGCGAGACTTGTTGAGCTGGGGGTTGAGTTTGACTCAGAGGCCACTCTTAATGCCGCCTTCGCTCGATTTAAGGACTTGGCAGACAAAAAACACGATATTTTTGACGAAGATTTACAGGCGCTGGTTACCGAAACGCAAATCGAAGCCACTGAAGTGATTCGTCTACTTTCTTTAAAGGTGTGCGCTGAAACAGGTGAAGAAAATACTGCTGAGGTCTCTATTTCAATCAATGGTGAAGAAAAAAGCGCATCGGCCAAAACATCTGGCGCAGTTGACGCAACTTTTCACGCAATTTTGTCGATGGTTAATATTGAGCCAACATTGCAGCTTTACTCTGTGACTAACGTTACCCAAGGTACAGATGCACTGGGTGAGGTAAATGTGCGCTTAGAGCACGAAGGAAAAATTGTTAATGGACAAGGAGTTGATACCGACATTATCACCTCTTCTGCGAAAGCCTATATTCATGCTCTTAATAAAGTCATGGCTCATGTTGAGAGGGCGCACCCACAGGTATGACACCTGAACTTAGACAAGATTATCTGAAGACGCTGGGTATTCCCGAGTTTCTTTGCCTTGCAAATGAGCATGACAAAGTAACAACAACTCGTGTTGAGTGCCTGGTAATTGAGACCGAACAAGAGCATTCTTTTTGTCATTCGGGCCAAAGCCACGATCTGCTAGAGAAAATGCTGAGCGCTATTGGCTTGTCAATGAATGATATTACCTGTGTGTGTGCGACAAACACGACACTGTCTTCTATTATCGAGAGTAATCCCTCCAAGGCAATTCTGATTATGGACAAGACGCTAAAATTGACAGCAGAAAACGCTTTTATAACCTTTCATCCTCGTGAAATAATCAACAACCCTGCCTTAAAGAGGGGGGCCTGGGAAGTACTAAAAGAGGTGAAAAAATGTCTAAAGTAAATTATTCTCTAGATGCCTATGAGCGTCCGAAACTAAGCCCGCCAAATGGCGAAAAGCGCTTATTGCTGCATTCTTGCTGCGCACCTTGTGCGGGCGAAATTATGGAAGCTGTAGCGAGTGCAGACATTGAGACTACCATTTTTTTCTATAACCCAAATATTCATCCTGTTGATGAGTACGAGCTTCGTAAAGAAGAAAACGTCCGCTTTGCGAAGAAACTTGGCATGTCCATTATTGACGGGGATTACGACAAGAGCGAATGGTTTGAACGAACCAAAGGGCAAGAAAATGAGCCCGAGCGCGGCGCGCGTTGCACAACGTGTTTTGATATGCGCTTTGAGGTTACTGCTAAGTACGCCAAAGAGCACGGTTTTGATTTAATATCATCAACTCTTGGTATTTCTCGCTGGAAGGACATGAATCAAATCAACGGCTGTGGTCATCGATCTGGAGCGCTTCATAATGTCCCTTATTGGGATTTTAATTGGCGTAAGCAGGGCGGCTCTTCGAGAATGTTAGAGCTCTCTAAAAAAGAAGAATTCTATCAGCAAGAATATTGCGGCTGTGTTTATTCTCTAAGAGACACTAATCGTTGGCGCGTATCTAGGGGGCGCGACAAAATTGAACGGGGTGTTAAGTTCTACCAAGAGGCTAAACTCAAACTTGCAGAAAACGATTAACCGTTGATTAAATACAGCAACAGCGCCTTTTGAGCGTGTAAGCGATTTTCAGCCTCGTCCCAAATAACGCTTTGCTTGCCATCAATAACATCGCCACTCACCTCTTCACCACGGTGCGCAGGCAAGCAGTGCATAAATAGAGCATTTTCATTGGCAACTGACATCATCTGTTGGTCTACCTGAAAGTCCTTAAAGGCCAATTCTCGTGCTTTTTGCTCTGATTCCATACCCATGCTTGCCCAAACGTCAGTTACCACTAGGTCGGCACTTTTACAGGCTTCAACTGGATTCGAGCAATAGTTGATATTGTTTTGATATTTATTAACAAAATCTTGATCCGCTTCGTACCCCTTTGGCGTGGAGATAATTAGCTCAAAGTCAAATATTTCAGCCGCTTGCATAAAAGTTTGGCAAACATTATTGCCGTCACCAATCCAAACAACTTTTTTTCCTTTAATTGAGCCGCGGTGCTCTTGGTAGGTCATGAGATCGGCTAACATTTGACATGGGTGGGATTCGTCCGATAGGGCGTTAATTACTGGCGTACTTGCGTGCTTTGCAAAGGTCAATATATCTTCATGGGAGGAGACGCGAAGCATCACTGCATCAACCATTGAGCTGATAACAATGGCGCTGTCTGTAATGGGCTCACCGCGGCCAATTTGAATGTCTTTGTCAGAAAGAAATAAGGAGTGTCCGCCAAGTTGAGTCATGCCAGATTCAAATGACACGCGAGTTCGAGTGGATGATTTGTCGAAAATCATTGCCAGTGTCTTGTTTTTGAGCGATTCGTTAATCTCGCCTGATTTATGAGATTTTTTCAGCGCAATGGCGTTATCAATAATGCCTTGCAAGTCTTCGAACGAATGGTCATCTAAATCGATAAAATGTTTTGTCATCATTAACTCGCGTTGTTGATTAGTTTGATTACTTTTTCCAGCATGATGTCTATTTCGTCTTTGTTAATAATCAGCGGAGGCAGCATTCTAATAGAATTGCCAGTAATGTTGATTAATATATTGTCTTCGAGCGCTTTTTGCAGCAATGTTGAACAGTCAACATTAAGCTCAATTGCTATCATTAAGCCTTTGATGCGAATCTCTTTAACTGCCGAATGACCCTTAAGGATTTCACTCAGCTGTGAGCGGATGTAGGTGCTTTGCTTGTTTACATTATCAAGAATGTTGTCATTTTCAAATACATCCATAATACTCAGAGCGACCTTGGTTACCAAGGGATTTCCACCAAAAGTTGAACCGTGAGTGCCGGGCGTTAACAGCTCATTCGCCGCACCTTTGGTTAGGCACGCACCAATTGGTATACCATTGCCCAATCCTTTCGCCAAGGTCATTACATCAGGGGTAATATTGTTGTGTTGGTGGGCAAAAAATTCACCAGTGCGGCCAACGCCTGTTTGTACCTCGTCAAGAATGAATAGCCAGCCGTTGTTGTTGCAAATGGATTGGACGTTATTAAGGTAGTCATCATCTGGAATGATAACGCCACTCTCACCCTGAATAGGCTCCAGCATCACCGCAACAATATTGGCGTTGCCGTCAAATGCTTTAATCGCATCACTGTCGTTAAAGTCTACATGAATAAACTCACTAACCAATGGTGCAAATCCGGCCTGCACTTTGCTGTTACCTGTGGCTGACAGTGTTGCCATAGTGCGCCCATGGAAACTCTGGTTGGCCGTCAGGATGATAGGGTTTTCAATGCTCTTGTTTTGGCCATGAAGACGTGCAATTTTGATTGCCGCTTCATTGGCTTCAGCGCCTGAATTGCCGAAAAATACTTTATCCATATTGGCGGTGCCACATAAGCGCTCAGCAAGCAGCTCTTGATTTTCGATGCGATACCAGTTGGAGGTGTGGAGTAGTGTGCTCGCTTGATCGACAATAGCCTTGGTGATTGTTGGATGGCAGTGACCTAAATTGACAACACCAACACCTGAAAGACAATCTAAATATTGTTGACCTTTGTTGTCCGTTAACCAGCAGCCTTCGCCAGCAGTAAAAGTAACATCAAGCGGAAGGTAGTTAGACATTAAGTGTGACATAAAAATATCCTTATATAAAGAGACTTTAAAAGTCTTCAGAAGTAAAAAAAGCCCCAAAACGGGGCTCTTGAAACTAAATTATTGTTTAAATTAGTGCAAAATAGCCGCCATAGACACACATCTATGAGATCTATATCTTCGTAGGCAGTCTCTGTCAAAAAATAGCACCATTGAATTCATGAACGAGTTTTCAATTTAACATAAAAAAGTAAAATTATATACTAGTTTTATCTGCCCCTCTTTCTGTAATTTATACTAAAAAAAGATAAATAATTCGCCATTTATCAAGTGATTATGCAACAATAGAAGTGCCTTTAATTTAATCAAATTTTACAAGGAGAACCTATGCAATTAAACATATCAGGCCATCATCTCGATATCACACCCGCCCTTAGAGAGCATTCAACCGAAAAACTTTCCAAAATTAGACACCACTTTGACCATGTGATTAACGTCAATATGATTCTGGAAGTGCAAAAAGATGTTCAAAAAGCTGAGGCAACGATCCACGTCAGTGGCGCTGATTTATTTGCAAAGGCTCAAAGTAGCGACATGTACGCTTCTATTGACCAACTGGTTAACAAGCTAGATTCTCAAATCATCAAGCACAAAGAAAAACTACATAGCCACAGAGGCTAGTTTATATAAATTATAATGAGTTCTTTTTGACTGTGATGGGCTTGCCCGTCATGCTCGATTGTAACGGATTGTAATTATGGCTGACATTAAACAGGCTTCTTTTGAGGAGTGTTTACAACAATTAATGAATGCACTTGAAGCCTCTCTTTTAGAGGAGGCTGGCGCTCAACTTGATGAACTTCATCCCAGCGAAGTTGCTAAATTACTAGAAGCCTTACCACCTAAAGATCGCTCATTGATCTGGCCTCGAATTAAGCCCAGAGTTCAGGGCGAAGCCTTAAAAGAGGTCAACGAAGATGTGCAAACGCAGCTGATTGATGAAATGTCGGTTGATGCATTGGTCAAGGCAACAGAGGGCTTGGATACGGACGATTTGGCCGATATTGTGCCTAATCTGCCAGAAACAGCCGTTCACAGCTTATTACTGACACTTGATTATAAGCATCGAGAGCACCTTAAAAAAGTCCTAACTTATCCACAAGACTCGGCCGGTGGCTTAATGAATACCGACTTCATTACCGTGCGCTCTGATGTTACTGTGCGTACTGTTATTCGTTATTTGAGACTACTTAAAGAAATGCCGGTTGATACCGACAAGGTTTTTGTTGTTGATCGTAATTTTAATTATCTCGGCTCTTTGCATGTTTCAACGCTTTTAACGGAAGAGCCTGAGCAGGCCATTATGCCGTTAGTTAGTACCGAGGCATCAAAGCCGATTCTTGCCAATACGGACGAGGCTGTGGTGGCCACCCTGTTTGAGCAAAGAAACTTAATTTCAGCCCCTGTTGTTGATGAACACAATCAGCTTGTTGGTCGTATTACCATCGATGATGTGGTTGATGTTATTCGCGATCAAGCCGAGCACTCGGTGATGTCAATGGTGGGTTTGGACGAAGAAGAGGACGTATTTGCGCCCATCGTTCAAAGCACAAAAAGACGCAGTGTTTGGCTAGGAGTTAACTTGATTACCGCGTTTATCGCCGTTTCTTTTATTGCTCTTTTTGAGGCAACTTTAGAGCAAAAAATTGCCTTAGCAATTCTGATGCCAGTGGTTGCAAGTATGGGCGGTATTGCGGGAACACAGACCTTGATTCTGGTCACTCGAGGCATCGCTACCGGCAGGGTGACAACAGCCAACATTAAGTCTTTAATTAACAAAGAAGTGTCTGTTGGTATATTGAATGGCATTTGTTGGTCGGTAGTGATTGCAGTGGCAACTTTTTATTGGTTTGATGATGTTGGCTTAAGTGTTGTTATTGGTATAGCTATTATTGTTAATTTGATTGTTGCAGCCTTCTTCGGTGCTTTTTTACCGTTACTGTTAACCAAGCTTAAAATTGATCCTGCGCTAGCTGGTGGTGTAATCTTAACAACAATTACTGACGTGATTGGCTTTGTTGCCTTTCTAGGGTTGGCGGCATTGGTTTTGAACTAATGGTGAATTCGCCATTCAGATGAAACTGGTTTATACCAACGAGCACCTCACATTGGTAGCAACCGTTGCCAATCACCTTGGGCAAAACGACATTGAGGTTATTACTAAAAATCAATACGCCTCTGGAGGTGCGGGCCAGCTCGCGCCAATTGAGACTTGGCCCGAAGTTTGGGTGGTTAATGACAAGGACTATTCGCGTGCCAGCGAGTTGATTGAAGACTTAAATAAAGATGCAGACAAGCCTCAGTGGCATTGTCAAAATTGTAATGAGATGAACGACGCTACTTTTGACTTTTGTTGGAATTGTCAGCACGATGAAAGTAATTAAGTTATTTTTAGGGTGATTTAATGGAATTTTCAACTTGGTTGGGCCTTGTCTCTGCGGGCTTCTTGATTAGCATTTCCCCTGGACCTAGCGCCCTGTTTACTGTGAGTCAGAGTACTCAATTTGGCTTTAAATCGACCTTGGTTTCTATAGCCGGTTTACAGTTAGGGTTGGCTTGTGGAATTGTGCTGGTGCTAAGTGGTTTGGGGGTGTTGATTGTTAATTTTCCCAGCGCCTTTGGTGTGATAAAAATCATAGGTATGTTATATCTCATCACACTAGGCATTATTCAATGGAGAAAAAAAGCTGAGAATCTAGATTTATCAGTCACCAATTCTAAAAGCACTTTTAGAGCAAAAATATCTTTTGCCCAAGGCTTTTTTGTGAACTTTACCAATATTAAAGGCTTTGTTTTTTTGGTAGCCTTTCTTCCTCTTTTTGTTGACTTGAGGATGTTTAGTGTATTTGAAGGCGCCATTGTTGTGGTGACCTTGGTTGCAATTGAAAATATCGTTATGACGACTTATGCTTTGATAGCCCACTTGTCAAAATCGTGGCTAGGCGACCCAAAGAAAATTTTATGGCAAAATCGAATAACCGGTCTAGCCCTAATCCTTATCGGCCTAGTGATGGGGCTTTCGGGCTAGCCTAATTTTTATCATATCTCATTATGAAACATGCTATGATAAAGTCTAATTTAATATATAGTGCAGGCGTACATAATGAACAGCGCTAACTTGACGCTTTTAAAACCTACAGCAACATTTATGGGCGCCTCATGGGCAATCAGTTGTCACTTCATTCTTTTAATAACGTGACGGTTTTTCATTTAGCATACACCGTGAGCGATCTTGAGTCCTCACGGCAATTCTATGGTGAGCTTCTGGGTTGTGAAGAGGGGCGTAGCACCGTTACTTGGGTTGACTTTAATTTCTTTGGTAATCAATTGTCACTTCATTTGGGCGAGATCATCTCCCCTTGTGAGACACAATCTAGCGTTGAGGGTAATACTGTGCCCATGCCGCATTTTGGCTGCGTTCTTGAGTGGGGTGAATTTCAAAATTTGTCTGAGAAGCTAAAAACATCGGGCGTGACTTTTGTTCTTGAGCCTCACATTCGCTATGCCAGGTTACCGGCTGAACAAGCAACGATGTTCATTAAAGATCCATCGGGCAATGCACTTGAATTTAAAGCTTATAGAGACAGCGCTGAAATATTCAGCAAGCAAACCATCAATTAGAGACAGTCTTGGAATTATTCAGTATTGAAACCATTTTGGCTTTTATCAGCGCCTCCGTCGTGTTGAGTTTTGCCCCTGGGCCAGACAATATTTTTGTACTAACCCAGTCTGCAATCAGAGGGTGGAAGATTGGAATTCTCACGACCTTAGGCCTTTGCAGTGGCTTAATTGCACACACTGTTTTGGTTTCACTTGGTGTTGCTGTTATTTTTCAAACAAGTCAATTGGCGTTTCAAGGTCTTAAAATTATTGGCGCATGTTATCTTGTGTTTCTTGCGTACTTATCAATGAAAAGTGAAAGTATGGATTTTAAGAACTCCGACAAGCCCAGTAAATCTTTCTACCTAACTGGCGTGGTAATGAATCTTACCAATCCAAAGGTCGCTATCTTCTTTCTTGTTTTTCTGCCGCAATTTGTGAATATTGATAACGGTAGCGTATCAGCTCAAATGTTTGCACTGGGTCTAATTTTTATCCTTTGCGCTCTCTGTGTTTTTAGTTTTATTGCTTATCTGTCAAGCTTTTTAAAGCCCTTGTTAAGTAAGTCTCCAGCAATTGTTAAAAGATTGAATGTTTTTGCTGCAATTGTCTATATCGCCTTGGCTCTTAATCTTTTATTCATCTCTGGATAAAGATGGAAAGTGCGATTGGTGGGCTGGGACCTACAAACCAATGATTGGTAGTTTTTCTTTTTGGGGTTGTCGATGCTAAATCTATCATTTTTACAAAATGACTCAAAAAGTGAAGAATAGCCCATGTTGAAAGTGCTGGATGGAATGAATAACAACTACAAAATAATAATTACCGATTATCCTGCTTACAACGACGATATTAGAAGTATCAGAACCGAGGTGTTTGTCGTTGAGCAATCTGTGCCTGTTGAGCTTGAACACGATGAGCATGACGAGACAGCACTCCATGTTTTGGTTTTTTCAGAAGGATCGGCAGTTGCTACCGGCAGAATGCTAGAAGATGGCCATATAGGTAGGATAGCAGTTCTCAGAAGTCAGCGTGGTAAAGGGGTTGGCAGTATTGTTATGCAGGCACTTCTGCAGCAGGCTAAGGTAATGAAAATCACTAAAGTTTGGCTATCTTCTCAGTGCCACGCACGTCAGTTTTACGATAACTTAGGTTTTATTTGTGTTGGTGAGAAATACCAAGAAGCGGGTATTGATCATATCAAAATGACCAGGGCAATGCATTAATCGCTTTGTCTGAATTTCCACAAAACACTTGTCGGGCATAATAAAAACTATACTTAATTTATATTGAGTTTGATAATTACTCAATTTCAATAGACTTGTTGAAATTCAAAGATTTGTATAATAGGAATCTTGAAGTAGAGGTTTGAATGTCTGCCATTTTATTAAATGATTTAAATAAAGGATTGCTATGAAATTATTACGAGTTGGAGCTGCGGGCAAAGAAAAACCGGCGTTATTGGACGAGAACGGAGCTATTCGTGACTTGAGTGGTGTTATTGAGGATGTGGCCGGTGAGTCTTTACACCCTGACGCCCTTACAAAGCTTTCGCAAGTTGATGTAAGCCAATTGCCAGAAGTGTCGAGCTCGGTACGTATAGGCCCATGTGTTGGCGGCGTTGGAAAAATTATCTGCATTGGCCTTAACTATACGGATCACGCAGAAGAGACTGGTTCAAGAGTGCCTAGAGAGCCAATTATTTTTGCCAAAGCCACAAGCGCTATTTGTGGCCCTAACGACAATGTTGTTATTCCAAGAGGCTCTACCAAGACCGATTGGGAGGTTGAGCTGGCGGTTGTCATTGGCAAAACGGCCAAATACGTCAGTGAGAAAGATGCGCTGGATTATGTTGCGGGGTATTGTGTGCTCAATGACGTTTCTGAGCGTGCTTTTCAATTGGAGAGAAAAGGTCAATGGAGCAAGGGAAAGAGTTGCGATACATTTGGTCCAATGGGGCCATGGTTAGTGACCAAAGATGAAGTGGGTGATCCACAGAAACTCGCTCTATGGCTGGAGGTTGATGGTCATCGCTACCAAGACGGTACAACTAATAATATGGCATATGGCGTGGCGTTTTTGGTGAGTTATTTAAGTCAATTTTGTAGTCTGCAGCCGGGTGATGTTATTTCCACAGGAACACCAGCGGGTGTTGGCATGGGCGTTAAGCCCGAGCCGGTATTTTTACAGCCCGGTCAAATTATGCACCTGGGTGTGGATAAACTGGGTGAGCAAAATCAAACTGTAGTTGCTGACTGTTAACCATACGAGGTCAACAGTTGTCGTTATTGATACTCAGTTAGTGTATATTTAATTTTTCGGTTTTTAAACACTGTAATTGATAATGAAAAAATTTGTTCAACTTAGTCTACTATTTTTGGCTTTTATTGGGACTGCCAACGCAGGAGTTAAAGAGGGTGTCATTGCCTTTCATCAGGATGATCATGTGGGCGCTTTTAATGAGTGGGCGCCGCTTTATGAGCAGGGTGATGTAGAAGCTACCTTTAGAATGGCACTGTTATATTACTACGGACGTGTCGTTGATCAAGACTTGGAAAAAGTTGTTGAGTTGATCTTTGAAGCTGCCAATGCTGGTAGTGCTAACGCTCAATTAGCGGTTGCCATCGCTAATGAATTCAATGTTGTTGAGGCGCCCGATCAAGAGCTTGCAAAAGCTTGGGCTAGTCAGCCGGTTGACAAGCTTGACTTGGATGTGATGGTCGAAGTTGGATGGGTATATCAATACTATGGTAAACCAAATAAAGGTGGTGATTATTTGATTGCAGCGGCTGAGCGTGGTGGTGTTGCTGTGACCAGAGAAATTGGATGGCGCTACTACAATGCCGATTCTTTGATTAATGCTATTAAATGGTTCAACAAGGCTATTGATATGGGCGACATTGAATCCATGTATTGGATGGGTAAGGTGTTTGAAAAGGACGGTAG
>CAJVZH010000008.1 GCA_913020715.1 uncultured Gammaproteobacteria bacterium
GTATCGTTAACGTTGGTGACGAAATTGAAATCGTTGGTATTAAAGACACACAACTTACTACTTGTACTGGTGTTGAAATGTTTAGAAAACTGCTTGACTCAGGTGAAGCAGGTGATAACGTTGGAGTACTACTTCGTGGTACTAAGCGTGAAGAGGTTGAACGTGGTCAAGTACTTGCTAAGAAAGGCACTATCACACCACATACTAAGTTTGAGGCTGAAGTTTATATCTTAAGCAAAGAAGAGGGTGGACGTCATACGCCATTCTTTAACAACTATCGTCCACAGTTCTACTTCAGAACAACAGACGTAACTGGTGCTTGTCAATTACCATCAGGTGTTGAGATGGTTATGCCTGGTGATAACGTTAAGATGTCGGTTGAGTTACTTGCACCAATTGCGATGGAAGAAGGTTTAAGATTCGCAATCAGAGAAGGTGGTCGCACGGTAGGTGCTGGCGTAGTCTCGAAGATTACTGATTAATAATAAATATAACTTGTAGCTACAGTTTTACTGTGGCTATGTTTTTTAGGAATTAATATTTAGGCAAGTGGCTCAATTGGTAGAGTGGCGGTCTCCAAAACCGTTGGTTGGGGGTTCGAGTCCCTCCTTGCCTGCCAAATTTAAAGGATAGATGTGGCTAAGAACGCAGACAATCAAAAACAAGGCTTAGGTAAATTGAATGGTGTTTTATCGCTTGCTATATTAATAGCATCGATTGCATTATTTTATTTAGAACCATTGACGCAGGTTGCACTTTACAAGGTGCTTATTTTGCTCGTTGGTGTTGTTGTTGCAGCATTTGTATTTACTCAGTCTTCGCAAGGTGAAAGATTTACCCACTTTGCTAAAGAGACAAGAATTGAATTACGAAAGGTTGTTTGGCCAACTCGTGAAGAAACGCTCAAGACAACTGGCATGATTATGGTTGCGGTTGTGATTGTATCCATCTTTCTGATGATTGTTGATGCATTCTTCACTTGGGGTGTGCAATCAATTAGCTCGTTTTAACACTTTAACTGAAGGATTCTAATGTCTAAGAAGTGGTTTGTAATACACGCAAGAAGCGGCTACGAAGCGAAAGTTAAAAAGTCGATTGAAGATGCTATCGATCTGGCCATTAAAGAAAAGCAGCTAGAAGAAGGTCTGATTGGTGAAATCATGATCCCTACTGAGCAAGTGGTTGAGCTTAAGGGTGGAATGAAGAAAGAAACAGAGCGCAAGTTCTTTCCTGGCTACATGTTGGTTAACATGGAGTTAACAGAGCCTACTTGGTTATTAATAAAAAATACCAATAACGTCATGGGCTTTATCGGTGGTTCATCGGGTAAGCCATCACCTATTACCCAAAGAGAAGTGGATAGGATTCTTGCACGTGTGCAAGAGGGCGCAGACAAACCAAAACCAAAGGTGGCGTTTCAACCGGGTGAAGAAGTGCTGGTTATTGATGGCCCATTTAATGAATTTAACGGCACCGTTGAAAGTGTCGATTATGAAAAGAGCTTGTTAACTGTAGAAGTATTAATTTTCGGACGTACAACTGCAGTTGAGCTGGAGTTTTCTCAAGTCGAGAAAACATAGCACAACCTTAGGGTTGTAAACTAACGGGGAGCTTAACGGCGCTTGCACCCATAGGAGAAAGAAATGGCAAAAAAAATTGAGTCATATATTAAGTTGCAGGTACCTGCAGCGGAAGCAAATCCATCACCACCGGTTGGTCCAGCATTGGGTCAACATGGTGTTAATATTATGGAATTCTGCAAAGCGTTTAATGCGAAAACTCAGGACCTTGATAAAGGCATGGCTGTGCCAGTTATTATCACTGTCTATAACGACCGTAGCTTTACGTTTATTACGAAAACACCACCAGCAGCCGTTTTGCTTCGCAAAGTAACGGGCATTGCTAAAGGTAGTGGTGAGCCACACATAAATAAAGTGGGTACGGTAACCCGTGCACAACTTGAAGAAGTGGCAAACATTAAGATGAAAGATTTAAATGCTAATGACATCGATGCAGCTGTGCAAATTATTGCTGGTACTGCACGTTCGATGGGCCTAGTGGTGGAGGGTTAATCATGGCTAATGTAACTAAAAAACAAAAAGACAACCAAACAAAAATTAAAGTTGGTGTCCGCTACACAATGGCTGATGCTCTTAACTTAGTTAAAGAGTGCGCTTCAGCAAAGTTTGATGAGTCTGTTGATGTAAGTATCAACCTTGGTATTGATGCGAAAAAATCAGACCAAAACGTTCGTGGCGCAGTGACATTGCCAAATGGCACTGGAAAAACGGTTCGCGTTGCGGTATTTACTCAAGGTGAAAACGCACAAAAAGCAACTGACGCAGGTGCTGACGTTGTTGGTATGGAAGACTTGATGAAGTCAATGCAAGACGGTGATTTAAACTATGACGTTGTTATCGCATCGCCAGATGCAATGGGTGTTGTTGGTCGACTAGGTCAAGTATTAGGTCCGCGTGGTCTAATGCCAAACCCTAAAGTGGGCACAGTAACGCAGGACGTTGCCACTGCTGTAAATAATGCAAAAGCCGGTCAAGTTCGTTACCGAGCTGATAAAGCGGGCATTGTTCACGGTTGTGTAGGTAAGGCTTCTTTCGATCCAAAAGCTTTGGAAGAAAATATTACAGCATTGTTGGATGCGCTTAAAAAATCTAAGCCAAGTTCAGCAAAAGGTGTTTACTTCCAAAAGATGAATGTTTCTTCAACAATGGGTCCAGGCCTATCAGTTGATTTATCAAGCGTCGATATCTAATGATTTACCAGTGGTTGGCTACGGTTGATCACGAAAAGAATTCTTTGGGCGACAAGGTAACTTGTTTAGCCTCAAAGACCATAGGTGCGATGAATTTTTCGGAATTTGTTGC
This sequence comes from uncultured Gammaproteobacteria bacterium, assembly GCA_913020715.1. Classification (GTDB taxonomy): domain Bacteria; phylum Pseudomonadota; class Gammaproteobacteria; order PS1; family Pseudothioglobaceae; genus Pseudothioglobus. The sequence goes on from CAJVZH010000008.1 coordinate 2,883, forward strand.
TTAATAAATTGATCCTTCAATTTGCCTATGTAGAGGGTATGCGAATACCTTGTGGCGAAAGTTATTTTATATAGCTTTCTTTTTATAATTGTTCAGGAGAGACTATGGCTCTAAATCTTGAAGCAAAAAAGGCAGTTGTCGAACAGGTAAACGCAGTAGCATCTACTGCAATTTCTGTTGGCGCAGCCGAGTATCGCGGATTGACAGTTGAACAAATGACTAACTTGCGTACTTCTGCAATAGATGCGAATGTATCTTTGCGTGTTGTAAAAAACACACTTGCAAAAAGAGCGCTAGCGGAAACTGGTTGTGAGTGTATCTCACCAGTATTAAGCGGTCCTGTTATCTTAGGTTTTTCGCAAGAAGATCCAGGTGCAGTAGCCCGTGTTTTCCGTGCATTCATGAAAGAAAATGATGCGTTAGTTGTTAAGGGTTTGGGAGTTTCGGGCGAATTTGTTGACGCAGATCAGCTGAAACGTATCGCAGACCTACCAACGAAAGATCAAGCAATTAGTATGGTTATGGCGTTAATGCTTGCTCCAACTGAGAAGCTAGTAAGAACTTTGAATGAAGTTCCTACCAAGCTAACTCGTGTTGTCGCAGCTGTTCGTGACCAAAAACAATAAATAATAATATAAAGAGGAGTAAATATCATGGCATTATCAAATGACGATATTTTAAATGCAATTGCAGATATGTCTGTAATGGATGTTGTTGAACTAGTTTCAGCAATGGAAGAAAAATTTGGTGTTTCAGCAGCAGCAGTTGCAGCAGCACCAGCGGCAGCAGCAGATGCAGGCGCAGCAGTTGAAGAGCAAACTGAATTCAATGTCGTTCTAACGAGCTTCGGCGAGAAGAAAGTTGCTGTAATTAAAGCTGTTCGTGGTATCACAGGCCTAGGTCTTAAAGAAGCGAAAGATTTAGTTGAAAGTGCACCAGCACCAATTAAAGAAGGCGCAGAAAAAGGCGAAGCAGAAGAGTTAAAAAAGCAGCTTGAAGAAGCCGGCGCTAGCGTAGAAATTAAGTAATTCCTTCAACGCTAATAACCAAAATCCCCACCAGGGGATTTTGGTGTTTTTATTCAGAAGAAATTCTGAATCACAATTTATCGATTAATACGGGGTATTCATGACTTATTCGTTCACTGAGAAAAAGCGCATTAGAAATAATTTTGGTACTAGGAAATCGGTTCTGACAGAGCCAGATTTATTGTCCATTCAGATTAACTCATTTAATACTTTTATTCAAGCTGGAGCAACTGAAAAGCAAGATGTTGGCCTTCATGCGGTTTTTCAATCGGTATTCCCTATTACAGCATTGAATGGTTATGCTGAAATTGAATATGTGGATTACGAGCTTCAAGACCCTAAGTACAGTGTCAAAGAATGCAAGCTTCGTGGTGTTACTTATGCAGCAACCATGCGTGTTAAGCTTAACCTTGCGCTATATGATAAAAATGGCTCAACGTTAAAGAAAAAACGTCGTGTTAAACAAGTTATTGAAGAGGATGTCTATTTAGGGCAACTGCCTTTAATGACGGACACTGGTACATTTGTTATTAATGGTACAGAGCGTGTTGTGGTTTCTCAGCTTCACCGTTCTCCGGGTGTTATTTTTGAACACGATAAAGGTAAAACACACTCATCGGGCAAGATATTATTCTCTTCTCGTATTATTCCTTACCGTGGATCATGGTTAGATTTCGAATTCGATCACCACGAGCATTTATACGTTCGAATTGACCGTCGCAGAAAACTTCCAGTAACAACATTGCTTCGTGCAATGGGTTTAAATGCGGAAAATATCCTAGATACTTTCTTTGATCACGTTGTGGTGAAAATGAAAGCTAAGTCGTGTGATTTAGTGATGGACCCCTCACGTCTTCGCGGCGTTATTGCTGAGTTTGATATTAAGGCAGGTAAAGACCTAATCGTGGAGAAAGGTCGTCGTATTACTGCAAAACACACTAAATTATTAGAAAAATCCGGCGTTAAGGCAATCAACGCACCGCTTGAATATCTTTTGGGCAAGGTTCTGGCCATCGATATTATCGATACGGATACCGGCGAAATTCTTCTTCCTGCAAACACTTTATTAACTGAAGAGTCGCTTGAAATATTGAGCGAAACAAAGGTTAAAAAAATCGACATTCTCTACATCAATGATGCTGAGAATGGCGCCTATATTGCAGACACTTTGCGCCTTGATGACCTGCAAACTGAAATCGAAGCACGTATGTCGATTTACCATGTAATGCGTCCAGGTGAGCCAGCTACAGAAGATGCGGTGAACACGCTGTTCTCGAACTTATTCTTTAGTCCAGATCGCTACGATCTATCACGTGTTGGCCGTATGAAGCTTAATCGCCGCCTAGGCATTGCCTCTGAAACAGGTGAGCACGTATTGACTCACGATGATATTGTTAATGTTATCAAGCAATTGGTTGATATTAAGAACGGCCACGACGTCGTTGACGATGTTGATACGCTAGCAAACAGACGTGTTAGAGCAATTGGTGAAATGATTGAAAACCAATTCAGAATTGGCCTTGTTCGTGTTGAAAAAGCCGTTAAAGAGGGCTTAAACTTAGCTGAAACGGACGAATTAACACCACAAGACTTGATTAATTCGAAGCCAGTATCTGCGGCAGTTAGGGAATTCTTTGGTTCTTCGCAGTTATCTCAGTTTATGGACCAAGTGAATCCTCTATCGGGCGTGACTCACAAACGCCGTATTTCGGCCTTAGGTCCGGGTGGTTTGACTCGTGAACGCGCTGGTTTTGAAGTTCGTGACGTTCATCCTTCGCACTACGGCCGCCTATGTCCAATTGAGACACCAGAAGGCCCAAACATTGGTTTGATTAACACACTTGCGGTTTATGCGAAAACCAACGAATATGGATTCTTAGAAACACCTTACCAAGTGGTTAAGAGTGGTTTGGTTACAGATGAAATTATTTATGTATCGGCGATTGATGAGATTAGCCATACAATTGCTCAAGCAAATGTTACAGTGGATACTAAAGGCCGTCTAGAGGACGACTTGGTTCCAGCTCGCCACAAAAACGAATTTGTTTTGGTTGAAAAAGATGAAATCACATTGATTGACATCGATTCTAAGCAAATCGCTTCGGTTGCGGCATCACTTATTCCATTCTTGGAGCATGACGATGCTAACCGTGCCTTGATGGGTTCAAACATGCAGCGTCAAGCGGTGCCAGTACTTCGCGCTGAAAAGCCGTTGGTTGGTACAGGTATTGAGCGAGTTGTTGCAACAGACTCTAGAGTTTGTGTAACAGCTGAGCACGGCGGTGTTGTTGAAGCAGTTGATGCGTCAAGAGTCGTTATTCGTGTGGATGCAAAAAAAGCAAAAGCTGGCGAATTGGGTGTTGATATTTACAGCCTAACAAAATACGCCCGTTCTAACCAGAACACATGTATTAACCAAAAACCATTAGTGAAGCCTGGCGATAAGATTGTTGCTGGTGACGTTTTAGCTGACGGCCCGTCAACCGACTTAGGTGAATTGGCCCTTGGTCAAAACATGATGATTGCCTTCATGCCATGGAATGGTTACAACTTTGAGGACTCTATTCTTATTTCAGAGCGCGTTGTTCAAGAAGATCGTTACACATCGATTCACATTGAGGAATTAACAGCCTATGCTCGTGATACTAAGTTGGGCTCAGAGGAGATTACCGCGGACATTCCAAATGTCAGCGAATCCGCCCTAGCAAAACTTGATGAAGTTGGTATTGTCTACGTCGGTGCCCGTGTTAAAGGCGGCGACATTTTGGTTGGTAAGGTAACACCTAAGAGTGAAACAGCCCTTTCTCCAGAAGAGAAATTACTGCGCGCTATCTTTGGTGAAAAAGCTAACAACGTTAAAGATACATCGCTTCGTGTTGGTGCCTCTAAATCTGGCGTGGTGATTGACGTACAAGTCTTTACCCGCGATCGTGTTGAAAAAGACGCGCGCGCCCTTGAGATTGACGAAGATCGTTTAGAAAAAATTAAAAAAGATATTGACGATGAGTTTGGCATCATTGACGAGGATATTTTCCGTCGCGTTCGCGCCAAGCTTTCTGGCAATATTGTCACTAAGGGTGCAGACACTGTTAAATTGGGCGATAAATTATCGGCCAAGTCGCTTAAGTCACTTGACAACGCTGAAGTTGCAAAATTGAAAGTTGAAGATGCTGATGTTAATAAAGAAGTAGCAACATTGGTTAAGCAAGCGAAAGCAAAGCAAGAGGAGTTTGATGAGTTCTTAAAAGTAGAGCACGCCAAAATTTTAGAAGGCGCTGAATTACCGCCGGGTGTTTTGAAGATGGTTAAGGTTTATGTAGCAACACGTAAAACACTTCAAGTGGGTGATAAGATGGCGGGTCGTCACGGTAATAAGGGTGTTATTTCACGCGTATCGCCAGTTGAAGACATGCCTCATCTAGAAGACGGGACACCAGTTGACGTGGTGCTTAATCCATTAGGTGTACCATCGCGTATGAACGTTGGACAAGTACTTGAAGTTCACTTGGGTTGGGCTGCAAAAGGCCTTGGCCACAAGATTGGTGCAATGCTTGATCAGCATCAAAAAGATACGGTTAAAGAAGTTCGCGACCTACTTGAGAAAATTTATAACAGCTACGGAAAAATCGAAGATCTGAATTCATTCTCGGATGATGAAATTTTAGAATTGGCGCACAACCTTCGTACCGGTGTGCCAATGGCAACGCCAGTTTTTGATGGTATTTCGGAAGCAGATATCAAGTCGTTATTAACGATGGCGGATCTTCCTGAGTCAGGTCAAATTCAGTTGTATGATGGCCGCACAGGTGACGCCTTTGATCGTCATGTGACGGTTGGTTATATGCACATGTTGAAGCTGAATCACTTAGTTGACGATAAGATGCATGCCCGTTCTACCGGTCCTTATTCATTAGTAACGCAGCAGCCACTGAGTGGTAAAGCGCAATTTGGTGGCCAGAGATTTGGTGAGATGGAAGTTTGGGCCCTTGAAGCTTACGGTGCCGCTTACACACTTCGTGAAATGCTAACAGTGAAGTCGGATGACGTTGCTGGTCGTGCGAAGATGTATAAAAATATTGTTGATGGTGAAAATCGTACTGAGTCGGTGATGCCGGAGTCGTTCAACGTTCTGATTAAAGAAATTCGTTCGTTGGGTATTGATATTGAGCTTGAGCAAAATTAAATTAGGAGAATAACTTGAAAGATTTATTACAAATTTTAAAGCAGCAAAATAAAGAACAAGATTTTGACTCGATTAGAGTTGGTCTAGCATCTCCAGAGAAAATTCGCTCATGGTCTTTTGGTGAGGTTAAAAAGCCTGAAACCATTAATTACCGTACTTTTAAGCCTGAGCGTGATGGTCTTTTCTGTGCCAAAGTATTTGGCCCAATGAAGGACTTTGAATGTTTATGTGGCAAATACAAACGGATGAAATTCCGCAACGTTGTATGTGAAAAATGTGGCGTTGAAGTAACGCTTTCAAAGGTTCGTCGCGAACGCATGGGCCATATCGAGTTGGCTGCACCAGTTGCCCATATTTGGTATCTTAAATCTCTACCTTCACGCCTCGGTCTTTTATTGGACATGACGTTGAAAGACATTGAGCGCGTACTTTACTTTGAAGCGTTTTTGGTTACTGACGCTGGTAACACGCCTTTGGTTAAAAAACAACTTCTTACCGAAGAGATGTATTACGATGCTCTTGACGAATATGGTGATGATGAGTTTGTTGCTAAAATGGGTGCGGAAGCAATCCAGGACGTCCTTGCGGAAATGCAGCTTGTAAAAGAAGCGGCGAATCTTCGGGAAGATGCACTAAGCACAAAATCTCAAACTAAATTAAAGAAGATCAACAAGCGCCTTAAGCTGGTTGATTCATTAATCCAGTCTGGTAACAAGCCAGAGTGGATGGTACTTAAAGTATTACCGGTTCTTCCGCCTGATTTACGTCCTTTGGTGCCACTAGATGGTGGTCGTTTTGCGACCTCTGACCTTAACGACTTATACCGTCGCGTTATTAACCGTAACAACCGTTTGGCTCGCCTATTAGAGCTAGACGCTCCTGAGATTATTGTACGTAACGAAAAACGTATGTTGCAAGAGGCTGTTGACTCTCTTATCGATAACGGCCGTCGTGGTCGTGCGGTAATGGGTAATAACCGTCGTCCTTTGAAGTCAATTGCTGACATGATCAAAGGTAAACAAGGTCGTTTCCGTCAGAATCTACTCGGTAAGCGAGTGGACTATTCCGGTCGTTCGGTTATTGTTTGTGGACCGTACCTTAAATTACACCAGTGTGGCCTTCCGAAGAAGATGGCATTGGAGTTGTTCAAACCATTTATTTACAATCGTTTGATTGCCACCGGTTTAGCTTCTACGATTAAAGCAGCGAAGAAAATGGTGGAAAGTGAGATTCCTGAAGTTTGGGATATCCTTGAGAAAGTTGTACATCAACATCCGGTACTTCTTAACCGTGCACCGACGCTTCACCGTTTAGGCATTCAAGCGTTTGAGCCGTTACTGATTGAAGGTAAGGCAATTCAGCTGCACCCACTCGTTTGTACGGCGTTTAACGCAGACTTTGACGGTGACCAAATGGCGGTACACGTGCCTCTATCTGAAGAAGCGCAACTAGAAGCCAGAACATTGATGTTGGCCTCTAATAACATTCTTCATTTGGCCAGTGGTGACCCGATCATTATTCCGTCACAAGACGTTATTTTGGGTCTTTACTACATGACGCGTGAGATGGTAAAGCAAAAAGGCGAGGGCATGATTTTTGCCAACGCTGGTGAGGCATTAAACGCCTACCAACAAGAGGTAGTCTCTCTACACGCTATGATAAAACTTCGTGTGCAAGATTATGAGAAGACCGACAACGGTTTTGAGCCAAGCTCAAAGCGCATCGTTGAGACAACGGTTGGTCGTGCAATCTTCTCTAGAATTATGCCAGAAGGCTTAAACTTTGATTTAATCAACGAAGCTTTGACCAAGAAGGTTGTGTCAAACCTGATTCACGTTTGTTACCGTACCCAAGAGCTAAAAGAAACGGTTATTTTTGCCGACCAAATGATGTACATGGGCTTTGAGTATTCAACAAAGTCGGGTATCTCATTCTGCTCGAATGATATGATCATTCCTAAAGAAAAAGCAGAAATGATTGAGACTGCTAACGCACAAGTTAAAGATGTGCAGCAACAGTTTGCCTCGGGTATTGTTACTAACGGTGAGCGTTATAACAAAGTGATTGATATCTGGTCACGTACCTCTGAAGAAGTAGCAAAAGCGATGATGGACAGGGTGGGCTTTGAAGACATTACCGATGCCAAAGGAAAAACAGAGAAAAAACCGTCGTTTAACTCGATTTATATGATGGCTGATTCTGGCGCCAGGGGTTCTCCAGCGCAGATCAGGCAGTTGGCTGGTATGCGTGGTCTAATGGCAAAGCCAGACGGCTCTATTATTGAAACGCCTATTACTTCAAACTTCCGTGAGGGTTTGAACAATATGCAATACTTCATCTCAACGCACGGTGCCCGTAAAGGTCTAGCCGATACAGCGCTTAAAACAGCCAACTCGGGTTACCTAACACGTCGTTTAGTTGACGTTGGTCAGGATCTCGTAATCACTGAAGAGAATTGTGGCACTGAAAATGGTCTAATCATGAAAGCTGTGATTGATGGTGGTAACGTATCTCAAACGTTGGGTGCAGCAGTACTTGGCCGTATTACAGCTGAAGATATTGCCTATCCAAACACAACCGATTTGTTCTTACCTAAAGATCATTTGATTAGCTTAAGTGATTCTGACAAGATTAATGAACTGGGCATTGAATCTATCAAAGCTCGCTCTCCGATTACTTGTGAGACGTCATACGGTGTATGCTCGTCATGCTACGGTAATGATATGGCACGCGGCCATAAGATTGGTGTTGGTGAGGCGATTGGTGTTATTGCCGCTCAGTCTATTGGTGAGCCGGGTACACAGCTAACGATGCGTACTTTCCATATTGGTGGTGCTGCAAGTTCATCAACTGCGGTGAACAGTATCAACATCAATACTGATGGTGTTGTTTACTTTGACAACATGAAGTCCATTCAAAACGCGAAGGGCGATTTGGTGGTGATCTCTCGTTCTGCAGAGGCTTCAGTTCGTAATGAATTGGGCCAAGAAAAAGAACGCTACAAGTTGCCGTATGGTGCTTTGGTTCATTATAAAGATGGCGGCAAAGTTAAAGCAAAAGATAAAATTGCTGACTGGGATCCGCACACTCATCCAATTATTGCAGAGTATTCGGGCCGTGTAATTTTCGTTGACTTCTCTGAAGGTGTTACCGTTAATAAGAGTTCAGACCCTATAACGGGCTTAAACTTCTTTGAAATGATTGATGAAGGCGAGCGTTCTGCTGCAGCGAAAGACTTAAAACCAATGATTAAGTTGGTTGATGATAAGGATAACGATCTCATCTTGTCAACACACTACTTGCCATCAGGCGTTAAACTAAACTTGGTTGACGGTCAGGCAATTGCTGCTGGTGAAATTCTTGCAAAGATTCCAAAAGCGGTTTCCAAGACAAGTGATATTACCGGTGGTCTGCCTCGTGTTGCCGATTTGTTCGAAGCACGTAAAGCGAAAGATCATGCAATCCTAGCTGAAACAACAGGCGTGGTAAGTTTTGGCAGTCCTACGAAGTCAAAAATACGCTTATTAATTACTAATGAAGCGGGTGAAGCGACAGAGATGATGATTCATCAGTGGCGTCAAATCAACGTATTCGACGGTGAAACCGTTGAAAAAGGTGATGTGATATCCGATGGCCCATCAAATCCTCATGATATTCTTCGCTTGCTTGGCGTTGAGCCTTTGGCAGATTACGTTGTGAAAGAAGTGCAAGCGGTTTACCGTCTACAAGGTGTGAAGATTTCTGATAAGCACATCGAAGTGATTGTGAAGCAAATGCTGAGAAAAGTTGAAATTCTTGATCAGGGTGCTTCGACGTACGTCAACGGTGAAACAGCCGAATACGTTCGTGTTGTTGAGATGAATAAGCAATTGAAAGCGCAAGGCAAAGATGCAATTAAGTACCAAAGATTGTTGATGGGTATTACTAAAGCGTCATTGTCAACAGAGTCGTTTATCTCTGCTGCATCATTCCAAGAGACAACTCGAGTATTGACAGAGGCTTCAATTACAGGCCGTATGGATGGACTTAGAGGCCTTAAAGAAAACGTTATCGTTGGTCGTTTGATTCCCGCGGGAACAGGCTTTACTTACCATAAAGAAAAAAAGCGTCGCAAGGTAGAGGAGACAATGCTTGTTACTGATGCTGAAGATGCATTATCGGCACAGCTCAGCGAAGTTGGTGCTGAGCAAAGCGAAGAATCTTAAGATTCATCTGAAAAACCCCTCTGAGTATTACTACTTAGAGGGGTTTTTTATTGTGCGCTCATAAATAAAGTCTTGCAAGCACTGGCCACCTGGCGTTAAAGCAAGCCAAAGTTTTTCTGGGTAAGTTAAAATGCTTCCATGGAAAAATCACACTTTAACGAACTCGTCGATCAAGGCTTTAATCACATACCCGTTTCTCGCGAGTTAATCGTTGATACCGATACGGCTTTGGCGCTGTATTTAAAGGTTGCCAACACCCCTTACAGTTATTTTTTAGAGTCTGTTCAAGGCGGTGAAAAATGGGGCCGCTACTCATTTATTGGACTTTGTGCGCAAACAGTTATTAAGGTCTTTGATTACCAAGTAACGATTGAGAAAAACGGCGCAGCCCTAGAGACGCAAGAAGTTGAAGACCCCCTTGCCTGGATTGAAGAATACCAAGCCCAATTCAAAGTGCCGAAATTAGACAATTTGCCGGATTTTAATGGTGGCTTGGTGGGGTATTTTGGTTATGAGATCATTCGCTATATTGAGCCGAAGCTGGCTCATTTGGATAAGCCAGATGAGCTGAATGTCGCTGACATTCTACTGATGCTATCCAATGACTTGCTGGTGGTTGACAACTTATCCAGTACCGCGCATATTATCACCCATATTAATCCTGAAGAGAGCCGTTACGAGGATGCGATTGCCCGATTGGATGAAATTGAGGCACAAATAAAAGAACCACTGGCTGAGCAAGCGAGTGAACCCGCCAATATTAAGGCAGAGGACTTTGTCTCCAGTTTTGGACGAGAGGATTTCATGCGCTCTGTCGAGGATATTCAGAAATACATAGTTGCCGGTGATGTTATGCAGGTTGTGCCTTCGCAGCGACTTAGTTGTGAATTTAAAGCTAAGCCGATTGATCTTTATCGCCAACTAAGAATCCTCAATCCGTCGCCTTATATGTACTTTTTGAATTTGGACGATGTCACTATTGTTGGCTCTTCGCCAGAAATTCTAACGCGCGTCGATAACAATAATATGGCCACGGTAAGGCCGATAGCCGGCACCCGATCACGAGGCAAAACAAAAGAAGAAGACTTGACTTTAGAAGTGGATTTATTGTCCGACCATAAGGAAATTGCAGAACACTTGATGTTGATTGACCTAGGAAGAAATGACCTTGGTAGGATTGCTAAAACAGGTACAGTGACACTCACCGATAAAATGTTTATTGAGCGTTATTCTCATGTGATGCACATCGTCTCCAATGTAGAGTGCGAACTGCAAGACGACATGAGTGCTATTGACGTGCTGAGGGCGACCTTCCCTGCCGGAACTTTAAGTGGCGCACCTAAGGTTCGAGCAATGGAAATTATTAACGATGTTGAGCCATTAAAACGCAATATCTACTCGGGCGCAATTGGTAATCTCTCATGGCACGGTGGCATGGATTTGGCGATTGCAATTAGAACGGCAGTAATCAAAGATGAAATGCTTTATGTGCAAGCTGGCGCCGGAATTGTTTACGACTCGGTTCCTGAATCCGAATGGCAAGAAACGATAGATAAGGCGCAAGCGCTTATTAGGGCTGCCGAAAAAATCTAAGGCTTTGTTGTTCTGCATTGGTGGAAATATATAAAACAATCCATTTTTTGCTAAAAATGCCCCAAGTTAGAGAGCTCTTTGTTTGTAAAATATAAGCTCTACTCGGTTAAATAATAACACTATAAATGCAAAATTCCGCTTTTGTTCATCTGCAATGCCAGAGCGAATATTCTGTCAAGAATAGCCTTATTCGAGTGCCAAAATTGATTGAGAGTATTAAGCAGGCTGGCATGAACGCTGTTGCGTTGACTGACGATATCAGTCTTTTTTCTGCGGTTAAGTTTTATCAGAAGGCTCGATCTGCTGGTGTTAAGCCACTATTTGGTGCAAAAATGTCACTGAGTTCTGATGAGGGCCGCTACGACGTTCTACTGCTTTGTCAAAATCATCAAGGCTACCTCAACCTATCTGAGCTTATTTCAAAAGCTTACCTTAATCAACAAGGTATAGAAGGCCCAAGCATTACTGAGGCGGAACTAGGGGCTTACCATACGGGTTTGTTGTTGATTGCAACACCAGTGAGTTCTGATGTTGCGCAATTATTACTCACCAATCAAGCGTTACTTGCCAGAGAAAAGGCGCAAAAATGGCAAAATATTTTTGGCGATCGTTACTATTTTGCAGTGCAAAGAACACTCAGGATGACCGATGAGCAACACCTTCATCTTGCCATAGACTTGGGCGTTCAGCTGGGTATTCCGGTTGTTGCAACTAACGATGTGCAATTTTTGTTGCAAAGTGATTATGAGGCCCACGAGGCGAGAATCTGTATTTCACAGGGCGGCTTGTTAGATGATGCCCGACGAGCAAAACATTTTAACGAAGCCCAGTATTTAAAAAGTGCTGATGAAATGTCGGCATTATTTGCAGATTTTCCACAATTATTGTCCAACACGGTTGAAGTGGCCAAGCGTTGTAATTTGCATTTTGAATTATTTAAAAAAAACTACCTTCCGCTTTTCCCAACGCCAGAAGGCGTGTCAATTGCTAGATTTTTTGAGCAAGAGTCTAAGCGGGGTTTGGCTGAACGACTCAAGGATAAAAAAGCTGATGTAAAGATGTATGCCGAACGTTTGCAGTTTGAGCTTTCGGTTATCTTGGAGATGGATTTTCCTGGCTATTTCTTAATTGTTTCTGACTTTATTCGCTGGGCAAAAGAAAATGGCATCCCTGTTGGTCCGGGGAGGGGCTCGGGTGCAGGCTCTCTGGTGGCTTGGGCACTATCAATTACCAACGTTGACCCGATTGAGCATGAGCTGCTTTTTGAGCGTTTTTTGAATCCAGAGCGTGTCTCCATGCCTGACTTTGATATTGATTTCTGCACTGACCGCCGAGACGAGGTGATTGAGTACGTTTCTCTTAAGTACGGTCAAGAAAAAGTGTCGCAAATTATCACCTACGGTACGATGGCTGCTAAAGGCGTGGTACGTGATGTGGGCAGGGTGTTGGGCCACCCTTACGGTTTTAGTGACACAATTTCAAAGCTCATTCCTAACGAACTTAAAATGACTTTGGATAAAGCGTTGCAAGACTCGCCAGATCTTAAGTCACGCTATATTTCAGAAGAGAGCGTCACCACCTTGATGGATCTTTCCCAGGACCTCGAGGGCTTGGTAAGAAATGTTGGTACTCATGCCGGTGGTGTGGTTATTGCGCCGAGTAAAATCAGCGATTTTTGCCCAATTTACAAAGGCCCTGGCGAAGGTGATGTAGTGGTCTCCCAATTTGATAAAGACGACGTTGAAGCGGTTGGCCTAGTGAAGTTTGACTTCCTAGGCCTGTCGAATTTGACGGTTATTGATAAAGCCGTTAAGATGATTTTTAATAAGGGTTTGACGGACGAGCTCATCGACATCGACACCCTATCTCTTGATGATCCGGCGGTTTATGAATTGTTGCAACGTTGTGATACGACGGGCATCTTTCAGCTGGAATCCGACGGCATGCGCGGATATTTGAAAAAACTCCAAGCCGACAATTTTGAAGATATTGTTGCTATGTTGGCGCTCTATCGTCCCGGCCCATTGGACGCCGGAATGGTAGACGACTACATTAACGTGAAGCATGGTGCCAAGGTGAAGTACCCACATCCAATGCTGGAAGAAATATTAAAGCCGACTAACGGTGTGTTTCTGTATCAAGAGCAAGTGATGAAGTCGGCCCAAGTAATGGCAGGCTATTCTTTGGGTGGTGCCGACTTATTGCGTCGAGCAATGGGTAAGAAAAAAGTTGAAGAAATGGCGCAGCAGCGGCAAGTGTTTGTTTCTGGTGCGGCCGAAAAAGACATCAAGGAAGAAAAAGCCAACGAAATTTTTGATCTCATTGATAAGTTTTCGGGCTACGGTTTTAACAAATCTCACTCGGTTGCTTACGCTTATATTTCATACCAAACGGCTTGGTTAAAATCACATTATCCAGCGCCTTTTATGGCCTCGGTGCTTTCCGGGGTGATGGACGATACCGATCGAATTGCTTTCACCGTTAGTGAGGCTAAAAAGATTAATCTTGTTATTCATGCGCCCAATATTAATCAATCTGAATACCAATTTAGTATTTTAGACAACAATACCATCACCTATGGTTTGGGCGCTATTAAAGGTGTGGGTGAGGCACTAGTACAAGCTATTGTTGCCGAGCGCATTGAGAGCGGCGAGTATCAGGATATCTTTGATTTTTGTTTACGTATTGAGAAAAAGTTTTTAAATCGTCGCGCTATTGAGGCTTTAATTTACAGTGGCGCCTTTGACTTATTCGGTATTGATCGAGCAACACTTATTGCCACTTACCCAAGCGCCATCAAGCAAGCAGAGCAAAGGCAAAATGACCAAAATAATGGCCAGACTGGGCTTTTTGCAGCAGTTGAAAGTCACATTGATTACGAGAAAAAATACGTCTCGGCTAATGGTCTGTCTTTCAAAAAAATGTTGATGCTTGAAAAAAGTGTCATGGGTTATTATTTGCATCGCCACCCAACCGATGCCTTTAAGTCTGACTTACAATCAATCGTCTGTACTTTGCCCAAAAACATTGTTTTTCGAAACAATCGCGAAGTTCGGATTTTGGCGTTGATTTCCGAAATTCGTTACCGTAATACGCAAAAAGGCCAGATGGCCAGCGTTATTGTTGAAGATGGTGTTAAGCAATTAAATGCGGTTTTGTTTACCAAGACCTTGGGTGAGAACTCCGAACAACTGCTTGTCGACGAAGTGGTGGTCATTACCGGAAAGGTTAACAAAGATTTTAGAGATCAGTGGCAAGTGGTGGTGGATAAGGTCGAAGGCGTTGAGCAAGTGCAAATGAAATACGCCAAATATTTGCGTATTGGTCTTAACGCTAAACAGCAAAATAAGTATCACAAGCTTTCTCAATTATTAAGAGAGCATAGTGGCAAATGCCCCGTCATTGTTGAGTACAGAACAGAGTCGGCCTACGGTCGGTTGCCGCTTAAGCCTGAGTATTCCGTTGCCCCTACTGCTTTGCTACTGGAGTCTTTAGAGCAGCTTATTGGGCAAGGCGGTTGTAAAGTTCAGTATTAGGTGTTGTTGAAAAATAGTGAACAGCGTTTTTCAACGGTATTTATTAATCCTTATTGCATTGTCGATGATAAAAAGAGCGCTGCTCTTTTCTGTATTCATTAATTATTATCTTGTCATCGAGAGCAAAACTCAGCTGCCCTGAACAACTTGTGTCAAATACGGCAACGCCCGTGTTTCTGTAACGATTTACAATAGCCTTAGCTGGATGTTTATATGGATTTTTATACCCTGCTGAGCTAATGGCAATAGCGGGCGAAATTGCCCCAATAAAGGCCTCAGTAGAGGATGTTTTACTGCCGTGGTGAGGGGTAAGCATCACCACTGCCTCGAGAATACTGGCGTTGTTTTTCAATAAGGTTTTTTCTGCTTTTTTCTCGATGTCGCCAGTGAGCAGTAAACTCGCATCTGCAGTGGATATTTTCAATACGCAGGAGGCATTGTTGCCTTTAAGTGTGGTGTCACTTAAAGGGCTCAAGATATCGAACTGAACGTCATCCCAGATCCAAGATTGCCCAGAGTGGCAGAGCTCAGCGGGAGCGGTTATTTTATTAGGTACCGAGCTTAGTATTTTATCAACAGTAAAATTATTCATGACGGCTTGCAGGCCGCCAATATGATCATTATCGCCGTGGCTGATAATGATCGTATCAATACGGTTGACCTGGTTGGCAATCAGAAATGGAATCAGGGCGGCATCACCCATATTAAATCCTGAGGGGGAGTGAGAGCCAGTGTCATAAACTAAAGTATGGTTTTCAGTGCGCACGATAACCGATAGACCTTGGCCAACATCAAGTACATCAATCAGGGCTGTTTTTGCAGAGATGTTGGTTTGGGAGGTCAATATTGGTATAGTAATAATTAATACTGCCGCCTTTCGAAGTTTTAAGCCTCGAGGCAGTATTAACAAGCAGGCACCAATCACCAAGAGAAGTAAGTCGAGCGCACTTGCTGGCATAAAGTGCATTCGATTAAAGGACAAGTCGCTAATTTGTTGCAGAAATACAGCAAGAAAAGACAGTGTTTTATCGGCTATAGCAAAGCAGAGTTGGGCAGGCGTTGTAATTTCAACAACGCTAAAGAAAGCGCCCAACAAAGAAATTGGAGTGACAATAAAGCTAAATGTGGGAATGGCAATAAGATTGGCCAAACCAGACAGTGAGGAGCTTGATTGAAAAAACCACAAGGTAATAGGCAGCATCGCTACGCAAATCAGCAGTTGTAAATAAATCAGTTTTGACAGCGCTGATTTATTGTTAAAAAGTGATACACCATACAAAATAACACCGACAGCGTAAAAAGACAGCCAAAAACCAACATCATAAACCGACAGGGGGTTGAGCATGAGCACAAGAAGCATTGCAAGCCCGTATAACGTCCAGACATTGTACTGAGTTCGCAGGATAATGCTTAAAAATGCTACCGATGCCATGATGAAGGCGCGTTGCGTAGGAACAGAGAAGCCAGCAATAAAAGCGTAGCTCAGTGCTCCAATAATGCCGAAAAAAGAGCCCACAACTTGGGCAGGGGTGATGAGCACTAAGAGTCTAGAGAGGCGCCAGAAAAAGGAAGCAATAAAAAATAACAAGGTGGAAATAAGGCCAATATGGAGGCCAGAAATAACACTCAGATGTGTTGTATTGGTTTGCTGAAACAACAACCAATTCTTGGTCTTGATAAGAGATCTGTCACCAAGAATCAATGCATTAATTACACCAGAAAAATCCAGATCTTTCAAATAAGGAGATAGTGTTGTTCTAATGGATTGTCTTAGTTGGTGAATAAATGCGGTATTAGATGAGGACAAGACTTTATTGACTTCACTTTTTCGAACATAACCAGTGGCGCTTATTCTATTGGCAAAAAGCCATTTTTCATAATCAAAACCACCCTGATTTCTAAGGCCGTTGTTATGTTTTAATTTCACTGTAAGTGCCCACTCATCCCCGACAACCAGTTTCGGTCTATCTGCACCATACCAAGAGAGTCGAACTTTAGCCTTAAATGGCTCGATAACCTCATAGAGAAATATAGATTTTTCGGGGCTTGAGGTGGGCAGTGAAACAACAAAACCTTGGGCCTCAATCGGCTGGTTAAGAAATTTTTCGTCAATGCCTTGACTCATTAAAGTATGTGAAAAAACACCCATCCAAGCAAAACCCGCAAGAGCAAAAAGAAGTTTAATTGAAATACTGGGTTTGCGCCTAAAGGTGGCCAAAAAAGCGATGAAAAGTGCCAATACTAGTGTTAACTCGACTGTGTGTAATTCGAGTGTATTTTTTGTTGAAAAAACAACGAGTCCGGCTAAGAAAAATAGGGCATTAAATAGCATCAGAATTTTCGATATTATGACCTTGGTGGGGTGGGGAAAAAGTTATAGATCAAATATAGCCTTAATATCCGTGAAACGCTTGATTTAACGCGAGAAACATTAAAAGTTATCCGCTATTATTAGACTTATTAAATTACTGGGTTATTGTGATCGGCACCTAATGCGTGAAAAAAATATAAGTTATTGATTTTTATAATAAAAAAACTTCTGATACATTTTTAATCAAAACCGTAATAAAGCCTATTCTGATGCCGTTTATGCATCGAAACTAGGAGATATCAACAGAGTTATCCACAGTTTTGTGAGTAAGTCCATTAAGTCTTGATTTAACGGCATTTTGCACTGACTACATCAGTGTTTCAGAAATTTTTATGACCAATTTTTTCGCAATAATAATTTTGCTATTTATTTCAATTTTTTCACAGACCTTATCGGTGATAAAAAAGACCTCATTTTGATCGGATTTAAGGCCAATTTTTGAATTTGAAACATCGTTGAGGATAATGGCGTCACAACCCTTGTTTTTAAGCTTATTTTTGGCGTTTTCGAGTAAATTTTCAGTTTCAGCGGCAAAGCCAATACAAACAGGCTTGTCCTTCATTTGGCAAATATTGGACAAAATATCTGGATTTCGCACAAGGTCGATTGACACTGTTTCACGATCTTTCTTGATTTTGTTTTTTGCAATATTTGTGGGCCGATAATCAGCAACAGCTGCACAGGAGATAAAGATGTCCTGTTCGCTAATATTGTCATTCACGGCTTTAAGCATTTCACTTGCGCTTGTTACTAAAATACCTTTTGCACGAGACTCTACCGCTACTGAAATTGCTCCAATAATTAGAGTTACTGTGGCGCCTGCTTCAGCGCAGGCTGAGGCGAGCGCCATACCCATTTTGCCGCTGCTGTGGTTTGAGATAAAACGTACAGGGTCAATCGCCTCAATAGTGGCACCCAGCGTAATCATGACATTCTTGCCTGCAAGTTTAGTGTTTTGAAATAAACCGGCTATTTGTAATGCAATGGAGGTTGGCTCGGCCAAACGTCCTTCGCCAATATCACCACAGGCCTGCTCCCCAAATTCTGGTTTTGCAATCACCATACTTCGATTTTCTAGTAATTTAAGATTATCCTGAGTTGCCAATGAGCCATACATTTGTTGGTTCATCGCCGGCGCAATAAGCACTTTAGCCGCGGTTGCTAAAATAAGGGTGGTTAATAAGTCATCTGCTTTGCCATGACAAAGCTTGGCAATGGTGTTGGCAGAAGCGGGCGCTATAACAACCGCATCGGCCCATTTAGCCAACTCAATATGACCCATCGAGAGTTCTGCCTCTTTGTCCCAGAGGTTGTCGTGTACTTTATTTTTTGATACGGCTTGCAGAGATCTTTCGCTAACAAATTCAGCACCACCTGCAGTGAGCACTACGCGTACTTCAGCGCCCAGATCTTGCAAGCGCCTAACAATGTCAGGAGATTTATAAGCAGCTATTGAGCCACTAACACCTAATACAATATTTTTGTTTGTTAGGGTCTTCATTTGAAACTCGCTGTTATTTTCATATCCACACCGACTTGTCGACAATCATTAATTACTAGCGAAACTTTGTCGCCCATATCAGTTATTGGTAATTGCATCATTGAAGTGGCTTTGTTTCCTAGCAATACGGGTGCTGTGTAGATTACCAATTCGTCGATTAGATTGGCTTCTTGCATTGCCCCGTTGAGGCCGGAACCCGCCTCCACCAGTACGGTGTTAATGCCCATTTCGCCAAGCTTAAGTAGGGCGGCTTTTAAATCAACCTTGCTATTAGCTGTGGATGCACAATTATCACTATTAATCACCAGCGTCTGTGCATCGTCGGAAAATATATTAAGTTTTTTATTGGTGATTTGATTATTACTGTCAATAACCACCCTGAGTGGTGTGATAGTGCTCTCAGGTAATCTAGCGGTCAAGCTTGGGTTGTCTTTTAACACGGTACCTGAACCGGTGAGGATGGCTTGGTTATCTCGGCGCAGTTTGTGCACATCCATGCGAGCCGTTTCAGAGGTGATCCACTTGCTCTCGCCATTTGCCATCGCTGTTTTTCCGTCTAGACTCATTGCAATTTTACTGGTAACAAACGGCATGCCAGTTTGCATTCTTTTGATGAAGCCACGATTTAGGTTTTTGGCTTCATTTTCTAGCAAGCCAATTTCAACTTCAATACCTGCATCTTTTAGCATTTGAACACCTGTTCCAGCCACCAGTGGATTAGGATCTAGTGTGGCAATAACCACCTTGTTTACGCGTGAGTTAATCACAGCTTTAGCGCAAGGAGGCGTTTTACCATGGTGTGAGCACGGCTCAAGTGTGACATACATTGTAGCGCCATTTGCTTGACTATTCATTTGCGCCAAGGCATTGGCTTCGGCGTGACCTTTGCCAAATTCTCGATGGTAATCTTGAGCGAGTATTGCACCCTCGCGCGCAATGATACAACCGACCATTGGGTTGGCGTGAACAGTGTGTCGACCTTTGCTTGCAAGTTGCAGTGCAAGCGCCATACATTGTGTGTCTTTTGCTGTGAAAGGCATTATAATTCCACTAGTAATCTTTGCATAAATCGCTTTAGTTTTTAAAATGGTTCATACAAAGGTCTTTTAATTATTTAATCAATATTTTACTCGGGAGAAACGCGTGGATGAACAGAAAAAACAAGCACTAAAAGCGGCACTTGCTCAGATTGATAAGCAGTTTGGTAAGGGCTCAGTGATGTTTTTGGGTGACGATGAGGCCAGAGCTGATATTGAAGCAGTCTCAACGGGCAGTTTGAGTCTTGATATTGCTCTAGGCATTGGCGGCTTACCGAGAGGTCGTGTGGTTGAGATATACGGCCCCGAGTCTTCGGGAAAAACAACATTAACTTTGCACGTGATTGCGGAAATGCAAAAGCTGGGTGGTACGGCAGCCTTTATTGATGCCGAACACGCACTAGACCCTCAATACGCTAAACGCCTTGGTGTTAATACCGATGAATTATTGATTTCACAGCCTGATACCGGTGAGCAAGCTCTAGAAATTACCGATATGTTGGTACGCTCTGGTGGTGTTGATATTATCGTAGTTGATTCGGTAGCCGCATTGACGCCAAAAGCTGAAATTGAGGGTGAAATGGGCGCTTCACATATGGGTCTGCAAGCTAGGCTAATGTCACAAGCACTTAGAAAGCTGACCTCTAATATTAAGAAAACCAACACTATGGTGATTTTTATTAACCAGCTGCGGATGAAAATTGGTGTGATGTTTGGCAATCCTGAGACCACTACCGGTGGTAATGCACTTAAATTCTACGCATCGGTTCGTTTGGATATTCGTCGTATCGGCGCGGTTAAGAAAGGCGATGAGATTTTGGGCAACGAGACTCGTGTTAAAGTACTGAAAAACAAAGTGGCACCTCCGTTCAAAAAGGCAGAATTTCAGATTCTATACAATCAGGGTATTTCCAGAGAAAGCGAAGTCATTGATTTGGGTGTCGAACTGGGTTTTGTTGAAAAAGCGGGCGCATGGTATAGCGCTGGCGGTGAGCGCATTGGCCAAGGAAAAGACAAGGCAAGAGATTACCTAAAAGCCAACCCTGAACTTGCGCAATCCCTTGAAGCGCAAATCCGCGAAAAATTGATGGCCGGTGATGATGGAGACTCCTCAGAATAAAGACAGCGAGTGTTATGTTGCTGCAATGCGAATGCTTGTTAGACGCGAACATTCGCAATTAGAGCTCAAGCAAAAACTCCAACTTAAAGACTTTGATAGCGCTCTTATTGCTAGCGCAATAGACTTGTTGATTGAGCAGAATTATCAAAGTGATGAGCGCTTTTCTGAAGACTTTATCACCATGCGCTTTAATCAAGGCAAGGGTCCTATCAAAATTTCCGGTGAACTCAAGCAACGCGGTATTGAGGTTTTTGATTTATCCGTTTTTGACTGGTTTGCGTTAGCGCAAAAAATCAGAGTGGCAAAATATGGCGAGGACTTGCCGTCTGATTATAAAGAAATTACCAAACAAAAGCGTTTTCTCCAATCTCGAGGTTTTGATTTTGATCAAATCAATCAAGCTTTTTCGTCATAATCAGTCATTGAATGCATAGCAATAATGGCCAAACAACGGCTTACGATTTTAAAACCAGAGACATTAAGGTTTTAAAAAAGTTACTGCCTTATTTGCTCAAAATGCGCTCTCGCGTTATTTGGGCTGTTAGTTTTTTAATGTTGGCAAAGCTTGCCAATGTTGCGGTACCCCTTGCGCTAAAAGAAATCGTTGATGGTCTCGATCAGACTAATTTGGCCTTGGTATTGCCACTCGGCATGTTACTGGCTTACGGTCTTTTACGACTAGCCAGCTCTCTGTTTAATGAGCTACGCGACGCTATTTTTGCTAAAGTACGTTATCACGCGATGAATTTGATTGCGCTCGGCGTCTTTAGGCATTTACACACCTTGGATTTATCCTTTCATTTGGATCGCCGTATTGGTGGCATTACTCGAGATATTGATCGCGGCACTCAAAGTGTCTCCACCTTGCTGTCTATTTTTGTCTTTAACATTCTCCCGTCCTTGTTTGAAATATGCCTTGTTGTTGGCATTTTATGGCTGAATTACGACCTTATTTTTGCAGGTGTTTCCTTGTTAACGGTGTTCTTTTATGTGGCATTGACTTTGGCTATTACCACTTGGCGAATGAAATATCGCTACCAAATGAACGACATGCAATCCGAAGCCAATACCAATGCGGTAGACAGCTTGATTAATTACGAGACCGTCAAATACTTTAACCAAGAAAAATTTGAAGTTGATCGCTACGGTGAGACGATGCAGCGCTGGGAAGATGTGGCCACTAAAAGCTTTACCTCCATGACGGCGCTTAACTTTGTCCAAGGCGCGGTGATTGCCATTGGTGTTACGATTGTCCTTGTCATGGCAGCACAAGGCGTGGTTGATGAGAGCCTTAGCTTGGGCGACCTTATTATGATTCAAGCTCTGCTCTTACAGCTCTTTATTCCACTCGGTGGTTTGGGTATTATTTATCGTCAAATCAAACACAACTTTATCGATATGAATAATATGTTTGAGTTGCTTGAACGCACCTCTAAAGTGACTGATGTTGATAACGCACCAGAGCTTGAAGTCACTCAAGGCGAAGTGGAATTTAACAATGTTTCTTTTGCTTACGCTGGCAAAAAGGAAGTGCTGAGCAATATCAACTTCACTCTTAACCCTGGGCAAAAAGTAGCGGTGGTCGGCCCTTCGGGCGCAGGAAAATCAACGCTCGCTAAATTACTCTTTCGTTTTTACGACATTTCCGGCGGTGAAATACGCATCGACCAACAAGATATTAAGCGTTTTACTCAAGATTCAGTACGCAGTGTGATGGGTGTTGTGCCGCAAGATCCGGTGATGTTTAATGAGAGTATTTATTACAATATTGCCTACGGCCGTGCAGGCGCAACCGAGGCCGAAGTCAAGCGAGCGGCCAAGCTCAGCTTTATTGACAGCTTTATTGACTCCTTGCCGCAAGGCTACGATACGTTGGTTGGTGAAAGAGGCCTTAAACTCTCAGGCGGTGAAAAGCAGCGGCTAGCGATTGCGCGAGTGCTGTTAAAAAATCCACCGATATTGATTTTTGACGAAGCCACTTCAGCGCTTGATTCCTATTCGGAAAAAATGGTACAAAAGGCACTAGCGAGTTTGGCGCATAAACACACCACTTTGGTGATCGCCCATCGCCTCTCAACCATTGTTGATGCTGATCAAATTATTGTCCTTAGTAACGGCACCATTGCCGAGCAAGGAACCCATCAACATCTGCTTGACCTTGATGGTCAATACGCTCGTCTCTGGCACATACAAGTCAATAAACAAACGCAAACATAACACCGCTAAATTAAGCGAAAAGTGACGCTGAAAAGTTGAGTGAGCATTCTATAATTGCACCTATGAAATTTGAATTAGCAAAGACCGATAATAAGGCCCGTTTGGGGAAAATGACTTTTGCACGAGGCGAGGTCAACACGCCAGCTTTTATGCCTGTCGGCACTTACGGCACAGTCAAGGCAATGACGGTGGAAGAGGTCAAAGAGCTTGGCGCTGAGATC
Organism: uncultured Gammaproteobacteria bacterium; assembly: GCA_913020715.1. Classification (GTDB taxonomy): domain Bacteria; phylum Pseudomonadota; class Gammaproteobacteria; order PS1; family Pseudothioglobaceae; genus Pseudothioglobus. The sequence goes on from CAJVZH010000008.1 coordinate 25,895, forward strand.
ATTCTTGGTAACACATTTCACCTGTCCCTCACGCCGGGCACCGATGTTATTGAGGCGCATGGTGATTTGCACGATTTTATGAATTGGCAAGGGCCAATCCTCACCGATTCCGGTGGTTTTCAAGTTTTTAGCTTGGGCCATATTCGCAAGATTAATGAGAAAGGCGTGGCTTTTCGCTCGCCAAAAGACGGCGCTAAAATATTTATGGGGCCAGAAGAGTCAATGCAAATTCAGAAAAAACTCGGCGCTGATATTGTTATGATTTTTGATGAGTGCATTGCTTATCCAAGTGAGAAGTCTGAAGTTGATCAATCAATGCGACTCTCTTTGCGTTGGGCGAAGCGCTCTAAAGACGAACACCAGAGGTTGAATAACGACAACGCACTGTTCGGTATCGTTCAAGGTGGGATGCATGAAGATCTTAGGCGTCAATCGGTTGAAGCTTTAGTCGATATTGGCTTTGACGGCTACGCAATTGGCGGGCTTTCTGTGGGCGAACCCAAAGAAGAAATGATTAAGGTGTTGGAGTATTTGCCAGACACAATGCCGGCGGACAAGCCCCGTTATTTGATGGGAGTGGGCACACCATCAGACCTGGTGGAAGCGGTCGCTAGGGGTATTGATATGTTTGATTGTGTCATGCCTACGCGTAATGCCAGAAACGGTTATTTGTTCACTTCGACGGGCATTGTTAAACTTCGTAATGCCAAACACAAAATGGACACTGAGCCGTTGGATGCCAATTGCAATTGTTCGACTTGTCAGAATTATTCTAGAGCGTATTTACATCACTTGCAAAAAACCAACGAAATATTGGGTTCACGCCTCAATACCTTGCATAATTTGCACTATTATCAATCTTTGATGGGGTCGATACGAGAAGCAATTAAAGGCGACAGGTTTGAGGATTTCCGAGCGAATTTTCTCGCTCAACAAGCTTCAAGTGATTAGCTATTCAACGGTTGCTGGGAGCGTTACTGGATTCTTGGTAAAGTAAACATCCAGTACGGCTTTGGCGATTGGCGCGGCTTTTGAGCTACCACTACCAGCATTTTCAACAATGATTGCAATGGCCACTTGTGGGTTTTCTACTGGTGCAAAACCGGTAAATAGCGCGTGGTCTCTGAGTTTTTCTTCGTAATTTTCAGCGATATAGGTTTCTTCAGGGTCGAGGCCGAATACTTGCGCGGTACCTGTTTTTCCGGCAAGTGTGTAACTAAGGTTGTGATTTAGGCGTCTCGCGGTACCGCTTGAGCCGTAGACGGTTTGCTCCATGCCAGTAATAATGGCCTCCCAATTTTTGATATCTTTTATCGGGATTTGAGTCGCCCCAAGGTTTTCACTCACTTCAACATCCCCCGTATTCGTTTGCGAGTGCATTAGAATTTGAGGTATTGGTAGCTGACCTTTATTGGCGATTGCTGCGGTTGCAACGGCTAGACGTAATGGGCTGGCGGTCATAAAGCCTTGGCCAATGCCAGTATTTAGAGTTTCTCCTCGATACCAAGGCTCATCTCTATTGGTTTTTTTCCACGCTCTAGAAGGTAAGATTCCTGCAAATTCTCCCGGTAAATCAATGCCCGTTTTTTCGCCAAATTCGAAATATGCTAAATTCTCATGAAGTTTGTCGATACCCATGTTAAAGGCTAGATCATAAAAGAACACATCGCAAGACTGGGCGATGGCGCCCTTGACATCAACATGACCATGACCCGTGCGCTTCCAGTCGTTAAATTTTCGTGAGTAATTTGAAATTTTGTAATAACCGGGACAAAAGACTTTACTGGTGACAGTAATATCTTTTTGCTCGAGTCCACCAAGGGCAACCATCGGCTTAATGGTTGATCCCGGTGGGTAAAGGCCTTTAATACTGCGATCAAATAGCGGTAGATTTTTATCTTTTTGTAACGTTTGGTATTGCTTGCTAGAGATACCCCCGACAAACCAATTTGGGTTAAATGTTGGCATACTAACGAGCGCCAGAATCGAACCGTCACTGACATCAATCATTACCAATGCGCCGCGCTTGCCATCCATCAGCTCTTCGGCTTTTAATTGTAAATCCAAGTCAATGCTTAAATATAAATCTTGGCCCGATTCAGCTGGAATAAGTATTTGTGAGTCCACTACTCGACCGGAGACGTTTCTCTCAATTTGCCTCCTGCCAGAGTTGCCATGCAGCAGGTTTTCGTATTGTTTTTCAATGCCAGTTTTGCCAACGAAAGTCGTACCAGCGTAGTTGTCTTTATCGTAGTTGTCTTTATCGTTTTGGTTCATTGAAGAGACGTAACCAATTAAATGCGAACTGCTGGCACTATTGGGATAAACACGATGAAAGTAGGGCTCTATTTCTACACCAGGCAGTCTCGCCTTGGTGAGGAAAATAGCTGCCGATTGCTCTGAAACATTATGTTTTATTGGGATATTGTGAAATTTTCTATAGCGTTTTTTGGTTTTATAAAATTGCTCGATATCATTATCGTTGATTAGATTAAAGCGTTTAAGTTCAGCCATTGTGGTGTCCATATCCTTAACTTTCTCAGGTGTGATTGTGAGCTTATAAGCGAGGGTATTGGTGGCTAGTATTTTGCCATTACGATCAAGAATGTCTCCTCTTGCAGGAGTGATTGGCAGTTGTTGCAATTGATTGCCTAGAGCCTCTTCAGAATAGTAGTCGTAATCAATAATTTGCAGGCTGTAAATACGCGATATCAACACCAAGCTCAGCGCAAAAATAAACAGCCCAGCAACGACAACGCGAGACTGGAAAACTCTTATTTCTCGTCTTGTATTGGCAATTTTATCCATGGTTTTTAGCGTTTGAGCTTGGCCAGTAGAAAATGCACGATTGGCCAGAGAATTGCGCCGGTTAATGGCGCGAGGAAGATCAGATAGCTAAAATCAAAGCCTTGAGTAATCCAGTGAACACAGATTGTGATTAATAAATAAATGAGCGATGCGACAAAAACATAGACTTGTTGAGTGCTAAGGTTGGATACGTAAAACGATTTCTTTACATTGAGGATAAAAACAGTACTTGCAATAAGTGCTAGAGCATTTTGCCCAAATACATTGCCGTGCAATAAATCAAGTAACAAGCCTAACAACAAAGCAAAGGTGTAAACCGCTTTAGTTTCGGCATAGATTAGCCAATAAGTAAAAAATATCAATATCCAGAAAGGTGCAGCGCTCTGAACAATGTCCGGCAAAGAAACGGCGCTCAACAAGGCAGAGATTAAGGTGAGTTTAAAGAGTAATATTTGTGGGCGTTGTCTGATCATAAAGGCTCCGAGACTACAAGTACAAACTCTAACTCATTCATATCTTCAAGCGGTTGCAGCCTTATCAGTAAGAAGGCTTCATCGTGTGGTGTACTCACCTCAACAACTTCGCCGACAGGATAGCCCGCTGGATATGATTGGCCAATACCACTGGTAACAAAAATATCACCTAATTTAACATCGGCATCGGACGGCATAAATTCTACCTTCATGCCGCTCTTATTTGCCGCTAGACCTTTGGTAATGCCTCTGGCGCCATTGCGGACATTCTTCACCGGAATGTGCTGAGTTGGATCTGTCGTTAATTGAACTGTGGCGTAAAAAGGCGTTGATTGGATAATTTGACCAACAACACCGTTTGCACCAAGCACAATTTGCGATGCTAGAATATTATCGTTACTGCCCTTGTTGATCACCATTTGCCTTTTTAATCTGGATTGAGCAATAGACTTGATTCGAGCCAATTTGACAGCGTTCGCTGGCAATGTGTAACTAGCATCAATGAGGCGACTAATTTTCTGATTTTCCAAAGCAAGATTGTTGTAGATTTGCAGCTTGGCCTTGAGCTCGAACAATTCATTGGTGAGCTGTTCATTCTCGCTAATAAGCTGTTCGGTATCACTTCCTTTGTCGCTTACCCAATTCATCATTTGACCGGGCAGGTCAACTACAAAGTAAATCGGTGACAACAAGGTAGTGCTGTTACGTTTTAGGTTGTCTAAAGTTGAAAAACGAGCGTCCAGAACAATCAGGATAATTGAAATTAAGGCCGGAAGTAAGGGTTTTAAAAGTCGCATTGTTAATAGATTAACTTAGCAATGAAGATTGTTCATATAGCGGCAGGCTTTTTCAAGTTTTCTACAGATGTTATCTTTACTGTCACCAGTTACTACAGCAACCTGCCATGGCCGAGTGTTTACGTCAGAAGGGGCGGTTTTTGCTTGTTCAATAATTTTGTTGATAATATTAATTGAAGCGTTTTTATCTAAAAATGCTCTTGTTGATTTTCGTTTTGCTGAAGCAGTTTTTTCATCCATCTTTTACTCCATAAATTAATTATTTAAATAAGGTATGAGTTTCAGCCGATCATATTAATTAGGCGCTTGCTGGTTTGGCATAGAGTACTATTATATTTCCAAAAATAATTAAAACAACACCAATAAAGCCAATCCAGCTCCACTGGTAGTTTTCGAAAAAAGTTGAAAGTAGTAGTGCAATAGTTGGCGTAAAAATATTGACATAAGAGGCCTTATCAGCACCTATATTACCCACCAGTTTAAGATAGACACCAAAACCAATAACAGATCCAACTAATGCTAGGTAAAGAAGAGAGACAATATAGCTATAACTTGTACTTAGGCTGAAACTAATATCGCTGATACTGACATAAGCAACAATAATTATTGCCCCATACAGCATACTAAAAGCATTACTCTGAACTAAAGGCATTTTTCTTGCTTGTAATTGACCTGATAATAACATACCTATTGATGCAAAGAAAGTAGCAAGTAGCATCCAAAGAAACCCTTTTACAATTCCTGTTTCAAGTGACCACTGAGTATTGCCAATCTCATTTGAAAATATAATAGATAATCCAAATACTCCTACTATTGCTCCAATTAGTATAGGTAATCTAATAGGTTTATTAAAAAATATAAACCCGTTAAAGACAGTAAACAAGGTAAGTGTAGAAAAGATAAGACAAACTAAACCTGATGCTAAATAAAAAGTTCCAAAGTAGGCGCAAACATAGTTAATACAAAATAGAAAAAATCCTAATAAAAGCCAACTAGCATGTTCTCGCCAAGAAAAAGAAAGATTAAGACCGCGAACATAACACCATATAAAGAGCATCAAAGAAGCAAGTAAAAAGCGCCATGCTATTGATACCTGGGGAGCAACATCTCCTAACTGAAAGCTAATAGCAAGCCAAGATGAACCCCAGGCAAGAAGGACTATGAAATAAAGGACTGCATTCATGAATTATCGATGAGACAGAAAGACTTCAATAGCTACTCTGCAGCTAAGAATCCCATGTTGTGCTTGTTGATCATGTCGAGGGCAATGCCGCCGCCACGAGCCACACAAGTTAGCGGGTCGTCAGCGACACTGACCGGTAGATTGGTTTCGCTATTAATCAACTTATCAAGACCTTCCAATAGGGCGCCACCGCCAGTGATAACCAAGCCGTTTTGAGCAATATCCGAAGACAGCTCCGGTGGTGTCTGCTCTAAAGCAGTCCTGACTGAGTTAATAATCATTCCTAGTGGCTCGGCGAGTGCCCCTAATATTTCAGCGTTTGTTACTTCAAAACTGACCGGAATGCCTTTGGCAACGTCACGACCGCGAAATTCAATTTTTTTCACAACTTTTGATGGAAAGGCAGAGCCAACTTCTTCTTTGATTTGCTCAGCTGTGGCTTCGCCAATAATAATGCCGTGCGCGCGTCTAACGAATTTAACAATGGTGTCGTCAAAGACGTCGCCGCCAATTCTGATTGAGTCCGAATAAACAATACCGTTTAAAGACATAATTGCGATTTCGGTTGTGCCACCACCCACATCAATCACCATTGCGCCTGAAGGCATGTCAATCGCCATACCAGCGCCGAGAGCGGCCGCCATTGGCTCTTCAATTAGGTAAACGTCACGTGCACCAGCACCAACAGCACTTTCTTTAATGGCGCGACGCTCTACTTGAGTAGCACCACAAGGCACACAAATGAGTACTTTTGGGCTGGGCGAGAAAAAGCCCGATCTCAATACTTTACGCATAAAGTATTGCAACATTTTCTCTGTTACCTTGAAATCGGCAATCACGCCATCTTTCATCGGTCGAATGGCTTCGATGGCGCCAGGGGTTCTACCCAACATATTTTTTGCATCTTGACCGACAGCAATAACAGTCGACTCCATTGCACCTCTTTCGTGTCGCAAGGCGACAACAGAGGGTTCATTTAAGACAACTTTTCCATCCATATAGATAAGCGTATTTGCAGTACCTAGGTCGATAGAAAGATTTTGCCCTTTGAAGAAGTTAAACATAGTGAAATTCCCTGCTAGATATTGATAAAATGCTCAGCTAGATATAGATAAAATGCTCAGAAGGAATAATATAACCTGCTGGGTCTAAATAGACAATAGCGTAGGCCAAATAAATATGAAAATAAAGCAAAAACACCTGATAGATAGCATTTTTTCTGCACTCCAGTACATCTCTTATTACCACTCGCCGGATTTCATTCGAGCGATGGTTGAGGCCTACGAAAAAGAGAGTAATGTGGGCGCTAAAAATGCCATCGGCCAAATCCTTATTAATTCAAAAATGTGTGCTTTTGGCAAGCGACCTCTTTGTCAAGATACGGGCATTGTTAATATCTTTTTAGAAGTAGGTATGGATGTACAGTGGGATGCCGAACTTTCTGTTGACGAAATGATTAATGAGGGCGTTAGAAAAGCTTATACGCACCCAGATAATCCACTTAGAGCCTCCGTTGTGAGTGACCCAATATTTAGTAGAGTGAACACCAAAGACAACACCCCGGCAGTCATCCATACCAAAATGGTGAAGGGCGATAAACTGGATGTGATTGTTGCTGCAAAAGGTTGTGGCTCTGAAAACAAGGCTAAATTTACGGTTCTTAATCCCGATGACAATCTGACCGATTGGATTTTAAAGACAGTTCCTACCATGGGTGCTGGCTGGTGTCCGCCAGGCATACTGGGAATTGGTGTTGGTGGTACGCCGGAAAAAGCCATGCTAATGGCTAAAGCGTCACTAATGGATCCGATTGATATTAATGAAGTCAGAGCTAAAGACAATCCGTCTGAGATTGAAAAATTGCGACTTGATTTGTTCGAGAAAGTAAATAATTTGGGTATTGGTGCTCAGGGTTTGGGCGGTTTGACGACCGTGCTTGATGTTAAGATTCAAGATTACCCAACGCACGCTGCTTCGCAGCCGGTTGCGATTATTCCAAACTGCGCGGCTACCAGGCACGTCCACTTCACCCTTGATGGTTCAGGTGTGGCGCAATTACCACCGGTTGATTTCGACCTTTATCCTGACTTGGAGATGGACTATTCAAAATACATCAAAGTTAATTTGAACACGCTGACACGCGAGCAAATGCAAGATTGGGATATTGGTGACACATTACTATTAAGTGGCACCATTATTACCGGGCGAGATGCGGCACACAAAAGACTCAATGATATGGTCGAGTCTGGCGAAGGCTTGCCAGAAGGTGTTAATTTTGACAATAAGTTTATCTATTACGTTGGTCCAGTTGACGCTGTTGGCAATGAAGTGATTGGTCCTGCCGGCCCAACAACAGCCACTCGAATGGATAAGTTTACCGATATGATGCTGGAGAATACTGGCATTTTCGGTATGATTGGCAAGGCTGAGAGAGGCCCGAAAGCTGCTGAAAGTATTAAAAAACACCAGGCAAGTTATTTAATTGCCGTCGGTGGTGCTGCATACCTTATTTCCAAGTCCATCAAAAAATCGAAAGTTTTGGCTTTTGAGGAAATGGGTATGGAGGCTATTTACGAGTTCGAAGTAAAAGACATGCCTGTTGCTGTTGCCGTTGATACGCAAGGCAATAACATTCATAAAATTTTCAGTCAAATACCGGTTACTGAGATTAAGTAATGTATGTTGTCATTTTCACCGCCAAATTAAAACAGCTTGACGAGGGTTACTATGAGACTGCCGCCAAACTTAAAGAGGTGGCTTTTGATCAATACAATTGCATCAAGTTTACTTCGTGCACCGAAGGCGATTTGGAAATAAGTACTTCTTATTGGCATTCTTTGGAAGATATAAAACACTGGAAGCAGCATTCGGATCATTTGCAGGCACAAGAAAAGGGCAGAAAGGAGTGGTACGCCTCCTACGAAGTGCAAGTGACTGAGGTTTTAAGAGAGTACAAGCACTAGGATTAACACGCCTAATCCTAGCGTATAATTCGCGCTGAAGTTGATCGGATAGTCGCTGGTGGCGTTTGCCATCAGAGGAAAGTCCGGGCTCCATAGAGCAAAGTGCTAGTTAACGGCTAGGCGCAGTGATGCGACGGAAAGTGCAGCAGAAAAGAAACCGCCTACTTGTAGGTAAGGGTGAAATGGTGCGGTAAGAGCGCACCGCGCACTTGGTGACAAGTGTGGCAGGGTAAACCCCACTTGGAGCAAGCTCAAATAGGAAGGCACTGGCGTGGCTCGCGCTGTCTTCGGGTAGAGTGCTAAAGGTGCTTGGTGACAAGTACCGTAGATGAATGACTATCCTGATTTCGGTCAGACAGAACCCGGCTTATAGATCAACTTCACTTATTTTAGAACGTGTTTCGCTTTGTTGTTATAATCACAGAACAAGCAACTTTATAATCGTTGGAGAAAGAGCGATGACTTACGTATATTTAGCTTTAGCCATTGTCACTGAGGTGATTGGTACCAGTTTACTGAAGTCAACTGAAGAGTTTACTAAGACTGTTCCTAGTGTTATTGTTATCGTTTGTTATCTGCTTTCGTTTTGGTTGTTAACCCTTACTCTTAGGGAGATGGCTGTCGGCGTGATGTACGCTATTTGGTCCGGCCTTGGTATTGTTTTGGTGGCTGCTGTGGCGGCTATTTATTACAAACAAGTCCCTGATTTGGCGGCCATGGTCGGTATGGCATTAATCATTGCCGGCGTCCTGGTTATCCACCTGTTTTCAAGTTCGATACAACATTAGACGTACCTCTTCATCCTTGCAAATCTCAGTCTATATTGCATACAATAAACTTCTGAGTAAAGTTAAAATTAGCACCTATAACAGAAGAAACTTTAGGTCTATTGATGTCTTGTTGAATTTATTTCTATTATTCGGCTTAAAATATTAACTATTAATCTATTTTTGGTGTGATAATAAGAACATGTTTAAATTAGACGAAAGAGATATTCAAATTCTTGCCATTCTTCAAGAGGAAGGCAGAATCACTAAAACGGCTTTGGCAGAGCGTTTGAGTTTATCTTTAACACCCTCATGGGATCGCTTGCAGCGCCTTGAAGAGGCTGGCATAATTGACGGCTACAGTTCGCGACTTTCATCAAAATTTATGAAAAACTTCCACTTGGTGATTACCGAGGTGGAATTAGAAAGCCATAAAGAGGGTGAGTTTGAGCGCTTTGAACAAGCGATTACCAGTTTTGACGAAGTGCAGTCTTGTTGGTCTGTTGGTGGTGGTTTGGATTATATTCTGCGCGTTTTGGTAGAAGACGTTGCTGGCTATCAGGCTTTTATTAATAAAGTGTTAAAAGCCGACATTGGTCTTCGTCGTTACTTCAGTTACGCCGTGATTAATAGTATCAAGGACGACAATGTTGTCCCTGACAGTCTGATTCGCAACTCCTCTGTAGCCAAGTAATTTTTCACCACTTAGCCCAATTCTGTTTTGTTGCTATTGAACTTGCCCGAGTACGGCGCGATCAATACCGTTGTTGTCTTGAAAGCCCCTAACTTCGATAAAAGACTCCCGCATTAATCGCATAATTTTCCTTTGTTGGTTGTAGCCATGCTCCAGTAGAAGATAACCGCCTGAGTTTAACTGCTTGGGTACGTGCTCGATAATCATGCGAATGTCATCAAGACCGTCGACACCTGAAACAAGCGCGCTAATCGGCTCAAATTGCAAATCTGATAGGTGTGGATCATTGGTTTCAACATAGGGTGGATTGCTGACAACTAGGTCAAAAGTTTGGCCGGGGACAGCTTCAAGCCAACTGCCATGGCTAAACTCAACCGAGTTTGCTATACCTTTGGCGTTGGATATTGCTACCTCAAGGGCCCCTATTGATTGATCGCTTGCACTGACTTGCCAGTTGGCGCATTTATCCGCCAAAGTGATGGCGATAATACCACTACCTGTGCCCAAATCCAACACTTTGGCTGACTTGTTTGAGTCGAATAAATCAAGGGCGATATCAATCAATAGTTCTGTTTCTGGCCTTGGAATTAGGGTGTCGCTAGTTACTTTAAAATCTAGGTGATAAAAACCTTTGGAGCCAGATAAATAAGCAAAGGGTTCGCCACTTTGACGTTTTTGGACAAGGATATCAAGGCTTGCTAGCTCAGATGCACTAATCTTATGATTTGGGTTAGTATATAGCGAAGACTTTGAGCAATCTAGCGCCAAGCCAAGCAGTCCTTCGATGTCAACAATATCACTTCGAAGAAAGTCTTGAATTGTTTTTGCCCTAGACATGGAGTATCACACACAGGTTCATTATTGCACCTGAACCTCGGTAAGGGCTTGTGGTGCTGCAGCGGTTTGTGTTGTTTTTTGTTTTGAATCCACTAAGTTTTTAAGCGCCACAATCAAGCCAAGGCCGATGAAAGCGCCGGGTGGTAAAAGAGCAATTAAGCTGCCTTGATAGTCATCAAAAAATGTCATCGTTAGCGAGACACCAAATTCACCAAATAATAAATCGGCTTGATCAAAAAGCGTGCCATTGCCCAAGATTTCTCTCATGGCACCTAGTAACACCAATACTGCTGTGAAGCCAAGACCCATCATCAAGCCGTCAAGCATAGATTTATCCCATGTATTTTTTGAGGCAAAAGCCTCGGCGCGACCCAAAATGGCACAGTTAGTAACAATCAGTGGTACAAAAATACCGAGGATTAAATACATGTCGTAGAAAAACGACTGCATGATAAGGTCGACGATGGTGACAAACGAGGCAATCAATAAAACGAAAATAGGGATTCTGACTTCCTTACGGATGTGATTTCGAAACAAAGATACCGTTACATTGGAGGCAATCAAAACAAAGGTTGTTGCCAGGCCTAGGCTAATGGCGTTAACCACATTGTTAGTCACCGCCAATAGTGGACACAAACCCAGCAAGGCCACTAAGGCCTGGTTGTTGCTCCAAAGGCCGTTTCGAGTAATTTTTGCGAAATCTTTCATTGCAGAGGTCTTTGCACAAACCATTTTAGATTTGATAGCGGGGTTTTAATTATTTTACAAGGCATATTTTTAGAAGCTCTACTTGTTGTCTAGCGAAAAAAATTAACGCGGGAAAATGGGGAAAACCCCCTATTCCTAAGGACTGAGGTGAGAAGTACTAAAAAGTGTAAAAAATTCTCATCAATAGCGAGTGCTATTAATTTTAAATTTTTACACATTTCTTACTCATTTTTATCACTCAGCAAATTATAAATGGTTTGCGCAAAGGTCTCTTATATTATATCAACAAGCCAGTCAGAGTAAACACCATGAGGCCGCCATATTGGAAAAATCCAATATTATTACTGAGTCGCTAATAAATACATAAGTTTTATGATCCAAGTAGGAGTAAAAATAGAATTTTTTATCAAGTGCAACTATCTAATGATAGTTTTTATATATGACTACTGAATTCGAAAACGCCACAATTAAACACACTTCGGGTAAACCGAACTCACACAAAGCCGCAATAGAGGTATTGCCTTTAGAGGGTTTCGTCTCTGCGATTGATGAGATATCTCAATGGGATAGCTACTCACCGACACCGCTATTTAGCCTTAAAGACCTATCATCAAGCTTATCTCTAAATGAAGTGATGTATAAGGATGAAGGTCCACGATTTGGTCTAGGGAGTTTTAAGGCACTTGGCGGCTCTTACGCCGCGCTCAAAGTTTTGCAGCGAGAGATATCTAGAGCATTGAATGACATGGTTTCACTTGAAGATATACGCAATGGTAAATACAGCAAAGAAGCCTCAAAGATTACTTTGGTTTCAGCAACTGATGGCAATCATGGTCGGTCTCTTGCGTGGGGATGTAAGCGCTTCGGTGCGCCATGCAAAATATATATTCACGCAGAAGTCAGTGAGGGGCGAGCAGAAGCAATGCGTGATTTAGGCGCAGAAGTGATTCGTATAGAGGGCGACTATGACGATTCGGTAGACCTTGCTCGTTCTGAGGCGGAAGAAAACAATTGGTTTGTTGTATCTGACACTTCTTGGCCTGGATATTTTGAGCCACCTCGTGATGTTATGCACGGTTATGGGGTGATGATGTACGAGATTAGTGAATCATTAACTCAAATACCAACCCATGTTTTTATTCAAGGGGGATGTGGTGGTTTTGCGGGCTCCGTCTGTGCCTCTATTAGGCAGATTTGGGGCGATCAAGCGCCAAGAATTGTGATTGTTGAACCCCATATTGCTAACTGCTTGTTTGAGAGTTCAAAGGCAAATAAAGCACTGTTTGTCAAAATCAACGAGGAAAGCATTATGGCTGGACTGTCTTGTGGCGAGGCATCGGGTTTGGCGTGGGATATCATTGCCGAAGAGGCGAGTGATTTTGTCACCATTCCTGAGGATGTCGTAGCTCCAACGGTTCGACTTTTGGCGCGACCTGAAGGCAATGATCCAATTATCGAAGCCGGAGAAAGCGCTGTGGCTGGTCTTGCAGCACTTATTTGCGTAGCAAAACAAAGCGATATTCGTGAGCAGCTCGGTTTGGATGAATCATCCCGTGTTCTGTTGTTTGGCTCTGAAGGGGTAACGGATAAGGCAATATTTGATACGATTATGACAGGAGACGACCATGGTTAACACCCCTGAACGCGGCTTTCGGGTCTCGGAGTTTGAGGCGCGTTTACAGCGAGTTCAAAGCCTGATGGCAGCTGATGGTTTGGATGGTATTTTGCTGATGACCGAGCCCGAGGTGCGCTACTTTAGTGGCTTTCACACGCTTTTTTGGCAAAGCCCCACACGCCCTTGGTTTTTATTTATACCGATTGACGGTAAACCGATAGCTGTCATTCCAGAAATTGGTGCTGCGCTGATGCGCGAAACATGGATTGAAGATATTCGCACATGGAGTGCACCTTCACCGGATGATGATGGCATCAGCTTGTTGTTGGATCTACTCATCCCATTGTCAAAGCGTAGTGCTCGCTTAGGCATTATGAAAGGACACGAGACTAGCTTGCGCATGCCGCTTGCTGATTACGAGCGATTGATGGCATCTCTTCCAGGTCTCGATTTGGTTGATGCTACCAGTATGATTCGCAGCTTGAGGATGGTTAAATCAGAAGCTGAAATTGAAAAAATCGCCCATATTTGCACAATAGCCTCAAATGCTTTTGCGCGTGCAAATGAGATTTTTTATGAAGGTCAGCCTTTTGCAGAAGTGTTTAGAGCTTTTCGAATGGAGTGCTTGGCACAAGGGGCGGACGACGTACCTTATTTGGCTGGTGGTGCTGACATTGGTGGCTATCAAGACATTATTTCACCACCTTCACAGCGCCTGTTGCAAAAGGGCGATATTTTGATGCTAGACACGGGCGCAACCTTTGATGGCTATTATTGTGACTTTGATCGTAATTATGCAATAGCAAAAGACGACGAATTGTCCCGCCGAGCGCATGATACGTTATGGCGTGCTACTGAAGCCGGATTGGCTGTTGCAAAGCCAGGAACAACGTGTCGAGAATTATTTCAAGCAATGGCCAAGGTTATTGCAGAAATGGATTGCCCCGAAGGCGATGTTGGGCGAATGGGGCATGGACTGGGTATGCAATTGACAGAGCAGCCTTCTCATGCGACTTTTGACGAAACGGTATTAGAGGAAAATATGGTTATTACTTTGGAACCTTCCCTAGGCTACGGTGATGGACGTATCATGGTGCACGAAGAAAATATTGTTGTTCAAAATGGTGCACCGCGTCTTCTGTCTAAGCGCGCCGACCAGGTATTGCCAATTATTGGTAGGAGTTGATATGAAGTTAGATTTTATAACAGATGGAGGCATCGGTAGTAAAGCTACTTTAGGTTTGATCGTCTTGCAGACCGATGAAACCCTTGAATTTGAATTGGGAAAAGTGTTGCCAAAAGATGGTGTGGCGTTGTATCACAGTCGCATTCCAATGTGCAATGAGGTAAACTCAGACACCCTAAAGCAGATGCAAATTGACATACCGAATTCTGCTGCACTTTTACCGCCTGCACTTGCATTTGATGTCATTGGTTATGGTTGTACCTCTGGGGCTTGTCTTATTGGTCATGAAGCTGTGCGTGATGCCGTGCAACAGGCTCATCCTGAAGCCCAAGTCACTGATCCCATGAGTGCAATTATTGCGGCATGTGAGGTGCTGGGTGCTAAAAAACTAGGATTTCTCACGCCTTACGTTGCAGAAGTTTCAGCGCAAATGCGGGAAAAGCTTGAAGCCTCGGGTCACAGCGTTGTGGCTTTTGCTTCTTTCGAAGAAACGGAAGATAAGGTAGTTGCCAAAATTACTGAAACCTCCATTCTTGAGGCGATTGAATCTGTTGCCGCTCAAGCGGAGTGTGATGCAGTGGTTGTTTCTTGTACCAGTTTGCGCACAACAGACCTAGTTAAGGAGGCAGAGAGCCGCATAGGAAAGCCCGTTATATCGAGCAACCTAGCCATGGCGTGGCATATGATGACGCTAGCTAACTTGCCGCAAACTCAAGAACAATTTGGTAAGTTGCACGCGCTTATCACCTAGCAACAATAACCACCCCAATCTGAAGAAAAATGACAAAGGTATTAACCAACGAGCAGATTGAGCAATACAATGAAATGGGTTTTATTTCACCGATTCGAGTGATGTCTGAAACCAATGCTCTGGAAATAAAACACCAGATTGAAGAGGCTGAGAGCAACTTCTCTGACGAAATCCACGCCCAAAGTCGCAATAACCTTCATCTCTGTTTCGTTTTTCTTGACGCACTAGCGCATCATGATATAGTAGTCGGCGCCATGGAGGACTTGATGGGCCCGGATCTTGCTTTATGGGCATCGGTGATGTTTATCAAAGAGCCGTCATCTAACCACTTTGTGAGTTGGCATCAGGACGGCACGTATATGGGCATGAATAGTAATGATTTTGCCACACCGTGGATTGCGTTGACGCCGAGCACGATTGAAACGGGCTGTATGTCGATGATTCCGGGTAGTCACAAACAAAGCATTCAGATCCATGAGGATACTTTTGAGGATAACAACATCCTCACTCGTGGTCAGGAAATTCAAGACATTAAAGAATCTCAATCCGTTAACTTAATCCTAAATCCGGGTGAGATGTCGATCCACCACGGCGCCATTATTCATGGCTCTAGACCCAATAAAAGCAATCAAAGACGCATCGGCTTTGCTTTGCAATCCTACATGCCGCCCTCTATCAGTCAGATTGCTGGGCAAAATATGTGGATGCATATTAGTGGCAAGAAAAGAAAAGATCGTGGTGGTGTTGATCTGGCTAGACCGAAGTTTGATATGGATCCGCAGGGGGTTGAACAGCGCAAGCTTGCAGACGAAAACCTATCCAATATTCTTTACAAAGGCGCGAAAACTAAAAGGAAGTATTAAACAAAAAAACGTTCTATTAATATTGTGTCTTAACATGCTCTGGATGGCTCATAATAACCAAATCGATTTAAATAAAGAAATGGTTTAAATGAACAAGAATTACCCTTTGGTCAATGCTGACTGGCTTAATGAAAATATGGGCGATGAAAACCTTATTATTCTGGATGCAAGCATGGATAAAGTCGCGGGTAAAGAGCCACTGGTTTACGACAACTTCTTCTGTATAAAAGGTGCTCAAAAATGCGATATTGAGCAAGCTTTTCACGATGCGAGTAGCACCCAACCCCACACCATGCCAACGGCGGAGCAATTCACAGTTGAAGTACAGAAATTAGGCATAGATGCAGAGAGCATTGTTGTTATTTACGATAATCAGGGCATTTACTCAGCGCCACGAGCTTGGTGGATGTTTAAGTGCATGGGGCATCAAAAAGTTTATGTGCTTGACGGCGGTTTGCCAGAATGGCTAGACAGAGGTTTTGATATTGCACAGCAATACAGCCCAATACCTAATGGTAAACTTGTTGGAGCTTGTCAAGTAAACACTGTTTGTGATTCTAGTTCTGTCTTGAGTGCAATTGCCTCAGGCGATCAAGTCATTGTAGATGCACGAGCAAATGCCCGCTTTATAGGAACAGCACCTGAACCACACGCTGGGTTGCGTAGTGGCCATATACCCAGTTCTGTTAATATCCCTTTTCTTGATTTATTGCTGGGTTATCGCCTTCAGTCGCCTGAGGTCATTAGAGAGATATTTTCACAACGAGGTGCGGTGGGTAAACAACTTATATGTTCGTGTGGATCGGGTATTACAGCTTGTGTGGTTATTTTGGCGGCTAATGTTGTTGGCATAAAAGACCTCTGTCTTTATGATGGCTCTTGGAGTGAGTGGGGTGGTAACTCTGCACTCCCAATTGAAAAACTATAATGAAAAAGAAAATCCTTGTGTTCAAACATATGCCATCGCAAAACCCTGGCATATTTCGTGATTTTGCAGAAGCGCAGGGCGTTAAGTTTATCGAAATTGATTTGCACGCTGGAGATCGAATTCCAGATTTGAAGGACTTTGATGGGCTTTGGGTGATGGGTGGCTCAATGAATGTTTGGGAAGAAGAAAAATACCCTTGGTTGATTGCCGAAAAACAGGCTATTAGGCATGCAGTAAATGAACTCAACATGCCTTTTCTGGGTATTTGTCTAGGGCACCAATTACTTGCTGAAGCTATGGGCGGAAAGGTTGATAAGGCCAAGAATTATGAGGTCGGTTTGTTTAAAGTGAGCCCAACTATTCAAGGTTTGGATCATCAACTGTTGCACAGCATACCAACCCCATCAAACTGGGTAAATGTGCATTTGGCAGAAGTGGTCCAACCGCCTCAAAATGCTGTGATTTTAGCGACATCCAAACATTGTGATAATCATATAATGCAAATGGGAAAAAACGCCTATTCATGTCAGTTCCACCCAGAAGTTTGTGAGCATACGGTAGAGGAGTGGATGAAAATTCCTGGCATACCAAAGGCATTGAATGAGTTGCTTGGGGTAGAAGGTTTGGCTTATTTTAAATCCAGTATTAATGAAAATTTACCTGTTAACAACGCTAATTCGTTAGAGCTGTTTGAAAATTGGTGTAGATTGGTTTTTGATTAATTATGATGACCTATTCAAATATTCTTAATTATTGGTTTTCAGAAAAAAGCCAACAACATTGGTTTGCTTCGACTCCTGAAGTTGATGCTGAGATTCGAGAAAAGTTTGAGAGCTTTTGGGAAAGAGCGGCTTCTGGTGAGCTTGATTCTTGGAGTGAAACCCCTGAAGGCAGTTTGGCGCTTATTATTGTATTGGACCAATTTCCGCTTAACATGTTTCGTGGCGAAGCCAAGGGTTTTCAAACTGAACAGAAGGCAATTGAAACGACTTTAAAGGCTATAAAAAACGGTTTTTATAAAGATTTAAACCAAGAGCAGCTTGTATTTTTGTTGATGCCTTTGGTCCACAGTGAAAAACTTGAAGAGCAAGAATTATCAGTCAAGCTTTTTAAATCGCACAACTTAACCGACGGACTGAGCTTCGCTGAGCACCATAGAGATTTAATTATAGAATTTGGCCGTTTCCCTCATCGTAACGCCATCTTGGGACGTGAAAGCACTCCATTAGAGCTCGATTATTTGGCTTCGAAGCGTGCGTTTATGGGATGATTGGCGCTTTCAAATGACAAAACATACAAGCCACCCATGAGTAGCACACTGAATATCGTATTATTTGAACCGGAAATTCCTAACAATACTGGCAGTATTATTCGCCTGTGCGCCAATATGGGGGCAACGCTGCATTTGATCAAACCCTACGGTTTTGAGATTACCGATAAGCGTCTTAGAAGGGCTGGGTTAGATTATAAAGAACTGATGTGCATGGCGGAGTACGATGACTTTGATGATTATCTTGATAAAGCTAACCCGAGTCGAATTTTTGTTGTTAGTTCAAAAGTACAAACCAATTACACAGATGTCAGTTATCAAAAGGGCGACTCTTTTTTATTTGGCAGAGAGACCAGTGGTTTACCGGACACTATTCGCAATCAATTTGAGGGCATTACTTTGCCAATGCAGGAAAACTCTCGCAGCCTAAATCTTGCAAACTGTGCCTCGATTGTTGCTTATGAAGCTTGGCGACAGCTTGGTTTTTGCAAATTATAGCTCCAGGAAGGCTTTGCAATAATATTGTATTGAACTAGCATTGTTTTTGAACTGCTTAATAGTTTGTACTAGCCCAAGTGTCTTTACCGCTAGTTTGCGCATTTATCAAAACGTAAGGGGCATCTTTGTGCCTAAGCAAGCCTTGAGTGGGCGGGGTATTGGTATACAATTACACCAATTGATCTAACATTTAGAAATACTATAAATTTGATTGAGATTTTTGAATTGTATACTCTCTTGCCAATATGACTATTCTTATTCTTTATGTAGCGATTGCTTTGCTTGTATCGTTTTTGTGCTCCATTTCAGAGTCGGTATTACTCAGTGTCACTACCGCTCATATTAATGTGGTTGAGAAGGAGGGTAAGGCTTCTGGGCCACTATTGCGCGAATTAAAGAGAGATATTAACAGGCCATTAGCCGCGATCCTTACACTAAACACCATCGCCCATACTGTTGGCGCTGTGGGTGCTGGTGCCCAGGCGCTTCTGGTATTTGGCAATGCATGGGTAGGGTTGGTCTCTGCAATCCTAACACTTATGATTCTGGTATTTTCGGAGATTATCCCGAAAACACTTGGCGCCACCTACTGGCGCGGGATGGCCGGTGTTACAGCACACGGACTAAAGTTCTTGATAAAGATACTGTACCCATTTGTGGTTATGTCTGAGTTCTTGACACGTGGCATATCAAAACATAAGAAAATTGAAGGCTTCAACCGTGAAGAGTTTGCTGCTATGGCAGATCTTGGCGAGCAAGAAGGGCAGCTCGAAGAGCGAGAGTCGCGTATCCTGAAAAACATGTTTCGACTCCACGAGACCAGCGTAACTGACGTGATGACGCCGCGTCCTGTAGTGTTTTCATTGCCCGAATCGGTAACAGTTGAGGAGTATTTCGATAAACATTTCGACTCCAGTTTCTCACGCATTCCAGTTTTTGCAGAAAACGACGAAATACTCACTGGTTTTGTGCTCAAGGATGATTTATTGCTGGCGCAGGCGCGCAACAATACAAATAAAGCTTTAGAAGCATATCGCCGCAATCTGATCGCATTGTCGGATAACACCTCACTGTCTGATGCATTTGATGAAGTGCTACACCAGCGTGCACACATCATGGTGATCATCGATGAGTACGGCGGCATGGAGGGTATTATTACAATGGAGGATATCCTGGAAACGCTGCTTGGCCTAGAGATAATGGATGAAAGTGACAAAACAGCCGATATGCAGCAATATGCTCGGAGCATGTGGAAAAAACGGGCACAGGAAATGGGCATTACCTTGCCTAAAGATGAGGAATAGATTGGATTGCTTGTTTGCCTGCCTGCCGTTTTCTTGAGTGCCTAGTTTTGATTGGGCTATTGTGTTTTGATAGTGACTTATGAGGCCTGTATCAGCTGAGTTTTTGTAAATTATAGGCGTTAGTAAAATCTTTGATATCCAGTGCTTTTTTTCCAGCCAACTGAACGGTTGTTAAGCTTAGCGCGCCATTTCCAGTGGCCACTAAACATCCCTCTTTATCGCAACTAATTATCTCGCCAGGGAGCTTGTTGGTTGTCTCATTTGTAACGGTTACTGAGAGAATTCTTAAAACTTTATTTTCAAATTTATCGCTAGAAGCATTAGTTTGTGCAATAGGGTAGGGGTTAAAGGCGCGAATTTGTCGATCGATCTCTACAGCGCTTTGATCCCAGTCTATCCAAGCTTCGTTTTTAGATAGTTTTTTGGCGTAGGTTGCGCCATCTTCAGATTGCTTAACAGGCTCTATACTATCAATATTATCAAGCACTTCAAGAATGCTTTCAGCGCCCATTGTTGCCAGTTTGTCGTGCAAAGATTTTGCACTATCGTGATCGGTAATAGCGCATTTGTTTTCAAGCAACACATCACCCGTATCAAGCCCTTCATTCATCTGCATAATGCCTACGCCAGTTTCGTCATCACCCGCAAGAATGGCTCGTTGAATAGGAGCTGCACCGCGCCAGCGAGGCAGTAATGAGGCGTGAATATTAAGGCAGCCGAGTTTAGGGGTTTCAAGTGCAAGCTTTGGTAGTATTTGCCCATAGGCCACTACCACCATCACGTCTGCATCGAAACTAGCTAACTCGGCCTGTACATTTTCGTCTTGAAAGTTTGTCGGCTGAAGTATTGGTAAATTATGGCCTTCTGCATAATCTTTAACAGGGCAGGCGCTCAATATTTTTCCACGGCCTTTGGGGCGATCTGGCTGACAATATACCGCAACAACCTCATGCGTGGATTGATTGAGTGCGTCAAGCGCCTCAACAGAGAAATCGGGCGTACCGGCAAAAATAATTCGCATTACTTTAATGAATGTCGTGCCACCTTAATTGCTTCAAGCACTTGGACTGGCGCTGTGCCACCAAGGTGGTTGCGTGCATTTAGCGAGCCCTCTAAAGAGATAAAGTCAAAGATATCGGCCTCAATCGTACTGTCGAATGATTGTAATTCTTCGAGACTGAGTTCGCTTAAATCTTTATTTTGAGTAATTGCATAAGCCACGGCATTGCCCACAGCATCATGGGCGTCTCGAAATGGCATGCCTTTTTTCACAAGGTAATCTGCCAAATCTGTTGCTGTTGTATAGCCTTTTAAGGTGGAATTGCGCATCGTCTCGGTATTAGCCTTAATTGTTGGCACCATGTCGGCAAAAACACGCAAACAAGCTTGCAGTGTTTCCACGGTGTCAAATAGTGGCTCTTTGTCTTCTTGGTTGTCTTTGTTGTAGGCTAAAGGCTGACCTTTCATCAAGGTTAGCAACGCAATTAAATTGCCATTGACGCGACCCGTTTTGCCACGAACTAGCTCGGGTACATCAGGATTTTTCTTTTGTGGCATGATTGATGAACCAGTACAGAAGCTGTCTGGCAAGGTGACGAAGTTAAACTGTGCACTTGACCAAAGTATTAACTCTTCTGAAAAGCGCGATAAATGCATCATAACCAAGCTGGCATTTGAGCAGAATTCAATAGCAAAATCACGATCACTGACAGCATCAATCGAATTGGCGCAAATTCGCTCAAAGCCTAACAGTTCGGCTGTGCGTGAGCGATTGATTGGATAGCTGGTACCAGCAAGGGCAGCCGCACCAAGAGGCATTGTGTTAATGCGTTTATAACTGTCTTCTAAGCGCTCATGGTCACGCTTGAGCATTTCAAAATATGCTAACAAGTGATGACCGAAACTAACTGGTTGGGCTGCTTGAAGATGGGTAAAGCCAGGCATAATTGTTGATTTTTCTTGCTCAGCAAGGTCAAGTAATGCATTCAACAGGCGCAGTATCTCCGTGTTAATCATCTTCACTTGATCACGAAGGTAGAGGCGAATATCGGTTGCTACCTGATCATTTCGTGAGCGACCTGTGTGTAGTTTTTTACCGGGGAGGCCACAAATTTCTGTAAGCCGTGCTTCGATATTCATATGAACATCTTCTAAGTCTATTGACCATTCGAATTGACCATTTGAGATTTCGTCTTTAATGATTGTTAGGCCATCCAAGATTTGCTTGAGCTCGTCTTTGGTTAATACACCAACTTCGCTAAGCATTGTTGCGTGAGCTTCAGAGCCCTGAATGTCATAGAAGGCAAGTACTTTGTCAAAAGTGATGGAGGCGCCAAAAATTTTGACAAATTCGTCAGTCGGCTCGTTAAAGCGGCCACCCCAAAGATGGTTTGTTTTAGAAGTCATTTATTTGTTAATGTTTGCTATTGTTTGTGCGCTAATTATCCCTTTTATCAGCTTAAAAATGCTTAATATTTACAATTGCTTCTGTAAAGCGTCGGAATTGTTCATGCTTGGCAACTATTCTTTATTATCATTATCAATGAGTGACATTCGAACCTAGTAACCGATAAAATAAATACCATGAAAAATACACTGAAAATTGCCACTCGAAAAAGCCCTCTCGCTCTTTGGCAGGCGGAATATGTGAAGTCACAATTGCAAGACCTACATCCTAATCTTGAAATTGAATTAGTCAAGATGACCACAAAAGGTGATCAAATACTTAATTCGCCATTATCAAAAATTGGTGGCAAGGGGTTGTTTATTAAAGAACTCGAGATAGGCATGCTAGAAGGGCGTGCTGACATTGCCGTGCACTCTATGAAAGATGTGCCGTATGCCTTGCCTGAGGAATTCGAACTTGGCGCTATTATGGCCCGGGAAAATCCTTTTGACGCCTTTGTTTCAAATAATTACAGTCATTTAACTGACCTACCTATTGGCGCGCGCGTTGGCTCTTGCAGTATGAGAAGAGTTGTGCAACTCAAAGCCATTAGGCCCGACCTAGAAATCCTAGACCTTAGAGGGAATGTCAATACACGCTTAAGAAAACTTGACGATGGTGAATATGATGCGATTATTTTGGCTTGTGCGGGCCTCATAAGACTTGGTTTTGAAGGTAGAATTAAACACCCTTTGGACGCGGACACTTCTTTGCCAGCTGTTGGTCAGGGCGCGCTGGGGATCGAGATTAGAAAGGGTGACAGTGAAGTTACTGCACTTATTAATGGCTTGATTGATAAAAATACAATGACAGCGGTTTTGGCTGAAAGAGCGATGAACGAAACTTTGGAGGGCGGCTGCTCGGTGCCGATTGCAGGCTATGCGACGATTGATGGAGAGGTGTTGACTCTTAAAGGTTTGGTTGGTAATGTCAGCTCGGGAAAAATACTAACAGAGAAATGTGTTGGCACTGTTTTTGGGCCTGAAACTTTGGGGCAGTTGGTGGCCAACAATCTGATTGCCAGGGGTGCTAAAAAATTACTACACGAGGATTAACATGGTTTTAACAAGCGACGATATTAATAACGCCTTAGAGGGCTTGAATGGATGGCAAATTGTTGACAGCTACCTTTCAAAAGAATTTACATTTAAGGGTTTTATACAGGCCATGGGTTTCATGTCTCAAGTGGCTATTCACGCACAGGTTATGCAACATCACCCTGAATGGTCTAATGTCTATAACAAAGTTAAGATCAATCTAACTACGCACGATGAGGGAGGTATTACCGAGTTAGATACTCGTTTTGCTGAAAAAGCAGAGCATGTTTATAAAGCTATGATCACTTAATGTGAAAACGTTAAAAGCCATTGGCTATAACGGCAAGGAGTTTGTTGCCTTCGAAAAACAAATTCCTGAAGCTACAGGCAGGGATTTGTTGGTTGAGATTAAAGCAATTTCCATCAACCCGATTGATAGTAAGGTCAAACATATGGTGGGCGGCAATCTGGAAAAACCATTGATTTTGGGCTTTGATGCTTGCGGTGTTGTGAAGTCGATTGGCGCAGAGGTAAGTCTTTTTAAGCCAGGCGATGAAGTTTACTACGCAGGTGATATGTCGCGTGATGGCTCGAATGCCAACGTGCAGCTCATTGATGAAAGAATTGTGGGCCATAAGCCTAATACCCTGGGTTTCGTTGAGGCTGCGGCGATGCCATTATGCACAGTCACTGCATGGGAGTCATTGTTCGATAGATTGGGCATTAATGAGCTTGATGCCGGCAAAAGTATTTTGTTGATTGGTGCCGCAGGTGGTGTGGGCTCTATTGCGATACAGTTGGCCAAGCAAGTTGGAAAATTAACGGTGATTGCTACTGCTTCTAGGGGTGAGAGTGCAGATTGGTGTCTAAAAATGGGCGCCGATATAATACTTGAGCATGGGAATTTGCCCACTCAATTTGCTCAACATAATTTGAGCGCACCTGATTTTATTTTGTGTATGGGTGTGCCTGATGATTATATGACAGAGATGGTTGCTGTTATCAAGCCACAAGGCTCGATTTGTTTATTGGCCAATGCTAGGGAAGTGCTTGATATTAATCAATTAAAAGCCAAGAGCATTAAGCTCGTGTGGGAGATGATGTTTACTCGTTCAAAATTTGAAACCGATGATATGAGTGAACAAGGGCAGATACTGAACACACTCTCTGGGCTTGTCGATGACAATAAAATTAGCTGCATTGCAACGCGCCAATTAAGTCCGATTAATGTGGTGAACGTTACTGAAGCCCACAATATAATTGAAGCTGGCTCTATGATTGGTAAATTGACGCTTTCGAACGAGTAGTAAATTCTAGTCGAATAGGGCGTCAATAAACTCCTTGCTTTTAAAGGGCCGTAGATCGTCGATACCCTCCCCTACGCCAATATAGCGAATAGGTAAATTGAGTGAGTCAGAAATGGCAAATAGCACGCCGCCTTTTGCGGTGCCATCGAGCTTGGTGACGCTTATGCCTGATAATTCAATTGTTTTGTTAAACTCACGAGCTTGCTGAATAGCATTTTGTCCAGAGCCTCCGTCGATTACCAACATCGTCTCGTGCGGAGCATTTTCATCGTGTTTCTTTAAGACACGTTTGATTTTTTCTAACTCCTGCATTAGGTTGTCTTGCGTGTGCAGCCGTCCGGCAGTGTCTGCAATCAGAATATCGATGTTTTTAGCGAGTGCGGATTGATAGGCATCATAAACCACAGATGCTGAATCGGCGCCTGTTTTTTGCGCAACCACAGGAATATCGTTACGCTCTCCCCAAACTTTGAGCTGTTCAACCGCCGCGGCCCTAAAGGTGTCCCCTGCAGCTAACATGACAGACTTGCCTTGATTTTGGAAAGACTTGGCCAATTTACCAATGGTGGTGGTTTTTCCGGCGCCATTAATGCCAACAACAAGGATAACAAAAGTAGCATCATTTTCAGTGGTAAGTTGGTTGTCGGCGACAAGGAGCGATTCAAGCTCATCTTTTAGTAGTTGATAAAGGCTGTCTTCATCTTTCAGTGTTTTTCGCGAGGCTTTTTTACGGATAGACTCCAAGACTTTGTCGGTGGTATCAATACCAATATCAGCACCAATGAGTAGTATTTCAAGCTCATCTAGAAGCTCGTCGTCAATTTGTTTTTTGCCAAGTAAAATCGAAGCTAAACCATCGCCAAGACGTTGTCTGGATTTAAACAATCGCTCTCTCAGGGAGGTTTTTTGAGCTGGCGCCCGTTCTTCCGAGTTTTGATTTTTTTTGAAAAAACTTAACATGAGGTCTTTACGATAATGATTTGAACAGTTTAAGGTGATGAGATTTTACTATGCCCATCAACTTGCGTTGTTTAATTAGTGAATCGGTGTTAAATATTCTTGGCAATAATAAGCAGCAATTGGTCAATGGCCTGCATTTTTGACATTGCCTCCATCATCGGCCCTTTAAAGGCGAGCCCACCAACGGTTAAGTGGTACATAAAATCGTTTTCACCTTTTGAGATTGCATGCCAGTCTTCGATGTCGGCAAAAAACTGGTAATCGACATCAGTGTCAATTGAAGAGTCGGCAGATTTGGCGCTATCGATCCAAGTGATGATCTTGCCTGACTTATTGATATGCAGTTCAATACTTTGGAAAGAGTGGTTGACGAAGATTTGCACAATTTTAAAGTTTTTTCCGCCGTCATTTTTAGCCCAACCAGAGCTAACCAATTCACTTGCCCCCCCAGACTTGTTAAAGTCTTCTGCCAGGGTTTTTGTATCAGCAAAAGAGGAGAGTGCAAAAGCACTTGCCAAGAGTGCAACAAGAATTGTTGTAAATTTCATTTTGGTTAATAATACTAAATGTACTGAGTCACTGACAATGTTATCACAGGGCACTTTCAAAGTTGTCAAAGATTCTTTATGTTCGCTAGACTATTGAAAACGGTATGATGTCATTATTTGTAGGAGTTGCTATGCTCTGGGTGAAGGCGTTTCATATCATTAGTGTGATTACTTGGTTTGCGGCCCTTTTCTATCTGCCACGCTTGTTTGTCTACCATTCAATGGCACGGGATGAAATCAGCATTGAGCGCTTTAAAGTGATGGAGCGTCGACTTTATAAAGGCATCATGATGCCGAGCTTCATTATCACCACCTTGCTTGGCTCTTGGATGCTGTATGACTACGCATGGCAGAGTTACTCCGCGGATCTTTGGCTGCATATTAAATTGGCATTGGTGGTCATTCTTATTGCGTATCATTTTTATTGTGGACGCCTAGTGCGCGTTTTTTCAGAAGATAAAAATACGCGTTCTGATGGCTTTTATCGCTGGTTTAATGAGTTTCCTACTGTTTTGCTTCTGGGCATAATAATCTTGGTGGTGGTGAAGCCTGTATAAGTCATAATACATCCAATTTTTTATAATCTGGGGGGGTATGAGCACAATTGTTAATGATGTAAAAACCATGAGTTCTTATATCAATCGCAAGGTTGATACTGAGTCTGTCGCTTCGTTTAAGGGTAACGAGCATATTATCAAACTCAACTTTACCTTTGATATCAAACTTATCCGCGAGGCGCTGGATGAAATTAAATCAAAGTCCGAGTTTAAAACAACATGTTCGGGTTTTCACGCCTTGGCAATGACCAAAAGAAAAGGACACTCTGTTGATGATGATAAGGATTTGATAGGGCGTTACTACACCCGCGTGGATAACTCCTACCAAGAAATTGCTAAAGACGAGTTGGTTGATGAGGCTGCATTCACTGAGTTGGTTGATGTGTTCAAGGGCACTTATTTTGAGTATATTCACCAACAGCTTTCATCTCGTTACCCGATAGGGCGAGTTCGTATTCTTGAGAAGAGTGTCTACAATTGTAATTCTTGGCACCGCGACCCAGAGCCGCGCATTCACATTCCGATCGTTACCAACCCGGGCGCTTTATTTATCGTTAACCATCACTGCACGCATTTGCCCGCAGATGGCTCTGTTTACTTTACCGACACTCGGGGTTACCATACCGCCCTTAATGGCGGTGACCAGCCAAGAACTCACCTTGTGGCCGCATTGGCCTACCCAGAATACCGGCCTTAATTATGACAAATCAATACGCTAAACTAAATATTGCAAACAAAGAGCCAGCAGATTGTATCGACTTTAGAAGTGATACCGTCACCCTACCCTCTGCAGAGATGTTTCAAGCTATGGTGGGAGCAAAATTAGGCGATGACGTTTATGGCGAAGACAGAGCAACCAATGAATTGCAAGATTATGCAGCTGAGCTTTTAGGTAAAGAGGCTGCGCTATTTTTTCCAACGGGCACACAAAGCAATCTCAGCGCTATATTGTCACACTGTCAGCGGGGTGACGAAGTGTTGATTGGTCGTGAATACCACACCTTTGTATATGAGGCGCATGGTGCTTCTGTGTTGGGTGGTGTGGGAATATGTACGATTGACACTAACCATCGTGGCAGTGTTTCCGTTGAAGATATGCTTGCTCACATTAAGGCCGATGACCCTCATTTTGGCATTACCAAATTACTTTGTTTGGAAAATACGGTTTCGGGTCGAGTGCAGCCGCAAGCGCAAATTGATGAATTGTCGGATGCCGCACATGCGCGTGGCCTCAAGGTGCATTTGGATGGTGCGCGATTATTTAACGCCCATATCCACACAGGCTTGTCGCTAAAAGATTTATGCTATAGCCTGGACAGTGTTTCTATCTGTCTATCAAAAAGTCTGGGTTCGCCAGCTGGCTCTTTGTTGGTTGGCGATCAAGAAACCATTAGAAAGGCAAAACGTCTTAGAAAAATACTAGGCGGAGGCATGCGCCAAGTGGGTGTTTTAGCTGCTTGCGGCATGTATGCGTTGAAAAACAACGTGGCCAGATTGCAAGAAGATCACGATAATGCTCGCCGATTAACCCAAGGCTTGTCAGAGTGTAGAGGCCTGCAAGTTAGCGTTGACGAGTCGCAAACAAATATGGCGTTTTTTCATTGCCCAAAAGAGCACAGAGAAAATTTACAGCTATTGTTGCTTGAGAATAATATACTGGTTCCCAAGCTTTCATCGGCGTCTCGACTGGTGTGCCACTTAGGCATATCGAGGGCAGATATCGACTTTACTGTTCAGGTTTTTAAGGCCTACTTCAGCAGTCAATAGCGCATAAATTCAGCTTGCGATTTTGTAGTAATTGAGCGCCAGTGTTTCGTAGAGTCGATTCTTTTTGATAAACGAAGAAGCGTAACTCGCGATAAAAGCAACCATAAGTGCTGGCAATATTAAATGCAGCGTTGAGGTCATCTCCAACACCACAAAAGCAGATGTTAATGGCGTTCTGATGGTGCCCGAAAGATAGGCAACAATCGCCATGATAATAACTATCTGTGGGTTAATCGCCGTTATTATTGCGCTACTTTCAGAGCCAATGCTTGCGCCAATGGAAATGGCCGGCATGAATAAACCACCCGGAATGGTAGAGGTAAGGGAGGTTAGTGTAGCAAAATATTTCATCAGTAAGAAGTCAATACCGAGTTTTTCTGATTCAAACATTAGCAGTACTTCTTCCTTGCCAGAGCCGGCAATCATTCCACCAGAAAAGTAATTAAAGAGGGCGACGATACTGCCTAGAATGAGTGCAACGAAAAGAACTTTACCCTTGGTATGAACAATAAATTTTCTTACCAAGATCACCATAATTTTGGCGAATGCGCCACCCATCAATCCAGCGACGATTGCCAAAGGAATCAGTTGCCAAATCAGCGTGTAGTCAAAAGTAAGTGTGGATAAATCGCCAAGATAAGGCTCACTGCCTCGATGATAAACAATGGATGCCAAATAAACACCCGCACAGCAAAGCGCGATTAAGATTAAAGCTTGTTTTTTGATGTTTCTGCCAAGCTCTTCAATGGCAAATAAAAATGCAGCGATTGGCGAATTAAAAGCAACAATAAGGCCCGCACAGCCACCGATGACAATCATCGAGTGAATCATTATTTTTCGCTTTAAATTAAGGAATTGGTTAAATCCGTAGAAAATTGAACTGCCAATATGAATGCACGGCCCTTCAATGCCAATCGGCGCACCACCGAGCATGCCTATGAAAATGAAACCAATTTTTGCCAAGGCAATGCGAAAGGATAATAACTGTTGTCTTATTTGCCTATTGCGTGAGTCAAGTGCTGCGATGATTTGCGGTATGCCAGAGCTTTGCACCCTATGAAAGTAGAATTTCGCCACATAAATGACCCCTATATAGGTCAGTGGTGTAATTATCAGGCCTAATAATGGTTTTTCACGAACAGTTTGTTTATAGAGGTGCTGGGCGTAATCACTAATTTCAATAAAAAAAGTAATAACAATAATTGTCAATAAACCAGCCAGCAAAATAGCTAGGTAAGTTTGTGACTTGGAGGGAAGTTGATAGAGTACGTAGCGTTTCATTAACGCTGAAAAACCCCTGTAGAGAGGTATCTGTCGCCGCGGTCACAGATTATCGTGACAATCACGGCGTTACTCACTTTCTTTGATAGCTCAATCGCACAGGCGACTGCTCCGCCTGAAGAAATACCGGCAAAAATACCCTCTTCTGTTGCTAAATCTCGAGTGGTTTGCTCGGATACAGTTTGTGATACATCCATCACGGCGTCCACTTTAGAGGCGTCAAAAATACTTGGTAAGTATTCTTTTGGCCAGCGACGAATACCAGGAATATGAGAGTCGGCATCGGGCTGAATGCCAATGATTTCAATCTCAGAATTCTGCTTTTTTAAATAACTAGAAACACCCATAATGGTGCCAGTTGTACCCATGGCGCTGACAAAGTGACTGACTTCGCCATTTGTGTCCCGCCAAATCTCTGCAGCTGTGGCGTTGATATGAGCGCCCGGATTATCTTGATTGGAAAATTGATCCAGCTGTGTGCCTTTATTTCCCGCTACCATTTTACTGGCAAGATCGCGCGCACCCTCCATACCTTCTTTTTCGGTGACTAAGATCAGATTTGCACCGTAGGCGGCCATTGCATCTTTTCGCTCTTGAGAGAGGTTGTCAGGCATGATTAAGCACATTTTGTAGCCTTTAATCGCAGCCACCATTGCTAAAGCTATGCCAGTATTGCCACTGGTTGCTTCAATAAGGGTGTCGCCTGGTTTGATGTCGCCACGTTTTTCGGCCTGAAGAATCATGTTGAGAGCAGCGCGGTCTTTCACAGAGCCGGCTGGGTTGTCGCCCTCGAGCTTAAGCAGAACCACATTAGACGGGTTCGGATTTAATCTTTGTAGGCGAACCAGCGCCGTATTACCGACACATTGTTCTATGGTTTTATAGCTTTGCTTGGTCATTCAACAATTGCTTTGATTGAACTACATATTATCCAAAATGGCTTTTTTAACTTCTTTCAGTGTTGGATTAACATTAATCATTGCGCTCTGATCGCACTGACCAATCGCCGTATCGGGATCTTTAAGTCCGTGACCTGTCAATGTGCACACAACAGTAGAGCCTTCAGGGATTTTTCCAGATTGAATATCTATCATCGCGCCAGCAACTGAAATCGCTGAAGCCGGTTCACAGAAAATACCTTCTTTTTCAGTTAGTAGTTTTTGTGCCGCCAAAATAATATCGTCCGAATGCGCAGTGAACCAGCCTTTTGATTCTTTGCTTAGCTTGAGTGCTTGATCCCAGCTTTGCGGGTTGCCGATTCGAATGGCTGTTGCCACCGTCTCAGGATTGTCTACTCTAGAGCCTTTAATAAATGGGGCTGCGCCTTCGGCTTGATAGCCGACCATAACCGGTGTTTTGCTTGCTTTTCCGGCGTCTTTGTATTCAGTATAACCCATCCAATGTGCGGTGATATTACCGGCATTTCCTACCGGAAGGCAGTGGTAATCTGGTGCTGCACCAAGCTCATCGATAATTTCGAAAGCGGCCGTTTTTTGCCCTTGTAGGCGGTAAGGGTTAATTGAATTTACAATTGAAACAGGCGCGTGATCGGCAATTTCTTTAACGATCTCCATGCCATCGTCAAAGTTGCCTTTGATCTGAATAATAGTCGAGCCGTGAATCATTGCCTGAGCTAATTTTCCAAGTGCAATTTTTCCTTCGGGAATAATAACAAAAGCTTTGATTCCTGCGCGAGCAGCGTAAGCTGCTGCTGCTGCAGAAGTGTTGCCCGTTGAGGCGCAAATAATGGCTTTAGAGCCTTCTTCAACTGCGTGAGTAACAGCCATCGTCATGCCGCGGTCTTTGAATGAGCCGGTCGGGTTTAGACCTTCGTATTTAATGTAAAGGTCAACATTCTTGCCAAGAAGGACTGGAATGTTTTCAAGCTTAATTAAAGGTGTGTTGCCCTCGCCAAGGCTGATAAGGCGCGTGTTGTCACCAACTGGTAGTCTGTCTCTGTACTTTTCAATTAGACCTGTGTATCTCATCATTACTCTCTTATTGTTAATCTAGTGATTCAATGTGAATAATTTTCACACTGGCTTGGTTGAATTCGCAGGCTTCAATAGCCAATTTAACGGCTCGAATGTCCTGAGTGTGAATTTTGTTGGTGATGACGGCGATATGAGCGTTGTTATTGCCATCTACTTGTTTCTGTACAAGGGACTCAATGCTGACATTGTTTTGAGAGAATATTTGTGTGATTTCAGCTAGCACGCCCCTCTTGTCAGAAACTAACAAACGCAGATAAAACTCGCTTTCAATTAAATCCGAATCAAGTACTTCAGGTTTTTCTTGTGCTTTCCAACCAAGGATGTGATCACTTTTTTGGTTGTTGATAATGTCAATTAAATCAGCTATGACCGCTGAGGCTGTCGCTTCATCGCCTGCGCCAGCACCATAGTAAAGTGATGTTCCAAGGGCGTTACTTTTAACAAGTACTGCGTTCATAACGCCATTGACATTAGCAATTAATTGTTTATTAGCGATTAAAGTTGGATGAACGCGCATTTCGATCGCATCGCCAGATCTTTTGGCAATACCAAGATGTTTGATTGTATAGCCCAGCTCTGTCGCGTATTTAATATCTTCAGCGGTAACTTCGCTGATGCCTTTTGTGTACACTTTGTCAAATTGAAGTTCTGTGCCAAATGCAATCGCCGCAAGAATGCAAAGCTTATGCGCCGCATCAATACCTTCAATATCAAATGTTGGATCTGCTTCGGCGTAGCCTAGTGCTTGAGCCTCGGCCAAAACGTCGGCAAAATCTCGGCCTTTTTCTTTCATTTCGCTAAGGATGAAGTTACCAGTGCCGTTAATAATGCCCGCCACTAGTTCAATTTTGTTGGCGCTTAGTCCCTGCTCTAAGGATTTTAAAATGGGAATTCCACCTGCAACAGCCGCTTCAAACAGTAGATGTACATTTTTTTCTTTGGCAAGCGCAAGCAGCTCATTGCCGTGGGTTGCAATTAAAGCCTTGTTAGCGGTGATGACGTGCTTGTTATTATTGATTGCGGCAATAACTAACTCTTTAGCGATGGTTGTGCCGCCAATAAGTTCTAATACAACATCTATCTCTGGGTTGTTAACGACTTCAAACGCATCTTCGGTAATGTTGATGTCACCATCATCACAAATTCTTGGCTCGTTAACGCTTTTGACTGCCGCATGGGGCATTTGAATTTTCACTCCGGTACGACGCTCAATAGAGTTGCTGTTTTTTCGTAAAACATTAACAACGCCACCACCGACGGTCCCAAGACCTAGAATACCAATTTTCATAACCCAACCTGAATAAATGCAAAGCTGCATTATACCAAGCGCTGAAAAACCGCACCAGTTTATCAAGTATAAAAATGTTGGTATTGCTATTGAGTTGGATTAATTTTTATTGGTAAAAAATTCAGCCTAATCCACCCATGCAAATGTATTTAAGCTCAAGAAAATCGTCGATTCCATAGTGCGAACCCTCTCTGCCTAATCCCGATTCTTTAATACCGCCGAAAGGTGCGACTTCGTTGGAAATTACACCTTCATTAACACCCACCATGCCGTATTCAAGTGCCTCTGATACACGCCAAACTCTGCCAATATCATTGGTGTAAAAATAAGAAGCCAAACCAAATTCAGTGTCATTGGCCATTGCAATGGCTTCTTCCTCTGTCGAGAATTTAAAGACTGGCGCCAATGGCCCAAAAGTTTCTTCTTTGGCGACTTTCATTTCAA
Organism: uncultured Gammaproteobacteria bacterium; assembly: GCA_913020715.1. Classification (GTDB taxonomy): domain Bacteria; phylum Pseudomonadota; class Gammaproteobacteria; order PS1; family Pseudothioglobaceae; genus Pseudothioglobus. Next base: position 59,169 of record CAJVZH010000008.1, read on the forward strand.
TTGTTGCGTTAGCGATAACAGTAGGCTCAAACAGGGTTCCGCCTTTTTCGTGGCGTTTGCCGCCAGCGATCACTACACCCCCTTTGGCAATAGCATCCTCGATATGCTCTTCTACTTTTTCAACTGCATTTTGGTTGATTAGTGGACCTTGAGAGACGCCATCATCTAAGCCGTTACCCACATTGAGGGATTTAACTGCCTCGCTTAGCTTTTCTACAAATTGATCATAAATTCCTTCTTGTGCAAGAATTCGGTTTGTGCAGACGCAGGTCTGACCTGTGTTACGATATTTGGACGCCATCACACCGGCAATTGCCTTGTCTAGGTCTGCATCATCAAAAACAATAAACGGGGCGTTACCACCAAGCTCCATCGAGACTTTTTTCATCGTGTCGGCGCAATTTCTGGTTAGAATTTTTCCAACCCCTGTTGAGCCTGTGAATGACAGCTTTCTGACAATTGGGCTGTCGGTTAGGGCGAGGCCAATTTCTTTTGCATTGGTACCAACAACAACGTTAATAATGCCCGCAGGGATACCTGCTTGATCGGCTAACTCCGCCAACGCCAAAGCAGAAAGCGGTGTCTCGGCAGCAGGTTTGATAACAACTGGGCAACCAGCAGCTAAGGCGGGTGCACATTTGCGAGTTATCATAGCAATAGGGAAGTTCCAAGGGGTAATAGCCGCAACAACCCCAATGGGTTGCTTGATTGCCAAGATACGGCGGTCGTTGGAAGGTGTCGGTATAACATCACCATAAGTTCTTTTACCTTCTTCTGCAAACCACTCGATAAACGAGGAGCCGTAACCAACCTCGCCTCTGGCCTCGGCTAACGGCTTACCCTGCTCAAGGGTCATTAATGTGGCCAGGTCTTCTTGATTGTCAAGGATAAGATTAAACCATTTTCTTAATATTGCAGCTCGTTCTTTAGCGGTTTTGCTGCGCCAGTTTGGCCAAGCATTATTGGCGGCTTCAATAGCACTATTTGTTTCTGCTTTACCCATTTCTGGCAGTGTGCATATAAGGTCTTGAGAGTAGGCGTTTTTAACATCAAACCGATTAATGCTTTCAGCACCAATCCACTGTCCGTTAATATAGCCAGCTGACTTCAACAAACCCTCGTTTTTTAGTATTGATTTTTTCATAATAAAAATAAATGTTTTAAGATGGGAATTATAAACCTCAATTATCAATAGTTGTGATTTATAAGGTCGAAACTAAGGCCGCTCTCTGGTGGGTTTGCATGTCGATTAATTCGTGGATTTAATATTTTTTCGTTGGTTTTAAGTGGATTGGTTTGTGGGATAATAAAATTTGTGATCACATTTTTAGTTTAGTAAAAACGCACCACATAAAAGGATTTATGCAAAACGAGCTGTTGTTAAAAGTTGCAAAAATAAGAGGGGATACTTCCGTGAAAGAGTGGGTGTACCAATCTCTCTGCGAACTTTTGCTTACCGGTGAATTCACCCCCGGTATGAGCATTACTTTGCGCGGCATTGCAGAAGCATTCGAAGTGAGTCCAATGCCTGTTAGAGAAACTGTGCAGAGGCTTGTGTCAGAAGGTGCATTGGAGTTAACAGAGACCCGTAGAATTTGTGTAGCCGAAATCAATGAAGACAAGTTTGATGAGATCTTTCATGCAAGAGTTAGTCTAGAGCCCAAGCTTGCATCTTCCGCCTTGCCAAGTATCGATGATAAAGCATTAAAACAAATAATCGACGTGGACGAGCGATTGATGAGGTCAATCGTTGAGGGCGATGTTGAAGAGTATGTTAGATACAATCGTCAATTTCATTTTTTAATATATCATCACAGTCCTTCGGTGGTTTTATTGCCAATGGTGAACAGTCTTTGGTTGCAGTTTTCTCCTTTTATGCGGGTGGTAGTTGGCAGAGTTGGTACCCAAGTGATGATGGATCATCATGAATCTGTTATTGAATCCATCAGTGAGAATGACGCACAAGGTCTTCAAAAAGCCCTTTACAATAATATCTTTAACAGGATGATTATCGTGAAGGATGAGATTTTCTCTCATGACACACCCACCTGAGTAATCTAAATGATCATTGGTATTTTTCAAGTAGGCAAGGTGCCTGATGAATTAATAGAGGTATACGGTAGTTATGCTGAGATGTTTGTCGCACTTCTGAGTGATAAAGAGAGCACGTTTGAGTTTAGAATATATGAAGCTTGTGACGGTGAATTTCCGCAAGATATTAATGAATGCGATGGATGGATAATCACTGGCTCCAAAAACGGCGTTTATGAGGAGCTAAGTTGGATTTCAATACTTGGTTGCCTCATCGTGGATATTTACCGTGCTAAACAACCCCTAGTCGGCATTTGTTTTGGCCATCAAATCATTGCGCAATCTTTAGGTGGTGTTGTTGAAAAATCCAACAAAGGCTGGGGAATCGGCCTTGATACTTACAGTCTTGATAATAAGGCAGACTGGATGGGCGACATAAGTGATGAAATTACACTTAATATCATCCACCAAGATCAAGTGGTTAAGCCTCCAGGTGGCGCTATTGTCTATGCCAGTTCTGATTTCTGTGAAAATGCTGGTTTTTACATAAATAACAATATCTTAACAATTCAAGGACATCCCGAATTCTTGGTAGAATTTACAGCAAAAATTCTAGCGCTTCGAAGCGCACTGACTATTCCAAAAAAAGTGGTAGAACCGGCACTTTTTCAACTAAACCAAGAAGGTGGATCAGTTGGTCGTCAAGATTTTGGAGTTATGATTAACCAGTTCTTTCGATCTAACTTAACCGATTAAAAGCCTTAATTGCTTTATTAGTAATGTATTTGCCAATCGGTATTGCTGAGGTTGCCGCAGGAGAAGGGGCATTGCAAACGTGAATGGAGCGCTTACTCTCGGCAAATAGAAAATCATGCACCAGAGTGCCATCTTTTAGTACGGCCTGTGCACGTATACCTGCTGGATAGGGGTTTAACTCTTTGAGTTTGATTGATGGGCAATATTTTTGAACTTGCCGCAGATAGCCAGCCTTGAAAACCGAGTTAAGTATTTCACTGATGCCCGATTTCCAGTTTTGTCTAATCACCTTGTAGAAGCCCTTAAAGGTGAGCATTTGTATTGTATCTCTGAAACTGAAGTTGATTGTGCTATAGCCTTCACGTTTAAACCCCAAGACTGCATTGGGGCCAACGGTGATACTGCCGTCAATCATTCTTGTTAAGTGAACACCCAAGAAAGGCAGTTCGGGGTCTGGAATGGGGTAGATCAAATGCTTAACAAGTTGATTGCATTTTTTTGGTAGTTGAAAGTATTCGCCACGAAAGGGAATAATTCGAAAGTCTGTGGGTATATTGAGCAGCTTAACAATGCGATCAGCCATGAGTCCTGCACAGCTAACCAGATACTTGGTTTTGAATGCTTCTTGTTTGGTAATGACTTCAACAGAATTCGAATCTTCCTTAAGGTTGGTGATTTGGCTGTCCAGTAAATATTCACCGCCTAAGGCTTCAAACTGTTCAGCCATTTTTTGAGTGATTAATTTGTAATTAACAATGCCAGTTGATTTAACTAGAATGGCGCCAAGACCGGTGATATTGGGTTCAATTTGCTTTAACTGCTGCTTGCTTAACGATTTAGCCTCAATACCATTCTGTTGGCAGCGTTCAAACAACGCGCTCATTCGGTTGAGTTCGATATCTGTGGTGGCAACAAGTAACTTGCCACATTGTTCAAAAGGTATGTTGTGCTCTGTGCAGAAATCTATCGTTGCCTTTAGTCCTTCTTTGCAGAATTGTGCCTTTAAACTGCCGGGTTGGTAGTAAACGCCCGCATGAATGACACCACTGTTGTGACCAGTTTGGTGGGCGGCAAATGAACACTCTTTCTCCAATAATAGGATTTTCTTGTCCGGTTGCTCGGTTATCAGCGATAGGGCAGTAGAGGTGCCTACAATGCCGCCACCGATGATTATGTAATCGTACATATTTGAAATGCTATTAAATCTCTAGATACTATACCGATTTTTGCTCAAAGCGTGCGTTCTCAGAAAAAGCGCCCCTTTGGCGCAAGAGTTCTCGGTGTAGATTCTTTCTGGCAATAAATTTATCCCGACCGTGCAGCCAACAATAGTTGTTAATAATAAGCATACTTCCTTCACAGAGCTCAACGCCAAAAGTATTGGTTTCGGCTTCTAGAGATTCACCCATCTCATAAAGGTACAAGCCTTGATCGGTATTAAGTGGTTCGGCAAATTGATCAATAAAGGACATGCGTGGCTCACCTTGTTTTTCTTCTTTGATAAAGACTGGGTGGTAGGTTTTGTAACCCACGTTTTTGCTTGGTGGTGAACCCCATTGTATCTCCGCTTTAGCCTGGTCATCGCTGTAGAACTTATCCAATTCTTGCCAATCATCAACGTGCAGAAGTAGAGATTCGCCACCTTCAACATCAATTTCAAGCATTTTTTGCATAATGACCCAGTCGGTGTGCTCTTTAACATAGGTGCCGTCTGTGTGAAGCTCCATACGGCGATGTGCTTGGCGCAGGTAACTGTCACTGTTATCCTCGTTTTTAACACTAAAACGTGCATAAAATTTGCCCGACATGGAGTCAAGGTTTGGCACACCAATAAGGTGGGAAATTGCCGTTGACAGCAGTATGTTGAAATCAATAAAGTCTATGTTGTTTAGTGTTTCTGAATCAAGTGATTCACATTGAAGCAGCACCGCACCAGTTTGACGGTCTTTAATAGTGTTTAGGAGGAAATCACCAAGGGTGTTATTTGTTTCCTGGTTGAGGCAGTTGGCGACATGAAAACGTAAAAATGGCTTGTACTCAATTGATTGTACGCTTTGCTTGGCTACCTTTTTGCAAAAGCCATTAATTGTCGAACTCGAGAGTGTCACTACTGTCAGTCTGTTGTTTTTCAGGTGCGGGTTAACGCTAAACCCTTTAATTTGATTACTTTTCATGGCTGCAATAAGTTTAAATAAAATGTCGACATTTTTTTATTATAACGACATTTGTAGTAAAATTCAATTAATTACACTAGGGGCCACTCAGCATTTATCATGATGGTATTTATCAATATCACCGATCAGGTTTAATTATCGCATCATCAAAAAACACAGCATCACAAATTCTTGAAGCTCTTACCGGTGATATTCTAGAAGGTAAATACCTTCCGGGTGAAAAACTACATATTAAGACCCTAAAAGAGCGCTATGAAGTGGGCACTAGTCCCCTTAGGGAGGCATTAAGTCAACTGATCACGAAAGACTTGGTTGTCTCAGAAAACCAAAGAGGATTTTACGTTAGCGACATTTCATTGGACGACCTAGAGGATATTTATCAAGCGAGAGCCAAAATCGAGGCGCTTTGCATAAAAATGGCCATTGAGAAGGGTGACGACTATTGGGAGGCCAATTGTTTAGCTGCTATGCACAGGCTAAATAAAAGCAGTTCTGCGGAGAATGTCGACCTCAAAGAGTGGCAGAAGCGACACAGTGCCTTTCACAGTGATTTAGTAACTGGCTGCGGATCGCCAAGATTGCTGCAAATTAGGCGGTCGCTATTTGAGAAATCAACCCGATACCGCAATCTTTGGCTAAAAGAAAATGTGACTAATGCCGATACACTTGGAGTGAATCAGCAAGAGCATACAGCGTTACTTAATTTGGCACTTGAGCGCAATGTTAAGGGCGCCACGCAGCTTGTGGAGGCACATATACTCACGCCCGTAGAGATAATTAAAAGGTCTTTAAGCTAAGAGTCAAATCGAATAGCGGTGCATTGAAGCGGGCGTGAATACTCGGCTGGAATATGGTGTTTATTATCGAATAATACTGGAGCTAAGGCTTTTAGCATGTCCTCATAGATGTCTTTTTTGAAGTCGATGACGGCCTCGATAGGACTCCAGAAATCGACCCATTTCCAATCGTCAAATTCAATTTCATCGTGAGAATCTAGACAAATACTCTCTTCTCCAGAGCTCAGTCTTAGTAAAAACCACACTTGTTTTTGGCCAACATAAAGCGGCTTTTGGTTGGGTCTGAGGTAATTATTTGGTAAATCATAACGTAACCATTTTGGTGTTTTTGCAAGCACAGTAACATGCTCTTTTGCAAGTCCAACTTCTTCTTCAAGCTCGCGATAAAGCGCATCGAAGAGGTCTTCACCCTTATCGATTCCGCCTTGTGGAAGCTGCCAAGAGCTTTCCTTGTATCGCTTAGCTAGAAGTACTTGCTTCTTTTCGTTTGTGAGTACAATGCCAACGTTAGCGCGATAGCCCTCAACGTCGACCACTAATCGTCGCCAGCAGCGAAGCCTAGGAGATGAAGCAAGCTAAGGAATAAATTATAAATCGAGATATAAAGTGTTACCGTCGCCATAATGTAGTTCGTTTCACCACCATGGATGATCTCACTTGTTTGGTAGAGTATTAGTCCGCTCATTAACAAAATAAAACCAGCAGATACAGCTAGAGATAAGGCTGGCATAGAGAAGAAATACGCAGCCAAGCCCATCAAAAACATCACCATAATGCCTGCGAATAAAAAGCCACCCATAAAACTAAAGTCTTTTTGGGAAACGATAGCATAAACTGATAGAGTGCCGAAAACAACCGCAGTGCCAGTCATTGCCATGGCAACCAGTTCTGCGCCATTACTAAAGGCATCGAGGTACATACTAATAATTGGCCCTAAGGTTAAGCCCATGAAGCCAGTCAAGGCAAATACCGCTAAAATACCGTAAGCAGAGTTTCTAAGTTTGGTTACTAAAAATAGTAAACCAAAGTAACCAAGAAGGGTCATCAAACCAAGGTGTGGGAAGTCAATTGCCATTGATACATAAGCCATAACACCGCTAAAAAGTAGCGTTGCTGAAAGTAATTGGTAAGTGCTTCTAAGGGTGCGATTGATAACAATCGCGTTACTTGCTGCTTGAACGTTTGAACGCATAATATTTAAAGATAAAGTAAAAGTGTAAAATATAGTCAATTTCGACTCAAAAAGCAAGGAAAGAGGGCTCTTTTTTAAATGAAACTTATTTTAGGTATGGGACTCACAGGTCTTTCTGTTGCGCGTTTTTTTAAAAACCAACAAGTGGGCTACCAAGTTGCAGACTCTCGTCAGTCACCACCATTGCTTGATACCTTTATAACAGAAGGGTTGTCTGATGATTGCAAGTTGGGCTTTTGGAAGGAGGATTTACTCGAGGGCGTTGAAGAGGTTATTGTTAGCCCTGGCATTGCTATGTCAGAGGAAATAGTCATTTGGGCGAAAGAAAAAAACATTCCTCTGATTGGTGATATTGAGTTATTTTCGCGTCACGCTAATGCACCTATTATTGGTATCAGTGGCTCTAACGGCAAATCAACTGTCACTCAGCTTGTTGGTGAAATGGGGCTTGCGGCAGGTAAAAATACAGCAATTTGCGGCAATATTGGCATTCCTGTGATGGATGCTTTGAGTGATGATGTGGATTTGTATGTTGTTGAATTATCCAGCTATCAACTGGATTATACGAATTCATTGGATTTGCTCGCGGGCTTGGTGCTGAACATTACTCCGGATCATTTGGATCGCTATCCAGACTTTGATGCTTACATCGCTTCAAAAATAAGCCTTTACCCCTATTGTCAAAACAAGGTGGTTAATCTTGATGAGAGCACCACTTCTGAGATTGCCTGGGATTGTTGTTTTGGTCTAGACAAGTCCAGTCAAGAATGTGAGTTTAGAGTTGAAACTGATCAGGGTGTCACCACTTTCTTTAATAAAGATGAGGCTTTATTTGGTAGCGAAGATTTGAAGATAGTTGGCAAGCACAATATGAGCAATGTTCTTGCGGCCTTCACATTGGGCTATCTTGTTGGTTTGCCAAACAAGGCCATGACGCAAGCGGCAATCGAATTCACAGGCCTTCCTCACCGCTTAGAGTGGGTGGTTAACATGGATGGCGTAGACTTTTTCAATGATTCGAAGTCGACCAATGCCATCTCAACAATAACCGCTATTAATGCACTGAGTGAGAGTTACCCATCTCTGGTTTTGATAGCGGGCGGCATTGCAAAAAAAGAGGATTATTCGGCGATGTTTGAGCTAATCGATGAAAAAGCAGAGGCGGTTGTTTTCATCGGTGAGGCGGCTGAGGGCTTTGCCTCAAACATTACCAACTGCGCTGTTGAAGTTGCCCAATCGATGGAGCAGGCCCTATCGATTGCAAAGTGTTACGCACCTAGCGGAGCAATTTTACTTTCACCGGCTTGCGCAAGTTTTGATATGTATGATGATTTTAATGCGCGCGGTGAGGACTTTAAGCGCCTGCTTTTCCAATAAATTCAATCACTTTATCGATGTTCGATTCAGCTAGGGTGAGCGCTTCATTTTCGTGTCTAAGCCAAGTGCACTGGCGTTTGCATAGCTGTCTAGTTGCAATGATGGCTTTTTCAACCATTTCATCCTCGTTGGTGTTGCCGTCTAAATATTGCCATGCTTGACGATAACCAACACAACGAATGGATGGCAAATCTAAATTGAGTTTTTTATTCGCTCGAAGCGTTTTAACCTCGTCTATAAATCCAGAGCTCATCATATTGTTAAAGCGTTGTTCGATCCTCTGATGCAGTACTGCTCTATCGGGCATCAGTACAATTTTCTTAATAGGGTTGTTGAGCGCATTGCCATCTTTGTTACCTTGTAGTTCACTCAGTGTTTTTCCGCTTAAGTAATGCACTTCAAGAGCGCGCGTTACTCTTTGAGAGTCGTTGCAATGAATTCTGTTTGCCGCGATAGGGTCAATAGAGCTTAAATGTTTATGCAGTTCTTCACTGCCTTGATTTTTCAATTGTTCGGTGAAATGTTGCCTTGACTCATTCGTTGACTCTGGCAAAGCTGAAAGACCGTATTCTAGGGCGTGAAAATAAAACGAAGTACCACCCACCAAGACGGGCAATTTATTTTGTTCAAGTGCTAAGCTAATATGCGTTTTTGCTTGAGAAACAAAGTCGTTGACCGAAAAAGAATCCTCTGGTTCGCAAATGTTGACCAGCGCATGCGGGTATTTTTGCAAGGTTCCGGCGTCGGGTTTGGCGGTGCCAATATCCATTGTGCGATAGATTAGAGCCGAATCCACACTAATCAAATAAGCGTCAAGGTGCTTGCACAGCTCGATGGCTAACTCTGTTTTTCCCGAAGCGGTCGGGCCCATTAAAAAAATGACCGAATTATTAGGCGATAAACTCATATGCATACTAGACTTACATCAAAGGGTTCTTAATTATACTCAAGGAGCATAAGTTGCGTAATCCAAGCAAGTTGCTCAACTTAACTTTATACCCATAGGGCAGTGCGTAGCCTCCTTTAGGGTAAGTTTCGTATAGTCAAGCAGGTTTCCTAACTTAACTTTATAATACCCCTAAATTTTTATATTACTCAATACGATGTTTACAGTCTTAAATCAGGCCAGTGGAAAATCCTTTCAGAGCGCGGGTGACGGGCCAATTTTAGATGACGCTCTAGTGCATGGACTTAACTTTCCCTATGGTTGTCAAAATGGTTTTTGCGGTAAGTGCAAAGCCGTTGTTTTAAACGGTGACATTGAATACGACGGCGATGTGCCTCCAGCGCTTACAGAGCAAGATTTAGAGGCCAGCATGGCGCTGCTTTGCCAGTGCAAAGCGACGAGTGATTTGTATATTAATGTTGATGAGTTAGATGATTTGGCAAATATTGAGGTTCGTTCACTACCTTGCAAGGTAGAGCAGATTAATCGCCTCAACCACGACGTGATTCAAATCATGCTTAAGATTCCAGGCGCTCAATCTTTGCAATATTTAGCAGGACAATACCTCGATCTAGAGCATTCTGATTTTGAGCCTCGTGCCTTTTCAATTGCCAATGCGCCTGTTAACTCTAACTTAATCGAGCTTCACGTTAGACTGGTTGAGGATGGTCAATTTACCAATTTTATTTTTAATAGTTTGACCGAAAAAACCATTCTTAGAATTGAAGGCCCTAAAGGCGACTTCTTCTTAAGAGAAGAAAGCGATAAGCCCGCCATCTTAATTGCGGGTGGTACTGGTTTTGGTCCTATTAAGGCGATTGTTGAGCATTTGATCTCTATTGACTCTCAAAGAAAAATACATATTTATTGGGGTGTTAGAGCTGAGGAAGATATTTATTCTAGCCTGCCTTCTGAATGGGCCAATGAGTTTGAGTCGATTGCTTATACCCCTGTTTTGTCAGAAGCCAATGATTCTTGGGGTGGCGAAAAAGGCTTTGTTCATGAGATTGTCATTCAAGATTTTTCAGATTTATCCGATTATGAGGTTTATGCTTGTGGGCCACCTATTATGGTCAGATCAGCAGCTAGTGGCTGCCTAGAAAGAGGCCTTTCGAAGAAAAATTTCTACTCGGATGCTTTTGAGTACGCCTTTGAGGAAAATACTGATGACTAGCATACAGTCTCACTTAGAGGAGCAACTGAAAGTTGCTTTAGAGCCCAGCCACTTAGAAGTGATTAATGAGTCAAGTAATCATTCAGGACCCGCTACGGAGTCGCATTTTAAATTGGTGGTTGTGAGTGAGATATTTGCTGATATGAAGTTGATTGATCGACATCGTTTTATCAACAAACTCTTTAAAGAGGAGTTAAATCATATCCATGCTCTCGCGATGCATACTTACACATCAGCTGAGTGGGTGACGCGCCAAGGCGCCCCAGATTCACCACTTTGTTCAAGCAAATAATAGTGCGACCCTTTTTATTATTGCTTGTATTGGTATTATCGAGCTGTCAAAGCGGTGTTGACAATGTCAGAAATGTAGCTAATTTAATTGATATTTCAGCGCCATCAAAAGCTCATAAAGACGAATCTAATCTTTGGCACTATATTGCCAATCATCAGAGGCTAGGCAATCAAAATCATCAACGAGTTGATGAGCATATTGCATGGTTTGTAAAGCACCCAGATTATCTTGAAAGGGTGAGTAAACGCGCACAACCCTACCTTCATTTGGTTGTGAGTGAAGTTGAGAAAGAGGGTTTGCCGCTTGAAGTTGCCTTGTTGCCAATTGTCGAGTCTGCTTATTATCCGTTTTCTTATTCTCACGGCACGGCAGCGGGGCTTTGGCAATTTATTCCTTCGACAGGCAAGTTGTACGGCCTTGAAGAGGATTGGTGGTATGCGGGAAGGCGTGACGTATTAGCATCTACAAAGGCCGCTGTAAAATACTTGAAAAATCTTAATCAATTATTTGGCGGTGATTGGCTATTAGCAATTGCGGCCTACAACGCTGGCCCTGGGCGAGTTCAAAATGCGATTAACGCCAATAAAAAAAGCGGCAAAAAAACAGATTTCTGGCACTTGCAGTTGCCGAATGAAACAAAACGATATGTGCCAAAATTACTAGCAGTGGCAAAAATTCTACAAGACCCATCTCGCTATAATCAAAGTTTCGAGAGGGTTGATAATGAAGTCTATCTACAAGAGATTGAGCTGGATTCTCAGTTTGATTTGGCGTTAATCTCTCAGTGGACAGGGCTTAGTATTGATGAGGTCTATACGTTCAATCCTGGTTTGCGACGATGGGCAACACCAAGTACTTTGCCATTTACACTTTTACTGCCAGATTCGGTAGTATCAATTTTTGAGAAAAAGCTCAACGAGTCGGGTGAGCATCCTCAGATTAGTTGGGTTCGTCACCAAATTCAATCGGGTGAAAGCCTTAACTATTTAGCGAGTAAATACAACACAACACTAGAGCAGATCATCAGTGTTAACGAACTTCGCGACGACAGAATTCGTGCGGGTGATTACATCATTGTGCCGCTTGCACAACAAGGCGAAGCGTATTATGCACTGTCGGAAGAGCAAAGAGAAAAAAGCCGACTAAACGCACAAAAAAGCGCCTCTAAGGTGGTATACGAAGTTGTCTCTGGGGATAGTTTGTGGAAAATTTCCGCCCAGTTTGGGGCCAGTATTAATGACCTTGTTCGGTGGAATCATATTCAACCATCAGCGCCCTTGTCGATAGGTAAAAAGCTGGTTATTTGGCTGACAAATAAGAATCAAACAGAGCTCGCCAAAATAGCCAAAACCGGTCTTGACATCACTCGTAAGATTACTTATAAAGTCAGGTCGGGTGATAGTTTGTCCAAGATTGCCAACAGGTACAGTGTAACGGTGACTCAAATACGCGAGTGGAATATGCTGGGCACGTCGAGTATTATTCATCCGGGCCAAAGACTAAAAATTACAATTAGTGTTGTTAATTCGAGTTTAAGTTGATGATATTACCTATCAAAAAAACCATTCTTGCCAGCTTGGCGTTTAGTATTGTGAACTGGCGGAAAATTATAGAAATATCTATCATTCCACTGGCTTTTGCTTTACCTTTGCTACTTATTTTTTCTGACTTGTTAATTTGGTACAAGCAAGTGATTCCACCGTTACTTGCTGGCCAAGTAGTTGAAGGGGTTGCGCCGCCGGAAAAGACCTTACTGTATATGCTGTTATTTATTTATGGTTACGCCTTGCTTTCAATTAACGTATCTCGTTTGGTTCTGCTTGGTTCAAGTGCTGTTTCCGTCTTGGATGGTGTTCTTGAGGTTGGGAAAAATTTCAGATATATTGGGCTGGTTATGACGATTGGCTTTACTGTGATGTTTCCTTCTTTTGTTACAGGGCTATTTTTTGTCCAATTGGCAGTGTACTTTCTGATTGTTCCGCTGACACTTAATTTTATTAATATTGCACTAGGGAAGGAGCTTAGTTTTCGTTGGGGCTTGCCTTTTGTTGTTCATATGAACTTGTTCTTTCTCCAAATTCTATTACCGACAACATTTGCCTTTCTGATTGGACTTGCAGTCGACGCTTTAGGCTTTAATGCTTACCTGTTTATTGTTGCGCAAGTGCTTATTTTTTATTGGTCCGCCATTAATTTGGCTTTTTGCTATCAAATGATTACTGCTGCTGATAACTCAGCGCAAAACCCTTAGCATAGCGCATATCAAAAATTCCTCTTGTTCGTATCTTTCTAGAAGTTTGTTTGAGGTTGTTATAGGCTTTAACAAAATCCCGTAAACGCCTCTCTTGCTTTTGATGTCCTAGAATAATACCCACGTCGGGCTCAATGGCAAGGGTGTCTATTTGCCCACGTACAAACTTTGTAATGACGAGTGGCGTAAGGATGGCCTGATAAAGTTGGTAATCTTCAAAGAATTTGGGTGTTTCATTTTCATCAACAACGGCTAAAGGAGTCTCTGACGTTATTAGTACTTCTGGCTTAAATAGTGCACCTTCTGTTGAAATATAACCCTTATCCTGCCAGCGCATTGCTATGGTATGGGCAGTAAGTTCAATGTCAATTTTGTTCCAAAAAAACCGATTAACTTCAGCGCTTGCAATCCATGGCTCAGCTTCGAGATTTGTTTTTAATTCAGCCAAGCTGATTAAATATTTATTGTCAAATAGGGGGGTAATAAGTTGCTCATAGTGAATTTCACTTTTGCTTAGTTTTTCGTCAATTGTCCAGCTAATCTCTGGCTCAAATAAATGCGAGCGATGAAGGTTGTAACCAATGACAGCAATGGCCAAAATAAGCAATAAAAATGGCAGTTTTTGCCCCAGTTGTTGAACAACAGCTTTGGTTGATTTTTTTGGCTTATTTAAGCGATTGAATCGTTGCCTAGCCATTGAGAATACTTAGGACGAGCTGTTCAAAGGTCATGCCTCTAGCTTTTGCTGCCATGGGTACAAGCGAGTGTGAGGTCATACCCGGCACGGTGTTGATTTCGAGCAAATAAGGGGTTTTGTCTTTGTCAATGATGAAGTCAACTCGCCCCCAACCTGCGGCACCAGTTGCGCGAAAAGCCTCCATTGCAATTGTTTGCAAGTAGGATTCTTCCTCATCGGTTAAATCGGCAGGGCAAAGGTACTCTGTGTTATCGCTAAAGTATTTCGAATCGTAATCGTAAAATTCAACATCAGAAATAATTTTCACGCTAGGTAGCGTCTCTCCATTAAGGATGCCAACAGTGTATTCGCTGCCTTCGATCCAGTGTTCAATCAGCGCATCGCCATATTTCCATGCCAATTCAAGAGCATCATCCAACTCACTGGCATTGACTACTTTGCTGATACCGATGCTAGACCCTTCTAGAATGGGCTTGACTGCCCATGGCAGGGGGATATCAACACTCTGTGGTGGGTTCACTTTGCTTGCAACAATGGATGGCGACAAGGGGAGAAGGTGTTGCTGCCAAACTTCTTTGGTAATTGCTTTATTCATGCATAAAGCTGAGGCGGAACTGTTGGAGCCAGTAAATGGAATGCCTTTGCTTTCTAAAAGAGATTGCATGTAGCCATCTTCACCGCCGCGACCGTGGAGTACGATAAAGGCCTTGTCAAACTCTTTTTCCCACAGTAGTTCAAGGTTGTCTTTCGTTAGGTCGAAAGCAAAGCAATCAACGCTGCTTGCCAAAAGCGCTTCATAAACCGCTTTACCACTTTTCAGTGAAATTTCCCTCTCGGCAGAATAGCCACCCATGAGTACTGCAATCATATAATCACCAACTCCGGCTCAAGGGCGACATCGTACGTGTTTGCGACGGTAGTTTGGATGTGTTGAATAAGCTCTTCTATATCTTGGGCAGTGGCAGAGTTTTGGTTGATAATAAAATTAGCATGCTTGTCAGAAACGCAAGCCCCACCAATGCAGAAGCCTTTTAAATTACAGCTCTCAATGAGCTTGGCGGCAAAATTATTATCAGGGTTTTTAAAGACACTGCCGCAACTTGGTAGCCCGATAGGCTGAGAAGCATTTCGTTTATCAAGTAAGTCACGCGCTTCGATGTTTTTTTCGACTTGGTTAAAGTTAAACTCGGCGCTTACAAAAAATTCATCACAATGTTCTGCCTTAACGCTGCGATAAGCGATAGCAAAATCATCAGGCGATCGTTGTTGAATATTGCCGTTATTGTCAATTGTTGTAACGGAGGTGACATATTGCCAAATTTCTGAGCCAAAAGCACCTGCATTCATTGCCAATGCACCGCCAACGCTTCCTGGGATGGCACTGAGAAATTCCGCGCCGTGCTTATTGTTTGCTCCTGCAAATCGGGAAAGCTTGGCAAGTGTTGTGCCGGCTTCTGCCGCTATTGTGCCATTGGTAAAATTAAGGCCTTTTAGGTGTTTGGTGTGTACGATCAGACCATCAAAGCCATTATCACGAATGAGTAAATTACTCCCTAAGCCGATGAAAATAATCGTTTTTTTGTTTTTCTTTAAGTGGCTTGAGAGTTGACCAATATCGGTCGGCGCAAAGAATTCACTGGCAAGACCACCCGCCCTCAGCGAGCAGTGTTTAGCCATTGGCTCTTCCATTAAAATCATACTTACTGACACCCAAAATGTTCGATCAATTCGTGCGGTATTTTATGAACATCGCCAGCGCCTAATGTCAAAAGTATGTCTTCAGCCAAAACAACATTCGGTAGCACGTCGAGTATTTCTTGACTGCCGCCAAGCACAATTGGGTCAATCGAACTTCTTTGTCGAATAGAATCGGCAAGCGCTGCGGACGTGACTTGATGAATGGGCGCTTCGTTTGCTGGATAAATATCCAATAAAATTAAAACATCTACTCGAGAAAGGCAACTAACGAATTCATTAAATAAATCTTTAGTGCGTGAGTAACGGTGCGGCTGAAAAATAACCACAAGGCGATTGGAAGTGAAGGTGTTTCTAAGTGTACTTAGCACGGCTGCTACTTCGTTAGGGTGGTGGCCATAATCGTCAAACAAGGGTACAGCATGGCCGTTAATTTTTATTTTATGGTGATAGTCCAGTCGGCGGGCAACACCGCTAAAATTGTCTAACGCTGCCTGAATGACATCATGCGGAATCTCAAGCTCAATGGCAACGGCAATGGCCGCGAGCGCATTAAGAATATTGTGTTTGCCAATTAAGTTTAGGGTGACAACAAAATCTTGCTGATGTTTTTTGCACGCCACATCAAACGTCATTTTCATTTTATTTTGAACAACATTAGACGCCTGCACGTCAGCATCATCGCTAAAACCATAACCCAAAACAGGGCGATGAATCTTTTTCAAAATATCTTGTACGCCTTGGTCGTCTACACAAACAACACAAACTCCGTAAAAAGGCAGGTTGGAGGTAAAGCTAACAAAGGCATTGGTTAGATTGTCGTAATTGTGTTCATAGGTCTCCATGTGATCTTCGTCAATATTGGTAATTACACTAAGCATCGGCTGTAAGTGCAAAAATGAGGCGTCACTCTCATCGGCTTCCGCCACTAAATAATCACTTTTTCCCAATTTGGCATTCATGCCAGTGGCATTGAGAATGCCACCAATAATATAAGTTGGATCAAGTTTTGCTTCACTCAAAATATGAACGATAAGGCTGGTTGTGGTTGTTTTTCCATGGGTTCCGGCAACTGCAATGCCAAAGCGAAAACGCATCAACTCGGCCAACATTTCAGCGCGAGGTACAATCAGCAGGTGATTCTCTTTGGCAGCTTCCAGCTCTGGATTGTTTTTTGAAATAGCAGAAGAGACAACAACCGCTTGCTTGCCGGTGATATTCTCGGCTTTTTGACCGTACATTACTTCACAGCCTAATTTCTCAAGGCGCTTAGTCACAGCATTGGGCTGCAAATCAGAGCCTGAAATTTCATAGCCTAAGTTATTCAGAACCTCAGCAATGCCACTCATGCCTGTACCACCGATACCGATGAAGTGAATTTTTTGTATTTTTGATCGTGTAGGAATATCTATTAATTTCATTTTTTGCTAACGGTAATAATGGTTAATGCCTGAATACCCTCACCTCTACCAAAGGCTGTCAAACTTTCTCCTGTAGTGGCGGTAATACCAACATCGCTGGTGCTAATTTTGCATAGCTCAGCAATATTGCTTTTCATTTTCTCGATTTGAGGCGATATTTTTGGCTCAAGGCACTCCAATGAAATTGCAATGTGCTCGATTTGCCAATCGTTCAAATCATCAAGCGCACACTGCAAGTATTTGCAAGAATCTGTAATTCCTCGCTGGCAAAGCTCGTCTGCGACTTTTCCTAAAATATTTCTGCCGGTGATGCTGGAGATTGCGTTAGTTAAAGAGTGCAAAACAACATCGGCATCACTATTCCCTCTCAGGCCTTTTTCGTACTCGAATGTAACACCCGCCAAGATTAGCGCCTTTCCTAACCCAGGCTCAAAGGCGTGAGAGTCTTGACCAAGTCCCGTTTTAATTTTCATTGTTGCTGTCTATGTAGTAGTTAGCTAATTGCAAATCGCCAGTAACCGTAATTTTGATATTATTTTTTGAACCCAAGACAACTTTAATTTTGCCACCGATCTGCGCAACCGCCTCGGCTTCGTCGGTAATGTGACTGTTGTTGCTAATCACATTTTCTAGCGCCTTAACCAGTACCCCAAATTTAAACATTTGCGGTGTTTGCGCTTGAAACAAGCCCTCTCTATCAACGGTTTGTTGCACCTCGGCGTTATCAGCGAGTTTTAACGTATCCACCACAGGTGTTGCTAAGATGCCGCCGTCAACTCCATGCCTTAATTCGTTGATAAGTGATTGAACGTCGCTCGCTTTAACGCAAGGCCTGACAGCATCGTGTACCAACACCCAGTCGTCTTCATTGGCAAATTCCGATAAAGTATTCAGGGCGTTTAATACAGAATGAAAGCGCTCTTGACCGCCTTCAGTTATGGCCAACATTTTTCCATGTTTTTGATAAGCGGAAGTGTGGAAGTGCTCGTCGTCTTGAGGTATGGCAACGACACAACCAAGAATGTCATCCATCTTAAGCAGTGTTTTTAGACTTTGGTCGAGGATACTCAGGCCATTTTCAAGTTTCAAATACTGTTTTGGCATACTTGCCTTCATGCGCGAACCGCCGCCACTGGCTGGAATAATTAAGAAACAATTATTATCTGGCATGGGGGTTTAATAATTCCTATTCAGGCTCTGTATTGATAGGCTTTATTATAGACACTTCATGACTCTTATCCCCCTCAACAATTGCATTGATTTGATAGTAAGTTTCACCGTCTTTAACCAGTCCATATTTATAACGCGCTCGAGACTCTATCAAGATTAAGTCGTCATCAAGGTAGTTGTTAATTTGCTGGGATAAGACTTGGTTTTCCTTTTGAATTCTACCGTTATCAGCAATGATGTTATCGATTGTATTTTGTCGATCGTGAATCACCATCGGAAAGTCGTTAATCCAAATATTTTGCCTAAAAAGAGCGATAAAAATGACTGCAAATACAAACGTGAACTTGTACTTAATAATGAATCCAATAATGCCTTGTTGAGACTCGAAAGCCATTTATTTTTTGGTTGATTGTAGGTAAGTTTTTGAAAAGTAATCGTGCAGTGGTAGTCTGTCTTTGTTGAACAGCGGAAAGATGAAGCACGCTAGAGACAAGGGTGCCAGTATGAATCTAACCAGTGATTGTGCGTAAGTAATGCTTTTTCTGTCAGCCTGCATAATCTCAAATTTCCACGCCTTCATCCCAAGTGTTTGTCTGCCTTTAGCCCATGATAGCGCAAAATAGCCATAAGTTAGCACCAGCATTAGCAAGAAAAAAAGTGGGCTCTTTGTGCCATCTTGAATAACAATAACGACAAAAAGACCAATGCAAAAAACCAGTGAAAACACTAAGAAAAAATCATAGGTGATGGCGCCTAATCGGCTGACAAGTGAGATGTTTGATTTCATACTTACAGTAACAATAATTCAGGGTTAATAGCCACTTGATTCAGAAAGACACCCCAATGAAGGTGTGGACCCGTTGAGCGACCAGTCGTGCCAATTTTACCTAACTCCTGCGCCTTTCGTAAGGTCTGACCCTCAATTACGTTGACTTCACTCAGATGGCTATAGCTGCTGAGCAGTCCTTGGCCGTGATCAATAAACACTGTTTTTCCCAGATAATAAAAATCGTAAACAAGGATAACTCGACCGGAGGCGCTGGCATTGACTGGTGCGCCTAAAGTGTTGGCAATATCGAGACCGATATGTGGCAAGCCTTTTTCGCCATTATAATACCGGTTAACGCCAAATACGCTCGTTAACCGGCCATTGGTTGGTGAGACGAAATAACCCTTGCTTAATGGTTGCTTACTGAAAGTTTTACGCGTCTTGGCGAACAGTGCCTTTTCGGTTTTAATTCGCACACTGCTCGAATCTTGGTTATCGCTAACGTTAACACTTGTCTCGAAATATTCATCTGGGTAGTTTTGATTGACAACCTCTATAAAAGCGTAGCCCCCCTCGTTGCCTTGGATAGTGATACGCTTGCTGCCGGGCTTTGTCATCAAAGGCAGGCCAATTAGCGCTTGATATTTATTTTCGTCTAGAGATTGAACATAAAGTGGCACATTGCCATAAAAGGCTTTGGGATTGATTTGCTTTGATTCAAAGGTAATTTGTGCGATACCACCTGGCGTTGAATCGATTGTTACGCTGATATTGGCCCAAAGTAGGGTTGGTAGTAATAATAAAAAACAACTAACTGTCTTTTTTATCATAAACCTTTGAAAGAAGTTTGCCTTGATGGAGTGTGGTGCTGATGACGTCACCGACGTTGATTTCATTTCCGACCTGAACGACAGATCCTTGTTCATTATGGGTAATACTATAGCCGCGGGATAAAGTAGATAGTGGTGAGAGTATGTGCAATGCTTTTGCTTGACTGCCTAGCTTAGAAGAGTGCTCAGCGAACGAATGCGCCATATTTTGATGCAATTGGGTATTAAGGTGTTTGAGTTCGCTTTTGAATAGATCGGAATATTTAGCGCCAACTTTAAGTAGTCGTTCGTGCGCAAGCTTACTTTGTTCGATTTTATAAGTAATAAATCGTGCGGGCGAGCGTTGGTGAAGTTCGTTATTGAGTGCCTTCAATTTGGCTTGATTTAAGGTTTTTAGTGTCTTAATGGCTCGAGTCAACCTTGCCTCTGCTTCATCCAGTCTTTGCGCCTTGCGCTGCAGTTCTTGGCTGGGATCAATAATTCTTAGCTGCAGCTGTTGTAATAAGAATTGATTTTTTTCAAGTGATTGGCCCAAAGTGCTGGCCAAGTTTCGTTTGAGTTTTGCTAATTGATTTAGAAGTTCAATTTTATCAGGCGTTACCAATGCTGCAGCCGCACTCGGTGTCGGCGCTCTTGCGTCGGCGACAAAATCGGCAATGGTGGTGTCGGTTTCATGTCCAATGGCGCTTATAACTGGCTTTTTACAGGCGAAAATTGCCCTGGCAAGGCTCTCTTCGTTAAATGCCCAAAGATCCTCCATTGAGCCACCACCGCGCGCCAGGATGACTACATCAGAGCGCTTGTCAGTCTCGGCCATTTGCAATGCTTTGATAATTTGCAGGTGGGCGCCATCCCCCTGCACCAGAGTATCGTAGAGTTTGATCTTGGCAAAAGGGTAACGTTTATTGAGCACATTGACAATATCGTGAATAACGGCGCCATTTGCCGACGAAACAACAGCAATAGAGTTAACTAAGGTTGGCAGAGGCTTCTTGTGTTCTGCATTAAACAAACCCTCTGCTCGTAGTTTGTTTTTTAATTGGTCAAAAGCCAGCTGAAGATTGCCAATACCAGCAGGTTCAAGTTGTTGCACAATCATTTGAAAATCACCACGTGCTTCGTAAACCGTGGGCGCACCCCTAAGGATGACAGACATGCCGTTTTCAAGAGCAAATTTGAGTTTTCGTTGGTTAAGTCGAAACAGCGCACAGCGGATAGAGCCGCGCTCGTCTTTTAGTGAAAAATACCAATGTCCCGAAGAAGGTCTTGATAAGTTTGAGATCTCACCTTGTACCCAGCAGTGAGGGATATTGTGTTCAACGGTGCGGCGGCAAAGTCCTAGGAAGTCTGAAACGCTGTAAATTTCATCTAGGTTAAACATCGGCTTTAAGGCAAACAAAAACGGCGCCGGTGCCACCATCTTTTTGTGGGCATGAGCAAAAGGCCAGTACTTGCGGGTGCTGCTTAAGGTAACTCACCACTTGCGATTTTATGATCGATAGGCCTTGGTTCGAGTGGTAGCCCTTACCGTGGATTATTTGAATAAAGCGCTCATCACGATGGTAGTGCAGAAATTTGGATAACGACTGACAAGTCTCTTCCACAGTTTGCCCATGGAGGTCAAGACTTGGTGCATACTCAAGATTTCCTTGCTTCATTTTTTTAATGGTTTTTGGCGACATGCCGTCTTGTGCGTAACTAACAACTTCTGAGCCAGAAATGTTTGCTTCCGACAAATAACTGTAGGCCTCAAATGGCTCTGCAAAATGTGTGGTTGTTGATTTCGGTTCTTGGTTGCCGTCTTTGTCGATTGGCATCTGCTTATCAATCGAACTTCTGAATAACGATTTGTCGTTTTCGCTAACCATTGTTTAAGTAAATACCATGCATAAAAAAAGCCCTCGCTAGAGGGCTTTATTATAGCAACGAATGTGCTATTGAATTGCTATCCTGATGGTTTTATCAGTCAGTAATTAGGTGTTTCTTAAAGTGCTTTAATCTGTGCAACAAGGCGAGACTTTCTTCTCGCTGCTTGGTTCTTATGCATTAGACCTTTGCTAACCGCTTGGTCAACATTTTTTTGCATTGATGCATAACCGGTTTGTGCTTCTTCTTTGTTGCCAGCTTCAATCGCGTAAGTTACTTTCTTAATAAAAGTACGTACTTTAGCTCTGATTTGAGAGTTGTGCTTGTTGCGTTTAACTGCTTGTCTTGCGCGTTTTTTAGAACCTGCTGAATTGGCCATATTATCTTTAATTAAAGGTAAATTACAAAACGATAGATTATAAAGTCTTAGTTGGGTTTATGCAAGCATTAGTTTTGCGTGCTTAGGCCTCAAGAGAGTTGATAGTTTGTAAAGTTTTCTTCTTATTGAGTGCCAAGTGCCAAGTCTTGCCACCCAAGGACTTCCATAATGACGCTGCACGTATGCCTGCCAATAATAACGCTCTAATGTTGTTCGCGGTATGCTGGTTGCTTAGATAGATTTGCTCACCTTTGACCATAACCGTTGGATTAAGACTACCCAGTGTGTTTTTATAGAGTTCTGCCAGTCTGGCGATTGAGTTGGCATGGTGGATTTCGAAAAACTCTTGTTTGTTGATAAAGGCAATCTCGGTCGAGATTTTTGTTAATAATTGACTTTGTTTCATTAATTTCTTTTCAAGATTGATCAAAGAAATAGCGTAAAGCGCGATGTTTTGTACACTTTTCGTTTTTGAATCCAAGAGTGTTTTTAGAGAATTAAGGCCAACTTTTAAATCCTCTGGCGACTTAAAAATATCCTCAATTTGAGTGCTTTGATTAACAATACTGCCAAGACTTGCTCGATTTCCCCGTGAATCGCATTGACCGGTAGAGGCTAGCTGATGAACCAATGCCGTGCTTTGCAGTAAGCTCGCTAATGCCAAAGTTTGTTGATGATGATTACTCATTGTGTTTTGATTTGATGACAGCACCACCAAGACAAATGGCGCCGTCGTAAAGTACAAGCGATTGACCTTCGGTGATGGCTCTTTGGGTGGCCTCAAAGTGCACTTTCATTTCGCCACTTTCAAGTATTTCAATTTTGCAATTTTGTGAGGCTTGACGGTAACGAATTTTGGCACTGCAATCGTGTGGGAGATTGGGTTTTTCGCCAATCCAGTGAACACCATCAGCGATTAACGTGTTGTGATAGAGTAATGGATGATCGCCCTGAACGACGACTATTTCATTGCTTTCAATGCGCTTTTCAGCAACAAACCAAGGCTCGGGTGAGTCGCTGAAGCCACCGCCAATTTCCAGGCCTTTTCTTTGGCCAACAGTATAAAAAGCGATACCGTGGTGGTGCTTTATAAAGCGGCCATTTTCGTCAATAATATTGCCTTTTTCCTTCGGTAAAAAGTTGTTTAAAAACTCGGAAAAGTGACGCTCACCAATAAAGCAAATACCGGTTGAGTCTTTCTTTTCAGCTGTCACAAAGCCATTTTTTGTGGCGATTTCTCGCACCTCGGTTTTGTCTATTTCGCCAAGTGGAAACAGACTTTGCGACAATTGTTTTTGATTTAAAAGGTGGAGAAAGTAGCTTTGATCTTTGCTATCATCGAGTCCCGCTTGTAATTGATATCGGCCTTTGTTTTCAATAATTCTGGCGTAGTGGCCGGTGGCAATGGTGTCCGCGCCCACGCCCTGAGGCACCGCGCCGCTGTGGATATTCACCTCGGGGTCATTCACCCAAGCGCCACCGGCCGCTCCCATAGGGATACGCGACATGGATTCGACGCCACCGGCCACTACCAAATCTTCCCAACCCGAGGCCACTTTCATGGCCGCGATGTTGACCGCCTCCAGACCCGAGGCACAAAAACGATCCAGCTGCACGCCGGCGACACTCTCGTCCCACTCGGCAAATTGCACGATGGCCTTAGCAACGTCTCCGCCCTGCTCACCAATGGGTGATACACAGCCCATCACCACGTCGTCCACCTGACGGGTATCGAGATCGTGGCGCTGCTGAAGCTCTTTCAGCAAACCCGCTCCCAGGGCGACGGATTTAACTTCGTGCAAGGACCCGTCTTTTTTACCTTTCCCTCTCGGGGTACGAATTGCATCGTAGATATATGCGGTGTGTGGCGTCATGAAGTAAACCCTGCCTTGTGTCTGGATAAGAGGATACGCAAAATAATGTGCGTTTTATCCATTATCTCTTGCGAAAACGCTTCAAAACAATGACCATAGAGGACAGTAATAGACATTTTAGGGCGGCAGCCGCCCAGTTCAAAACACAGGCCCCTCAGCTTATGCAAGACATTTCCATCCACCTCTACTTTGTCAAAGCCGTACTCAAACACGCGGCCAAACAGGGTTATGACACTGAGCGATTGTTGCAGCGCAGCCGCATATCGCCACGCTTGCTTGAGGAAGATCAGGCCCGAGTCAGCGCAGAGCAATTTGCAAAGCTGCAGTCTGTGACCATGCGCGAAATGGGGGATGAAATGCTTGGCTACTGCTCAGATTCGAGCAAACTGGGGCAGTGGTCGGCTTTATGCCACTGGTTGATTCAATGCAAAACACTCGGCCAGGTACTGAAACGTTACTGTTTGTTTTACGACATCATGGGCAAAAACCTGCAACCCAAACTCTCCATCAATGGCGATGAAGCCAGTCTTGAAATCAGTCCATCACCCAATGAAACACGGACGCTGGAACCCTATGCCTACGAACTTTTCGCCTTCAGCTTGCACCGCCAACTGTGCTGGTTGGCACAGCTCAACCTAGCGA
>CAJVZH010000009.1 GCA_913020715.1 uncultured Gammaproteobacteria bacterium
AGTTACGGCAGTTTAAGTACAGATTTTTAATGCCAATGAGGTGCGTACTGATTTCACAAGGCTGATCTAGATTTGATGTCGACAACTCAAGATAGACATACGAATATATCAGATATAATTAGATTGGAACGAGTAACTCAGAAGTAACTCTAGTTGAAAAATAGAAAGTAATAGTGCTACCGCGTAGCACCGTAGTAAGGCCAGTTGTGACTCCCGGGTGATTGTGATTCCGGTTGTCGCGGGTTCAAGCCCCGTTTCTCGCCCCATATTTTCAAAGTTTAGTGTTATTTACAATTAGCGATTTTGCAAACGCAAAATTTCCGGATACACCCAAGGTCGGGCTTCGCACTCACAGATTCAAGCCCCGTTTTTCACCCCTCTTTACAACACGCATCACCTCAGCCCGAAACCCTAGTACTGAAGCGTGCTAAGATTGCAATTCTGGACATAAAACCGCTCTTATAGATATTGAGAACCCATCTTGTCGCTCTGAAAAAGAATGGGTTGTGGGTGAAATTGTAGAGAGCTAAACTCTCTACAACAAGAGAGCCTTACTACAGATTGGCTAAAAAATCTTCGACATAGCTGGATGCTTGACTGACATATGCCTCAACATTTTGCTGTGCACTTGCAGCTTCAGTTTGAGCATTTTCCATGGTACAGCCTGCGGATAAAATTCCCAACAAGATCACAGATAAAAGCTTAATTTTCATTTTTTTCTCCTAGTTAATAATGATGAAATTATAGAACACTTTGATCTCTGATAATACTCATTATATTTACAAATTTTTCTAGGCTACAGTGGCTGTTGTTTTAAACATTTTTCAGTAACAATTTATTTGATATAATCGTTGCATTATTTGTATATTTACACCAACAATGAAACGATCAATTCTTGCTATCTGTATTAGCCTTGCTGCCTTTTTAACCAATTCGTCTTACGCTGGCTCACTTGCTGAAGAAGCCACATTAAGGGATGTTAATCCAGTATGTCAATCCCATCTTGAGCAGGTAGAAAACTCATACAACTTAAACGGCTTAAATTTAACTTTTTTTCATCCCGACGAGCCCAGCGCCTACCCATCTTTTCACACATCTACAGAGAAGTATGAGAACGGCGCTTCATTCTTCGCTACAAGCTTATCCCCAGATGGGGAACAGTGTTATATTTCGATTATTAAAACAACGGTTGTTAATAATCAAAACTGTGTGGCCATCCTGAAGGCTCGTCTAGACAACGACCCAACCCTGCATGCCACTTCTTATGGTGACGGTAATTACGTCCATATTTATCCCGAATCGGGTGTTTACCAGATGTTATTGGTAGATATTGGTGTCAACGCCTGCGCTATCACCGAAACTCGAATGATGTGGCCGGGCAAATAAAACGCATACTTATCTTTCTTTACAATATATGTAATGTTGCACACTCGTTGCGGCACACTTGATATATTACAATAAATGACGCATTATGACCTTATAATGCGTTATATAATTATCCTTCCTAATTACCGTTTCTGGAGAATACTATGGATTCATTAACTCTATATATTATTATTTTTGTAGTGGTTGTTGCCTTTTTGTGGGTTATCAAAGTCTACAATTCTTTGATAGCAATGATTCAGGCGATCATTAATAACTTTAAGCAAATAGACATTCAACTCGATAGAAGGGCTAAGATTTTTACCAATCTGATAGAAGTAGTCAAAAAAGCAATGAGTCATGAAATGGAGTTACTAACCAAGGTAACTGAACTTAGAAATACCTCTCTCGCCGCCAGTAAGTCAGGAGATACAGCAACAAAAATGGCTGCCGAAAATCAGATTTCATCGCTAATCCCGCAGTTGTCAGTACAATTTGAAGCTTACCCACAAGTCACAGCTGGTACCAACGCCTTACAACTGCAAGAAGAAATTGTTTCTACTGAAAATAAACTGGCATATGCAAAACAAGCATACAACGACTCCATTGAAAAATATGAAGCCAAAAAACAAAGTTTTCTCGAGGCTTTTGTTGTATCGATGTTTTCGAAGCTAAACAAGAGCTTTGAGCAATGGGGCTTAACGGCAGAAAAAAGGCAAGAAAACGAAGACATGACGGTTAAGTTTTAACCGCTCATTAAATACTCATGCAAGTAGGTGACTTTAGAGAGACCATTCGAAAAAACAATCGGCGCACAACATTTGTTATGGGGATGTTTATTGCACTGTATCTTCTTCTCGGCCTACTGATTGATGTCGCTCTGTATCTACAAACAGAGGGCAATATTAGCAATATTCTTCTATCAATAGCCAATGGTAGTTTGGTGCCAAAAGCCACAGTTATCACTGTTATTGTCGCCTGTATTTCAATAGCTGTTACTTTTAAAATGAGCAACAAGTTGATGTTAATGGGCACAAACTCTAAAGAGATTACCAGTTTAAATGCTGCGCTTGACGACGAAGAAAAACAATTGTACAACATTGTTGAAGAGCTAAAGATCTCAGCAGGCATGAATTACATGCCAAAAGTCTACATCATCGAAGACAACTACACCAACGCCTTTGCTTCAGGCTACTCTGAAAAATCCGCCCTCATTGCAGTAACAAGAAGGCTTGTGCGGCTGTTGAATCGAGACGAGCTTCAAGCGGTGGTGGCGCATGAATTAACCCACATAAGAAACAACGACATAAAGCTAACATTGTTTGCCACAGTTCTTGCAAACATCATGCTATTAATTGTTGATATTTTATTTAGAGGTGTGCTTTACAGTAGGAATAGAAAAGTTGACGGTAGAATAATGATCTTTGTTATTATTTTAAGAGTTGTCTTCCCTTTGGTGTCCTATTCACTGTTAATGTATTTGTCAAGAACAAGAGAATATATGGCAGATGCTGGAGCTGTTGAGTTAATGCGCGCAAACCAGCCAATGATTAACGCATTGAAGAAAATTAGTGGTGATTATGAAGACAACGAATCCGAAATTACCATTCCTCAAACCGATGAAATAAGACGGGCAGCCTATATTTTCAATATCGACTCAAAGAAGAAATATCGCAGTAAAATGTCAAATATGTTCTCAACGCATCCGAAAACTCAAGATCGCATCAACGAACTTCAAGGAAATTCGTAAGCAATTCACAATGGCAATTACAATTAAATCTTCATCTGAAGTCGAAAAAATGCGTATTGCGGGTCGACTTGCTGCAAGCGTTCTAGATATGATTACTCCACATGTTGCTGTCGGCGTAACAACAGAACACCTAGACCAGATTTGCCATAAGTTTATCGTCGATGAGCTAGATGCAATCCCAGCACCGCTGAATTATCACGGCTTCCCAAAGTCGATTTGCACATCAATCAACAACGTTGTTTGTCACGGCATTCCCAGTGAGAAAAAGCTTAAAAAAGGCGACATTATTAATATTGATATTACCGTTATCAAGAATGGCTATCACGGCGACACGTCCAAGATGTTCATCGTGGGTAAAGCAAACGTCAAAGCAACAAGGATTTGTAAAATCGCCCAAGAATGCATGTATCTGGGTATTGATCTGGTTAAACCAGGCACCCATCTAGGCGAAATTGGCCAAGTGATTGGTGCGCATGCTCACTCTCAACATTGTTCGGTTGTTAGGGATTACTGTGGTCACGGTATTGGGCAAGGGTTTCACGAAGAGCCGCAAGTTTTGCATTATGACAATGGCAAAACAAAACAATCGCCAATTCTTGAGCCAGGGATGACTTTCACTATCGAGCCCATGATAAATTTGGGCAACTATCAAGTAGTTACCTCTCGTTTGGATGGCTGGACAGTGACCACCAAAGATCGCTCTTTATCGGCCCAGTGGGAACACACCATCTTAGTGACTGAAACAGGCCATGAAATCCTCACTCTTAGAGCAGAAGAGAGTATTTAAAAGCCCTACCAAAGTCACACTCTGTGGCTGTTATCCAAAGCCCAGCTTGTGCTAAAATATTACTTTTTTTTATTGTTACTTTTTAACTTGTGAAACACTTAAGAAATTACTTTATTTCTGGCCTTCTGTTCTGGATTCCACTGGCCCTCAGTATCATGGTAATCAAGTTCTTTTTAGAGCTGATTAATAGCATTGTGCCGCCAGAATACTTGCCCGAAAAATTGTTCGATTTCGGCGCACAGATACCCGGTTCAGGGATTTTCTGGGTACTTCTTGTTATTCTCTTAACAGGCGCACTAGTCAGTAATATCATTGGCCGAAAAGTTGTTGAGCTGTGGGAAAAAGTCTTAAGTCGCATCCCGGGCTTTCGCGGCATCTATAGCGCCCTTAAAAAACTATCCTCTACCGTCCTTAGTACATCGGGTGAAGGCTTTCGAAAAGCACTTTTAGTTCAATACCCACGCGAAGGTATGTGGACAATCGCCTTTCAGACAGGTAGCTACCACGGTGAAGTGGAAAAAATAATCGGTGAAGAGATTGTCAATCTCTATGTTCCAACAACACCAAACCCAACTTCTGGCTTTTTTATTATGATGCCAAAAAAAGACGTCATCGAGCTCGAGATGAGTGTCGATGAAGCATTTAAACTAGTTATTTCTACCGGCGTTGTTGCGCCTGATTTAATCGATATTAAGGATAAAAAATGAGAACACACTTTTGTGGCGAATTAAATAAAGACGCCCTAGATCAAGAAGTCACTCTTTGTGGCTGGATTAATAGAAGACGCGATCATGGTGGTGTCATCTTTCTTGACGTTAGAGACAAGCGCGGTATTGCCCAAGTGGTTATCAATCCTGACACTGCTGATACTTTCGCTATAGCAGAAAGTGTTCGCAACGAATTTGTGCTGAAAATCAAAGGCAAAGTTATTGCCAGGGATGATGCGATGATTAACAGCAAAATTCCAACGGGTGAAGTTGAAGTTGTGGCTAGTGACATTGAAATTCTAAATACCTCTAAGCCGATTCCATTCCAGCTAGATGCGACAGATACATCTGAAGAAGTCAGACTTAAGTATCGTTATCTTGACCTGCGTCGCGACGAGATGCAAAAGCGCTTAAGACTGAGATCCAAAGTAACGCATTTCATGCGTGACTTTATGGACAGTAATGACTTTCTTGATATTGAAACGCCTTTCTTAACCAAAGCAACGCCGGAAGGTGCTAGAGATTACTTGGTGCCGTCAAGAACGCACGAGGGCAGTTTTTTTGCCCTACCGCAATCGCCGCAACTGTTTAAGCAGCTGCTTATGATGTCGGGATTCGAGCGTTATTACCAAATTGTTAAGTGCTTTAGAGATGAAGACTTACGCGCCGATCGTCAGCCAGAATTCACTCAACTGGATGTTGAGACATCGTTCATGGATGAAGGTGAAATTACCGGATTGATGGAGAAAATGACTCGAGGGCTGTTCAAAGAAGCAATCAACGTTGATCTTCCTGATGAGTTCCCAACAATCACTTTTGCGGATGCAATGCGACTATACGGCGTGGATCGCCCTGATATGCGCATACCTTTGCAAATGGTCGATCTGAACGAGCTCATGCAATCGGTTGAGTTTAAAGTATTCTCAGGCCCTGCAAGCAATGAGGACGGTCGAGTAGCAGCGATGAGAGTGCCTGGTGGTGCAACGATTAGTCGTAAACAAATTGACGACTACACCAAATACGTCAGTATTTATGGCGCAAAAGGCCTTGCCTATATCAAACTTAATGAAGACGGTCCAGTGTCACCAATTATCAAATTCTTAGGCGATGAAGTCACTCAAAAAGTAATCGAGCTCACTGGTGCAGAAACCGGCGACATTATTTTCTTTGGTGCAGATAAGGCCAAAATTGTCAACGAATCTCTGGGCAACCTTAGAGAAAAGCTTGCAAAAGACTTAAATCTGTATGATAAGGAATGGGCGCCAATTTGGGTGCTTGATTTCCCGATGTTTGATGTCGCAGATGATGGCTCACTAAATGCCATTCATCATCCGTTCACAGCACCTAGTGTTGACGCACAAACTCTTGTTGACAATCCAAGTGAGGCGTTATCACGCGCATACGATTTGGTTATCAACGGCTCTGAAGTCGGTGGTGGCTCGATTCGTATCCATCAAAGCGATATGCAAAAAACCGTACTCACACTCCTTGGTATTGATGACGAAGAAGCGCGTGAGAAATTTGGTTTCTTACTCGACGCTCTAGAATACGGTTGTCCACCACACGGTGGAATGGCTTTTGGTCTTGACCGATTAGTAATGATTCTCGCTGGCGCAGACTCCATCAGAGAAGTAATTGCCTTCCCTAAAACACAAACTGCAGCGTGCTTGTTAACCAGTGCACCCGCGACTGTTCCAAGAAAGCAACTCAGAGAATTAAGCATCAAAGTTAGTTTGCCGGAAAAATCGTAAATGCAACTCAGGGACTCCATAAAAAAAGCCCTCAAGGATAATAACGCCCTATTGGTGGCACATTATTACGTCAGCGCTGATTTACAAATATTGGCTGAAGAAACCGGCGGTGTTGTTTCTGACTCTCTAGAAATGGCCAGATTTGGTCAAAATTGTGACGCTGACACGATTGTCGTTGCCGGTGTTAAATTTATGGGTGAGACGGCTAAAATTCTTTCTCCAGAAAAGCGCGTGTTGGTTTTGGACGAAGCAGCCACCTGCTCGCTTGACCTTTCTTGTCCCATCGATGAATTCTCTCTATTTTGTGATGCACACCCCGATCACACCGTGGTGGTCTACGCCAACACTTCAGCGGCGGTTAAAGCGCGAGCTGACTGGGTAGTGACCTCGGGCAGTGCGCTTAAAGTTGTCAAATCGCTACACGAAGAAGGCAAGAAAATTCTTTGGGCACCAGACAAACACTTGGGCCACTACGTCGGAGCAGAAACAGGCGCGGATATGCTGATGTGGGATGGCTCTTGTGTTGTCCACGAAGCATTTAAAGCTGAAGGTCTTGAAAGATTGATGCAAAAATTGCCAGACGCAGCAGTGCTGGTTCATCCAGAATCACCCAAGGAGGTGGTTGCTCTCGCTGATGTTGTCGGCTCAACAACCGCACTGATTAACGCGGTAGCAACTATGGATAACGATACTTTTATTGTTGCAACCGATAATGGCATTTTCCACAAAATGCGCGAAGTGGCGCCAGGTAAAAAACTTATCGAAGCCCCTACCATGGGTGAAGGTGCGGATTGTGAATCCTGTGCACATTGCGACTGGATGGCAATGAATAGCCTTGAAAAATGCCTATCCGTATTAGAGACTGGCAACAACGAAATTACTATTGATGAAGAGGTTATTGACAAGGCCAAATCTTCCATCCATCGATTACTCGAATTCACCCAATAAATACAGACACGGAGAAATAAAGCAATGGCAGGACACAGTAAATGGCACAACATTCAGCACCGTAAAGGTGCACAAGACGCCAAACGCGGAAAAATCTTCACTAAATTAATTAAAGAAATTGTGGTTGCCGCCAAAAGAGGTGGTGGTGTTTTAGAAAACAACCCGTCTTTGCGTGCCATTATTGACAAGGCACTAGCCGCTAACATGAAGCGTGACACTATTGAAAATGCTGTAAAACGCGGCTCGGGCGATCTAGATGGCGACAACTACGAAGAAGTCAGATACGAAGGCTACGGTCTTGGTGGTACCGCTATTATGGTGGACTGCCTAACCGACAACATTAACCGTACAGTTTCAGACGTTCGTCATGCGTTTTCAAAACACGGTGGCAACCTAGGTACAGATGGCTCTGTTGCTTACATGTTTACCAAGCAGGGCTTTATCAGCTTTGCTGAAGGCGATGAAGACGCCATCATGGAAATTGCCATTGACGCAGGCGCAGAAGATGTCATTGTTAATGATGATGGCTCGATTGATGTGGTCACAACGGCTGAAGATTTTTTTACTATTAAAGACGCATTGGCTGAAAAC
Organism: uncultured Gammaproteobacteria bacterium; assembly: GCA_913020715.1. Lineage (GTDB taxonomy): Bacteria > Pseudomonadota > Gammaproteobacteria > PS1 > Pseudothioglobaceae > Pseudothioglobus. Next base: position 7,897 of record CAJVZH010000009.1, read on the forward strand.
GGCCAAGAAGCTGCACACTCTCAAATCACCATGGAGCCAGCTAACAGAGTTGATCTCAACCTTGAGGACGCCGAAAAATTCATGAAACTGATTGATCGTCTTGAAGATCTAGACGACACGCAAGAGGTTTATCACAACGCTGAAATTTCTGACGAGGTAATGGCACAACTATGATTTCACTGCACTCTGGCATTCAAGCGCTAAGTAAGTTTAAAATAAAAGCGCTGCAAGAAAAACTCTCGGCATTATCTGGCACTAAATTACTGGGTGCGGAATTTACCCATTTTATCAACTCAAAGGATAAGCTTAGCGCTGAGCACACCGAGCAACTCAACAAACTGCTTAATTACGCGCCTGCGGTTAACTATTCTAACTCTAGTGGTCATCTAACCATCACTCCAAGACAAGGCACAATTTCGCCTTGGTCTTCAAAAGCAAGCGACATTGCTCACCTTTGTGGCTTAAGCGAACTTAATCGAGTTGAGCGTGGCATAACCTATCATTTTGACAAAATTCTAAATGCGGACGATACAAGCAAAGTACTAAGCATCATTATGGACAGGATGACCGAATCCTTTCTTAAAGATAGCGCCGATGCACACTTACTTTTCGACGAATTAACCCCGAAAATCGCACAGAGCGTTGATATTTTGAGCGGTGGAAGAGCGGCATTAGAGCAAGCAAACACCACACTTGGCTTGGCGCTAAGTGGTGTAGAAATTGATTATTTGATTGAAAACTTTACCGCCCTTAATCGAAATCCAAAAGACATAGAGCTTATGATGTTTGCTCAGGCAAACTCGGAGCACTGTCGTCACAAAATCTTTAATGCCGACTGGGTTATTGATGATGAAAAGCAAGCCATTTCGCTGTTTGGCATGATTCGCAATACTTATAAAGCCCATCCAGAAGGATTATTGTCGGTTTATAGTGACAACTCTGCAGTGATGTCAGGTTACGAATCTGAACGATTCTTTGCCAATAAAGACGGCGTCTACACCTCAAAAACCGAGCAAAAAGCCGTTCTAATGAAGGTTGAAACACACAACCACCCTACTGCCATTGCCCCAGATCCTGGCGCTGCAACTGGCTCTGGTGGTGAAATTAGAGACGAAGGTGCGACCGGTAGAGGCTCCAAGCCAAAAGTTGGTTTATGTGGTTTCTCTGTATCCAACCTTAAGATCCCAAACAACAACAAATCATGGGAAGTAGACTACGGCAAGCCAAAGCAAATTGTCTCTGCTCTCGACATTATGATCGAAGGCCCTTTGGGTGCTGCTGCTTTTAACAACGAATTCGGCCGCCCAAATATTTGTGGCTATTTTAGAACTTACGAACAAAAAACGGCTAACGACCAAGTCAGGGGCTATCACAAGCCAATTATGTTGGCAGGTGGCTTGGGAAATATTCAAGAAAACCATGTTGAAAAAGGCCTAATTTCGCACGGCGATAAACTCATCGTTTTGGGCGGACCAGCAATGCTAATCGGCCTTGGTGGTGGCGCAGCATCTAGTGTAGGTAGTGGTGAGCAAAGTGAAGATTTAGACTTTGCCTCAGTTCAACGCGCTAACGCTGAGATGCAAAGACGCGCACAAGAAGTTATTGATGCTTGTGCCAATCTAGGCGATGACAACCCGATTGTTTCTATCCATGACATTGGCGCTGGCGGCTTATCAAACGGCGTACCAGAGCTCGTCAATGACAGCGAAAAAGGTGCGATTTTAGAATTAAGAAATGTTCCTAATGACGACAAACAAATGTCGCCAATGGAGATTTGGTGTAACGAATCTCAAGAACGCTATGTGCTTGCTATTAATGGTGAAAGCGTCGATCTATTCAAATCAATTTGCGAGCGAGAACGCGCGCCTTTCGCCATCCTCGGCGAAGCAACAGACGATCGCCACCTTAAGATGAACGACGCCCACTTTGACGATTCACCAATCGATTTACCAATGTCGGTACTGTTAGGCGCCACACCAAAAACACTAAAAAACGTCAGCTCAATTACCAATATCGAGTTAGAGTTTGACGATGTGAATATTGAAATTACAGAGGCTATTGGCCGCCTACTAGCGCTGCCAACAGTTGCCAGTAAAAATTTCCTTATTACTATTGGCGATCGATCGGTTACTGGCCTAGTTGCCAGAGAACAGATGATTGGCCCATGGCAAGTCCCTGTTGCAGATTGCGCCGTCTCTTTATCAGATTATGTCGGTTATCAAGGCGAAGCAATGTCCCTTGGTGAAAAAACACCAATGGCACTCAGTAACGCTGCCGCTGCTGCCAGAATGAGTATTGGCGAAGCACTAACCAACATGATGAGTATCTATGTCGAAGACATTAACCATATCAGCTTATCTGCCAACTGGATGTGCGCCAGTGGCTTTGAGGGCGAAGATGCTAAAATGTACGAGGCAGTTAAAGCTGTCGGCATGGAATTATGCCCAGCATTGGGCTTAACCATTCCAGTTGGTAAAGACTCGATGTCAATGAGAAGCTCGTGGCAAGACGGAGAGCAAGAAAAATCCGTTACCGCCCCACTATCGCTCATTATCACTGCTTTTTCGAAAATCCCGGATGCACGCAAACAAATCACACCGCTACTGCAAACAGAAACCGACTCGGAGCTTTTATTAATTGACTTAGGTTTTGGTAAAAACCGTATGGGTGGCTCTTGTTTAGCGCAAGTTTATAATCAGGTGGGGAAAACAACGCCGGACCTTGATGATGTCAGGCTTTTTGGCAACTTCTTCGCAACAATTAACGAATTAAACCAAAAAGGTTTGATTGGTGCTTATCACGATCGCTCAGACGGCGGCGCTATCGTTACCTTACTTGAAATGGCTTTTGCTTCCAATTGCGGGCTGGATATTAAAACCAACAACGCCATTGGCTCACTGTTTAACGAAGAGCTGGGTTGTGTCATACAAGTATCAAAAGAAAACAAGTCAAGTGTATTAAGAGCGCTTAAGAATGCCGGCCTTGAAGATTGCACCGATGTTATTGCCACAATCAATTCGAATGACACCATTCGCATTTCTGATGAAAGCGGTGAAATTTACTTTGATAATCGCGCCACCCTACAGCAGCAATGGTCATCAACTTCGTATGAAATCTCAAAACTGAGAGACAACCCCAAGTGTGCACAATCTGAATTTGATGAAATACTTAAACCTTCAAACGGCTTAGTAATTGCACCAAACTTTGACATTAATGAAAACGTCAGTGCACCATATATCAACGTTGGTACAAAGCCAAAAATTGCTGTTTTGCGTGAACAAGGTATTAACGGTCATATCGAAATGGCAGCAGCGTTTACTAAGGCCGGCTTTGAAGCGCATGATGTTCATATGAGTGACATCTTAAGTGGTAGAGTGTCTTTAGATGTCTTCTGCGGCCTTGTTGCCTGTGGCGGATTCTCTTACGGTGACGTATTGGGCGCTGGTCGTGGCTGGGCAAACTCCATTCTTTACAACCCTCGCGCAAAAGATGAATTCGGCGAATTCTTTAATCGCGACGATAGTTTTGCGCTCGGTGTTTGTAACGGCTGTCAAATGATGTCTAACTTAACAGAAATTATTCCGGGCACTGAAAATTGGCCAAGCTTTGAGCGTAACGCTTCCGAACAATTTGAAGCGCGCTTCCTAAGCGTTGAAGTACAAGAATCTAAATCACTATTTTTTGATGGCATGGCCGGCTCAATACTGCCAATTGTCACCGCCCACGGCGAAGGTCAAGCAAGCTTTTCTTCGGTTGTTAAAGAAAATGCAATTGGCATTAAATACGTTGATCATCAAGGCAACCCAACGCAAACATACCCTCACAATCCTAATGGCTCAGACAGCGCAACTGCAGGTCTCTGTAATGATTCAGGCAGAGTGACTATCGTTATGCCTCATCCTGAACGCGTAGTCAGAGCAATACAAAACTCATACCATCCAAACGATTGGCAAGAAAGATCGCCATGGATGCGCATGTTTGAAAATGCTAGGAAATGGGTTGATTAAACCCTAAAGGTTGTTAAGAAAGTTGATTAGCGCGTCATTAATATGATCGGGCTTTTCTTCTTGCACCCAATGCCCTGCTCAACATAGTGAATATCTATTCCATTAGTATTTATACTTCCATGTTTCATAACACCTCACCAATAATACGCTCAACAAGAAAATAGAATATCAATTAATTAATTTTGATTCCCATCTATCTTAGCGCTTAAATAAGTCATATTTACCCATAAATTGGCAAAAAAAAATTCACTTTAAAGACTTAAACGCCTGTTTTATTAGATTTTTGATAATTTAAGGCTAGACGCTTAGCATGTTGCTGAAAATTTTGGATTTTTGTAAAATGACCCAAATACAAAATAAATTCTCATATTTATTACATACACAACTCATTCAAAACCCCCAGTTTGCCTTTTTCTGGCTTTCCACTGGATGTTCGTGGCATTTCCTCAAGAAAAACTACACACTTAGGCACCATGAAACGCGCCATACACCCTTTACAGTGCTGAATTAAATCTTCCTCAGTAGCTTCAGAGCCGTGTTTTCTGACCACGAATAGCTTAATATCTTCTTCACCCATTTCACCAGGAATACCAATAGCGGCGCAATCTTGTATATCGGGGTGTGTCAACGCACCTTCTTCGACCTCAAAAGCTGAAACCATCTCCCCTTTAACTCGAATACGCTCGCTAACTCGATGCATAAAATAAAAAAGACCTTGCTCATCCATGCGCCCAATATCACCGGTGTGAAACCAAAGATTACGCCAACTTTCTAGGGTGCGTTCTGGCATATCAAAATAGCCGCTCGACATAACCCCGGGCTCCAGAGGGCGCACAACCATTTCACCCGCCTGACCCGGCGGCAATGGGTCGTCATTGTCATCGTGGATTTCTACTTCAAAATGCGGCAATACGATTCCGCCAGGATCATCCCACTGGGGAGTAACAACCCATCCGGCATCAGTCGAACCGTAGCCACCACCGGGAATCAAGTGCAAATTAAAGCGAGCATCAAAATCTTTTTTGGGAACTGGCGCAGGCGTGCCCCAGCATCGAGTCACTTTGTGATCTCTTTCCTCCGGACAAGGGGGATGTGCCCACAGAAGTTGCTGTACTGAGCCGAGCATCATAAACCAAGTAACGTCATATTTTTTGACTTCAGGCCAAAAATTGGAAACACTAAAACGCTGTCGCATAACAACACGCCCGCCCGTCATCATAGTCGGCAAAACATCATAATAAGCAGGGCCAATATGAGACAGAGGGTAAATACAATAGACGCAATCCTCTGCAGTTACCCTATACGGCTCGATCATATTTTCGGCAGTTCTCACGGCGTAACGATGAGACAGAAGACAACCTTTAGACACACCAGTGGTGCCAGATGTGAATAGAATAGTAGCAATATCCGTGTCTTTGGCGTCTGACACGATATGATCTTCACAGCTAGATAATAGTTCTTCAAAGTAAATAACCTCAAGCTCGGGGAACAACCTTCTTGCTTCATCAGCGTCGTCAAGCATAATCAATGTTTGTACGTTCGGAATCAAATCACGAATTTGATCTAAGGCGGAAAGTTGTTGGCTGGATGTAAATAGAAGTTTCGTTTTTGTTTGATCAATCATCCGCGCTAAAGGCGCGTCACACATGGCTGGATTGATGGAAACCTCTATCGCATTCACTTTTTTCAGGGCGTAAGAAATAGCAAGATATTCTGCGCTGTTTTCCAGAAAAATATCAACGTATGACAGCGCATCGCTGTATTTATCCAACAAACCATGTGCCGCACGATTCGTTAAAGTCTCGAACTCACGATAAGTCAGTGTTTCGCCCGTCTCAGCGATAATTAAGAAGGGTCGATCGCCAAATTTTTCTGCACATTCATGCAGGAGATTTCCCAGTGTAATTCGCAACGCCATTGACTCACCCCTCCCTAAATATTTCAGCCAACATGAATTTTTAGACGAATATTACACACAGAATATTTCAGTGTCAAACGAAAAAATATTATCTTCTGATTTAAATCATAGATATATAAATCACAACAATAAATGGTTAACCTTTCTTTGGTAAATATAAACCCGCCTAATTTATAATTGATTCCGTAGCTGTCACACTATCTTATTCCATGAATTATCAAATTATTCGCTCTAAGCGCAAAACATTGAGTTTACAAATCAATCAAGATGCGGAATTAATCATTCGTGCACCACAGCGTCTTGCAGACAAAGAAATTCAAGCATTCATTGCCGAAAAATCAAGCTGGATTGAGAAAAAACAACAACAAACAAAGTCACAAATTACTGAGAAATACCGCTTTGAAGATGGGGAAATGTTTCTCTATCTTGGTAACAGCTACCCTCTTGCCATTTCATCAGAAAATAACGGTCTTTCATTTAACGGCGAAGTTTTCGAATTAAACGTCGATAGCGCTGATGCATCAACCGCGTTTAGAGAGTGGTATAAAAAACAATTTAAAGACATTGCCCTACCGAGAATTGACTACTTTGCCAATCAGCACAACCTTACATTTAATAACGTTCAACTAAAATCGCAAAAGACTCTATGGGGCTCTTGCTCAAGCAGTAACAATTTAAACTTTAACTACTTACTGATAATGGCGCCGATGAGCGTGATTGATTACGTCATTGTGCATGAGTTGTCACATACAATTCATAAGAACCATTCGAGTGACTTTTGGGGATTGGTTGAAGCCATTCTGCCAGAATACAAATCGGCAAAGAAGTGGTTGAAAGATAATGGCCACAAACTAAAGCGCTTGTAGCCTGGAGAAGTTTAATAATTAATTATTAAACTTCTGAACGGCCTCTTCCATCGCCGCTTTCAACGTACCCATTTCAGCCATTTCGATAACAATATCGCCACCGCCAATAAGCTCTGAGTTGAAGTATATTTGCGGGAAAGTCGGCCAATCAGCAAACTCTGGGAGGTGCTGGAAAACTTCTTGATCTTCAAAGATATTCACAAAAGCGAATTCAACTTCCGTTTCAGCCAATGTTTGTGATGCACGAGCTGAGAAGCCACACTGTGGAAACTGCGGTGTACCCTTCATATAAATCACGATAGGCGCACTGTCCACTTGTTTTTGAATTTTTTCTAATACTTCCATTGTTTACTCCAAATATTAATTGCCGACTATTTTAGTCTAGTATTTAACTAATAGCCACTATTGTTGTTTAATGGCTTGTGAAATTGTGTATTTCTGCCCTTGTTTTAACTTTTTGTAATTACCAAAAACCGATTTAAAATTGTTTTTAATAAAATCTCTAAGGCCGTTGATGGTGACAAAGGTTATTGTGCCGCCTGGCTTGAGTGCATCAAGTGCATCGTAGAGTATGATAGACAACTGCTCTCGACCCACTTTGGCGGGCACATTAGAGATGATTTGATCAAATTTAACATCGCTTGATACTTGGGCAAATGCGTCAGAAAGGTAAGCCTTTGCGTTTGGTAATTTGTTCAGCTTTGCGTTAATATTCGAGAGCTCGACTGCAACAAAATCTTTATCAACCATGTGCACCTCACCATCAACACAATGCTTTGCAAGGGCAAGACCAATAGGGCCATAACCGCAGCCCAGGTCTAGACAAACATCACTCGGCTCAGCACTTATGTACTTCATTAACAACACAGTACCGTCATCAATCGCTCTAGGGCTAAAGACCCCCCAGCGGGTATTAAAGCGAATTTCGTTATCCAAAAGGTTAGCGCTAAGATTTAAGTCTTTCTTTAGATTGGGTATATCGCTTCGCTGAAACATTAGGCTTTACTCTTGTTCTTAGATTTTTTATTCAACGCCTGAGTGGCATCATCACCAATATGCGCCTCACCACGTGCACTGGCGAGCTGCATTTGCTTTTCTCTTTCACGATAACGACTCACTTGGTCGTCATCTTTGGTACCAAAACATCGTGGACAAGATACGCCTTTTTCGTAGTGCCCATGACCTTTGTCTGCATCAGTAATTGGATATCTGCAAGCATGGCACTGATCATACTGCCCTCGCTCCAAATTGTGTTTAACGGCCACCCTGTCATCAAAAACAAAACATTCACCATTCCACAAACTGTCTTCTTCTTCAACTTCTTCGAGGTATTTTAAAATCCCGCCATGCAGATGGTAGACGTCTTCAAAGCCTTGAGATTTTAAATAGGCAGTTGATTTTTCGCAACGAATGCCGCCGGTACAAAACATCGCCACTTTTTTGTCGCGATATTGCTCTAGATTTTCTTTCGTGTAATTAGGAAATTCACGAAACGACTCGGTGTTCGGATTAATCGCCCCTTTAAAACTACCGATCTCATATTCGTAATTATTTCGAGTATCTATCAAAACAACATCCGGGTCGCTAATGAGTGCGTTCCACTCACTCGGTGCAACATAGGTGCCAACCGAAAAAGTTGGATCAATATCCGCGACACCCAAAGTAACAATTTCTTTTTTAAGCTTTACTTTAAGTCTTTTGAACGGCATCTTCTCACTGTAAGAGAGCTTATGTTCAATCACACCCAGCCTTTCATCTGCTGCGAGAAAGGCCAAAATCCTAACAATGGCATTCTGAGAACCGCAAATCGTGCCATTAATACCTTCTCTCGCAAGCAAGATGGTGCCTCTAACATCAACAGACGACATAAAGTCTTTCAGCGGCTGTTGCATGCTCTCGAAATCATCGAGTCGGGCAAACTTATAAAGGGCGCAAATTGTAACCATAATAAAGAGTGAATTATTTCAGCGCTAATTTTACTAGCGAGAGATACTAATATCAACTATTTCATTTTTCTATAAATATTCAATTCCTAGATGATTATCACTAAATGCGACAAGTGTATAATAGTTGCTTTTGCTTACAAAGCCCCACCTACCCAGCAATTTTAGATGCTATCAGACATTCAAAACCCCAGTGATGTTAAACAGCTTGATTTTGATCAACTGCAGCAACTTGCGGATGAAATTCGAGAATTTCTAATTGAAAGCATCAATAAAACAGGTGGTCACCTCGGCTCCAATTTAGGTACGATTGAGTTAACTTTAGCTCTGCATTATGTTTTCAACACGCCTGAGGATAGCTTTGTTTGGGACGTAGGCCACCAAGCTTACGCTCATAAAATCCTCACTGGCAGAAAAGAGATGATGTCGACACTCAGACAAAAAGACGGCCTGTCTGGCTTTACAAAAAGAAGTGAAAGTGAGCACGATGCCTTTGGCGCAGGCCATTCGTCAACTTCTATAAGTGCGGCACTTGGTTTCGCCCTTGCCAATAAAATTAATCAAAAAGACAATACTGCAATTGCCATCATTGGAGACGGCGCCCTGACCGGCGGCATGGCTTTTGAGGCTATGAATCATGCAGGCGATGCGGATGCGGATTTACTCATTGTCCTGAATGACAACGACATGTCCATCTCCAAAAATGTTGGTGCCTTAAACAAGTATTTAACGCGTCTCATTTCGGGAAAGGTGTACTCGACAATGAAGTCAACGTCTCTCAATCTTCTTAAAGGCTTGCCGCGTTTGCAAGAATTTGCCAAGCGCTCTGAAGAGCACCTCAAGGGAATGATATTGCCAGGCACACTTTTTGAAGAACTGGGCATCGATTATTTTGGCCCGATTGATGGTCACGATTTACCAACACTAATTAAAACCCTGCAAAATCTAAAGAGCCAATCAAAACCAAGACTATTGCACATCATCACCACCAAAGGGCGGGGGTTGGAGATGGCTGAAAAAGATCCAATCAAGTTTCACGGCATTGCGCCGCCCTCAAGTTCGAGCAATTCTTTTCCAAGTTACTCGCAAGTATTTGGGCGCTGGTTATGCGACACAGCGGCAAACAGCGATCGATTAATCGCAATTACACCAGCGATGTGCGAAGGCTCTGGCATGGTTGAATTTTCAACAAGCTACCCGGAGCGATATTTTGACGTTGCTATTGCCGAACAGCATGCAGTGACTTTGGCGGGTGGTATGGCAATTCAAGACTTAAAGCCAGTGGTGGCAATATATTCCACATTCCTACAGCGTGGCTACGATCAGTTTATCCACGACATCGCGTTGCAAAATTTAAACGTTATTTTTGCCATTGATCGCGCAGGCTTAGTCGGTGCCGACGGCGCAACCCACGCCGGTGTATTTGATCTGAGCTTCTTGCGATGCATTCCAAATGTTGTCATTATGGCACCTAGCTCATCACTAGAAATGTACGAACAATTGAATACCGCCTACTCACTTGATGGCCCAGTTTGCATTCGCTTCCCTCGCGGAAAATCAGAAATTGAAAGCTACGCAACTGATACAATACAAGAAGTTGGTAAAGCAAATGTTGTTAGAGAAGGTTTTGATGTGGCTATTTTGTCATTTGGTACAACGCTTTCTCAAGCACTAAAGGCCGGAGAAATTCTTAATGCTACGGTTGTGGATATGAGATTTGTCAAACCACTGGATGAAACGCTTATCATTGAACTAGCAAAATCTCATAAAAAACTTATCTCTATCGAAGATAACGTAATATCAGGTGGTGCTGGAAGTGCTGTTGCCGAGTTTATCCATAGTACTCAACTAAATGTCGCTCTCAATATTATCGGTCTACCTGATGAGTTTGGTGAGCACGGAAGCCAAGAAGAGTTATACGAACTGTACGGCTTAACTGCTGATAATATTGTCAAATACGCAAATGGAGAATGAAAAGGTTTTTACAAAAATTCGCACCGCACCGCTCAACAGTTAACTTAGGTTGGCTAAATAAACACCTGCACGATCCGTGCCTGTGGAACTGGAATAGGAAGTCAATTTCAAAGGCATTTGCAGTGGGTCTGTTTTGCGCTTTTCTGCCGATCCCCTTTCAAATGGTGGCAGCAGCAGCCCTAGCGGTTGCCTTTTCTGCCAATATTTTATTGTCAATTACCTTAGTTTGGGTCACCAACCCAATCACAATGGGGCCGATTTTTTACTTTGCTTACAAGCTGGGTTGCATTGTTTTGGATACACGGATTGACCCTAATTTCGCTTTTTCTTGGGACTATCTGCAAGAGGCTATTACCTCAGGATTGCCAGCACTTCTAATTGGATCTTTGATCGTGGCATCTATTGGCGCTATTGTCGGCTACTCTTCAATACAATGGCTGTATCGCCACAGGGTTGGTAAGCGTATTAAGCGTTGGAAGAGTCAGCGATTTGACGTCTAATATTAGCCTCTAGCGTATCAACCAATGACTGGTTGTCTACTTTGCTGTGTGTTTGACCCTTTACATAAAGCAAGTTTGGCGCGCCACCGGTAACACCCACAGTCACCTCTTTGGCCTCACCTGGACCATTAACAACACAGCCAATCACAGCCACATCAATCGGATGAGTGACATCCTCTAAGCGCGCCTCCAATTCATTAACAACCGAAATCACGTCAAATTTTTGTCTTGAACATGAAGGGCAGGCAATCAAATTAACGCCTTTTTGTCTAAGGTGGAGCGATTTCAAAATATCAAAACCCACCTTAACCTCATCAACCGGATCGGAGGCAAGAGAAACTCTTATTGTGTCGCCGATACCTTCGCTAAGAAGCAAGCCGAGTCCGACAGAAGACTTCACCGCACCGGAGCGAAACGAGCCCGCCTCGGTAATGCCGAGATGCAGTGGGTTGTCAATTTGTGAGGCCAGTTGCTTATAAGCAAAAACCGTCATAAAAACCTCGGATGCCTTAAGGGAAATTTTGAAATTATCAAAATTAAGTCGATCAAGAATATCGATGTGCCTAAAGGCAGACTCCACCATTGCCTCAGGGGTGGGCTCTGTGTATTTTTTTTGTAAATCTTTTTCTAAGGAGCCGGCGTTAACGCCCACTCTAATAGGAATATTGTGATCTTTTGCTGAGGCCACAACCTCTCTAACACGATCTTCTCTACCAATATTGCCCGGATTAATACGTAAACAATCGGCACCGTATTCAGCCACTTTGAGGGCAATTTTGTAATCAAAATGAATGTCGGTAATGAGCGGAATGCTGGCTTGTTCTTTAATTTCTTTAAAAGCTTCAGCAGCTTCCATGGTTGGTACAGAAACCCTAACAAGATCGGCGCCAGCTTTAGCGATAGACTCGATTTGAGCAACAGTCGCCTTGACATCGCAAGTGTCTGTATTGGTCATGCTTTGCACACTGATGGGCGCATCGCCACCAATGGCCACATCACCAACAAATATTTGTCTCGAGACTCTTCGTTTAATTGTATGAACTGGCTTCATAATTCTCTATTACTTCATCTAAATTTTCATTATTTTCTGGAGCTTCAACTTTCTCGACCGTGGTTTCTTGCGAACTCTCAACAACAATTTTAATGACTTCTTCTTCGCTCTCTGGCGCACTAATAACAATCGAGGTAGATTGAGGCTTTGATTCAAATTCAAGGGAAGCAACATAAGCCCAACCGAGATAAGAAAGGCCGACAGCAGAAAAAAGCAAAAAAATCTTAAACTTTATGCGTTTTTTTCTCTTAGGATAATAATCAATGCCGCCTAACATTCCTTCTACTCTTGTCTTGTACTTTGCCAGCCAATTGGCCACAAGCGGCATCAACATCTTCTCCTCGCGTTCGACGCGTGGTTGTACGAATGCCAGATTTAAACAAAATATCTTGAAACTGATTTATTGTAACTGCTTTGGAAGTCTTGTACTGAGTTTCTGGAAATGGGTTAAACGGAATTAAATTAACTTTTGCTGAAACACCCTGAAGTAATTTAGCCAATTTTCTGGCGTGCACCTCGCTGTCATTGACGCCGTCCAGCATCACGTATTCAAACAAAATATGGCGCTCTTGGGTGCCCGCATCTAGATAATACTGACAAGCCTCCATTAACTGCTTAATCGGATATTTTTTGTTGATTGGCACCAACACATCGCGAAGCTCGTCATCTGGAGCGTGCAGCGAAATTGCAAGACTGACCGATGTTGTGTCAGCCATGCGATACAAGGCCGGCACTACACCAGAGGAGGAAATCGTTACTCGCCTGCGAGACAAGCCAAAAGCCCAATCATCAAGCAGTAAGTCGCAAGTATCATAAACCGCACCCTCATTAAGCATCGGCTCACCCATGCCCATAAAGACAACGTTGGAAATACGCTTACCTTTAGCAACAAGATAATTATGCGCAATCAATACTTGAGCAATAATTTCGTGGCTTTTTAAATTACGGTTAAAACCCTGAAAGCCCGTTGAGCAAAAAGTACAAGCCAAGGCGCAGCCCACTTGCGAGGAGATACACAACGTGCCTCGGTCTTTCTCAGGAATGTAGACAGTTTCAATATGATTATTTTCGCCAAGTTCGATGACCCACTTAATGACACCATCGCTGGCATGATTTTGCGTGACCACATTGGGCAATTCAAGAGTTGCTATAGTGAGCAATTTTTGCCTCAAATCCTTGGACAAATTATGCATTTCATCAAAGTTGCTCGCACCTTGATGGTAAATCCACTGCATGATTTGCTTGGTTCTGTATGGCTTCTCACCCAAATCTTCGAAAAACTTATTAAGTTTAGATTGGGGAAGGCCTAATAGATTTTGCTTTTCTAGCATGAGCAAAAACAGCCGAGGAGTCGGCTGTTTTTAATAGATTGAATATTAACGAGTTCTTGAACAAACGCCGTCGTCACCAAAGAAATATGCGATTTCAATCGCAGCATTCTCAGCTGAGTCCGAACCATGACATGCGTTTTCATCAAGAGATTCTGCAAAATCAGCACGAATGGTTCCTGCTGCTGCTTCTTTTGGGTTGGTTGCACCCATAATTTCACGATGCTTAGCAACTGCATTTTCACCTTCTAAAACTTGAACCATTACTGGACCTGAAGTCATAAATGAAACTAAGTCGTTATAAAATGGACGATCCTTGTGTACAGCGTAAAAACCACCAGCAAGATCAGCATCAAGATGTATCATTTTAGCGCCCACAATTTTGAAGCCGGCAGCTTCAAAACGAGAATAGATTTCACCGATTACATTCTTTGCAACAGCGTCAGGTTTGATGATTGATAAAGTGCGCTCCATGGCTTAACTCCAGTTGTTATAAAAAAGGCGGTATTTTACCATAAATGACAACACCTCAAAAAACTCAAAAAAACAAAAAAAGGCGCCCTGAGGCGCCTCCTTTTCAGAATTCAATACTACTCTACTGAACCGATTCTTTTAAGCTTTTGCCCGCTTTAAAAGCAGCAATTTTCGTTGCAGGAATTGCAATAGAGGTTCCAGTTTGAGGGTTGCGACCTGTGCGTGCCGCGCGATCTCTCACCATAAAGCTACCAAAGCCCGTCAACTGCACACCGTCACCACCCGAAAGGGCTGATGTGATTGCGCCTGTTGTTGCATTAAGTGCGCGAGCTGCGTCAGCTTTTGAAAGGTTTGCGCCTGAGGCAATGGCCTCGACTAATTGTGCTTTATTCATTTTACTTATCTCCAGAAGTTATTAAAGGAGATTCAGCGTTAGAGGTGACGTCTATTAAGGAGGTAAGATATCATGAAAAAATATTTTCTTCGTCAACCCCATACGCTAAATCTTAAGATTATTATAAGTCAAAATAGTACTCAAACAAAAACTATTTTTAAAGAAAATAATGTCAAATTTATGGGCAATACTGGCACTTTTTAAGAAGAAAGTAGAAATAACTAACGATTACTCTCTTTTAAGGCCCTTGCCTTGTCTCTCTTCCAATCCTTGTCTTTGATATCTTGGCGCTTGTCGTGGGCCTTTTTTCCTTTGGCAACGCCGATTTCAAGCTTTACTTTGCCACGCACCCAATACAGTTTCAAAGGAACAACGGTTGCGCCTTTTTGGTTAATTTTGTCTCTTAATCTGTTAATTTCTAACCTATGCAAAAGCAATTTTCTTGTCCTGATTGGATCAGGGTCCACATGAGTGGACGCCGATATCAGTGGAGAAATATGCGCACCAAACAAAAACAGCTCGTTGTTTTTCAGAATGACGTAACTTTCTTTAATTTGCACCCTATTATCTCTTAAGCTTTTTACCTCCCAACCCTCTAAACTGATTCCAGCCTCAAGACTTTGTTCGATAAAATAGTCGTGCCTTGCCTTTTTATTAAGAGCAATTGTATTTGAGTTGTCTGTCTTTTTCTTTTTGCTCATGGAGAGATCTTTGCATCATATTTCTAAAAGCGCTATTGTGCCCTACTCACCGCAGCAGATGTTTGCGCTTGTTAATGCTATTAACAACTATCCACAATTTCTAAACTGGTGCTCAGGCGCCTCTATTTTAAATCAATCTGAGCAACAGATTACCGCCTCGGTTGAGATTAATAAAGGCGGTTTTAAACAAAAATTTACCACCAAAAACACGTTGCGTGCTTTTGACTTGATTGAAATGGAATTACTCGACGGCCCTTTTAAGACACTATCTGGACAATGGCGCTTTGAGGCCCTGGGTGACAACGCGGCAAAAGTCGCCTTAGAATTACAGTTTTCTTTTAAATCAAGAATGATGGATATTGCACTATCGTCAATTTTTACTCAAATTGCCAACTCTCAATTGGACGCTTTTATTGCGCGTGCCAAACATGTATATGGCTAAAATTATTGCCTTTAACAAACCCTTTGGCACTTTATGCCAATTTAGCGGCGAGGGCAACACCCTTGCAAAATACATCGACATACCTAATATCTACCCCGCCGGCAGGCTGGATAAAGATTCCGAAGGTCTGGTAATCCTTACCGATAATGGCAAACTGCAAAACCAAATCTCCAGCCCAAGATTCAACAAGCTTAAAATTTATGTAGTGCAAGTTGAAGGGCTGATAAGTGATGACGCCATTAAACAGTTGTCTTCTGGAATAACACTTAACGACGGCCCTACCAAACCAGCCAAAGCACATATTATTGCCGAGCCCGAATGGCTATGGAACAGAGTGCCGCCAATTAGACAACGAAAAGACATTCCAACCTCGTGGATTGAGCTTTCACTTAGTGAGGGCAAAAATCGCCAAGTAAGAAGAATGACTGCGCATGTTGGCTTTCCAACCCTTCGACTGATTCGCACACAAGTGGGTGAATGGCATTTAAACAAATTAGCACTAGGCTCTTATGTCACTCTTTAAATTAGCTTACCAGGCGCTAATGTGTGATGATGTGAATGAAAAAGTCCAGCTTACGCACCACCTTTTTGACAAAGTTCTTAATCAAGATTTAAGCGCTGACAGTACAATATCAATTGAAACAATAGCTGCACCAGGGCGCCCAAAAAAACCCGAGCTGGTCGGTTACCAAAACACACCGAAACGAGATCGATCCGACCTTGGTATGATCAAAACTATCCACTCCATTTGCCACATTGAATTTAATGCAATCAATTTAGCACTGGATGCGCTGTATCGCTTTCAAGATATGCCCACTCAATACTACTGTGACTGGGCCAAAGTTGCCCATGAAGAGGCACTACACTTCACCCTGCTTAATGACTACCTCAAGGAGCTAGACTATCAATACGGTGACTTTGAGGCGCACAACGGCCTCTGGGAGATGACGGTTGAAACGGACTACGACGTATTGGTGAGAATGGCCTTGGTGCCGAGAGTGCTTGAGGCTAGAGGGCTGGACGTCACCCCAAGCATTCAAATCAAATTCAGAAAATCGAACTTTGCAAAAATGGCGGAGATATTGGAAGTCATTTTCCAAGACGAAATTGGCCACGTCAAAATTGGCAACTATTGGTACAAGCACCTCTGCGAAGAGCGCAACCTTGAGCCGATAGAGACATTTGATCTTCTCATTAAAAAACACGTTGGTAAAAGTTTGCGGGGGCCATTTAATTGGGAAGCAAGATTACTCTCAGACTTTACTGAAGCAGAGCTTAACTATCTAGAACATACCAATAGGGAGCGAACTAACTAGCCTCGTCCATTGCCTCGTTGGCAAGCAAATCGGCCATGTCATTACCAGGGTCATCACTATGCCCTTTAACCCAATGCCAAGACACCTGAAAAGCTTGATTAAGCTCGTCTAATTGTTGCCATAGCTCAACGTTTTTCACAGGCTTTTTATTGGCAGTTTTCCAACCCTTTAATTTCCACCCGCCAATCCAGTCATTAATGCCCTGAATAACGTATTTGGAATCGGTGTATAAATCCACCGCAATATCTTTTGACTTCAACGACTCTAAAGCCTTAATGGCTGCAGTTAGCTCCATCTTATTATTGGTGGTGTCTTGCTCGGCGCCTTTGAGTTTTTTCTCTTTTCCTTTATAGCGAAGCCAAACACCCCAGCCGCCCAAGCCAGGATTTCCACGGCAACCGCCATCGGTATAGATTACTATCCTATCCATAAAATCTAATTGTCCAAATTCGTTTGAAACCAAAACTCTAATAATGCCATATGCCAAAGGCGAGAGCCATTCAATGCCGTCATATAATCCCTAGGGGAGTGGGTCACTTTTTGAACATAACTTTGATTAAAGATACCGCGATTAACGCAAGCTCTAGAGGTGAGTATATCAGACATAAAGTCTAGAAATTCACCCTGAACATACTTCAATGCAGGCATAGGAAAATAGCCTTTTTTACGGTCAATCACACTGTCCGGCAACAGTCCTCTTGAGATTTGTTTTAAGGGGTATTTGCCTTCTTCTCTCATCTTTAACTGTGGTGGTAATTGCAACGCCCACTCCACCAATTTGGTGTCCATAAATGGTACGCGCGCCTCTAAACCCCAAGCCATTGTCATGTTGTCCACTCGCTTCACTGGATCGTCAACAATTAAACGGGTGATATCGGTACGAAACACTTTATCCATAAAAGTTTCTGCGCCCGATTTTAAGAACTCTTTATTGAGCCAGTCGTGAGTATGGTTTTCCCCGTGATATTGCTTATTCACCGTATTTAGAAAATCCTCATGCGGCCTGTCTACATAATGTTTGGAAAAACGACTAATTTCATCGCCCTGCTCGGTCGCCATTCTTGAATACCAAAAATACCCAGCAAATGCCTCGTCAGCACCTTGACCCGACAACACCACTTTAATATGCTTTGACACTTGCTCTGAAAGCAAATAAAAAGCCACGGCATCTTGCCCTACCATGGGTTCAGCCATATTGGCTACCGCTTCTGATAATCTTGGTAATACCTCTGCGTTACTGACAACGTATTTTTTATGTCGGGTATTGAATTTTTTTACAATTTGATCGGAATACTCAAACTCACTACCAGCCTCGTCATCAATGTCTTCAAAGCCAATCGAAAATGTACGAATATCTTGATGACCCGCCTCATGCAACAAACCCACCAATAGAGAGGAATCAAGACCGCCAGAAAGTAGTACACCTATAGGAACATCGGCAGCTTGCATTCTTTTCATCACAGCTTCAGATAATAAGTCGTGCGTTTTTTCAATGTATTCGTCATTGCTCAATTTTTCTATTGGGCGCTGAGCTATTGGATTCCAGTAGGTTTTTTCGACAAATTTTCCATTTTTATTAATAGTAATTGTCGTTGCAGGTTTCACCTTGCGAATACCACTAATAATCGTATTCGGCGCTGGCACAACGCCGTGAAGTGATAATTGCTGCTGCAAGGCAATTGGATTGATGCTTTTATCGATATTTTGAGTTAGTAATGCTTGGGTGTTAGAAGCAAAAGTAATTGCTTTGTCGCTAAGACTGTAATAAAACGGCTTAATGCCCATACGATCACGAGCAATAAACAATTGCTGCTTCGCTTGATCCCAAATCGCAAAAGCAAACATGCCGTCCAAATGCACGACACACTCTTCGCCCCAGTGGTGATAAGCCTTGAGAATAACCTCAGTATCCGAATGGGAGAAAAAATTATAGCCCCTGCCAATCAACTGTTGGCGCAAAGCTTGATAGTTATATATCGTGCCATTAAAAACCAGCGTTAGACTTAGTGCATCATCTACCATGGGTTGAGCGCCATAAGAAGATAGGTCAATAACACTTAACCGCTGATGACCAAAGCCTACGTCATCCTTAACCCACTGACCGTTTGAGTCAGGGCCACGCCTAGCAATCTTGGCCATCATTACACTTAACGTATCGGTTTTAACCCCTGCGCCATCAAAGCGTAACTGACCACAAATTCCGCACATATTTCATTCTTGATATAAAATGGTTTATTTTACAATTAATACCGATTTACCATGGCACAAACGCTCTACGACAAGCTAATGAGTTCGCATATCGTGCGCAAGCAAGACGGCGCTACTTTGATATATATTGATCGCCAACTGATTCACGAAGTCACTTCGCCTCAAGCCTTTGAGGGACTTGCGCTCGCCAATAGAAAACCTTGGCGAATAGAGGCTAATTTAGCCGTGCCTGATCATAACGTACCAACTACTGAGCGCTCAAGCGGCGTGAGCGGCATTAAAGATCCAATCTCTAGACTGCAAGTTGAAACATTGGATAAAAATTGCGTAGAATTTGAAATCAATGAAATTCCAATGAATGACATTCGTCAAGGCATTGTTCATGTCATCGGACCCGAACAAGGGGCAACACTACCGGGCATGAGTATTGTTTGTGGCGACTCACACACTTCAACTCATGGCGCATTGGGAGCGATGGCTTTTGGTATTGGCACCTCGGAAGTCGAACATGTTTTGGCAACGGGCTGCCTATGGCAATCCAAAGCAAAAAATCTAAAAATTGAAGTTAATGGCGCGCTCAATCCGCACGTCAGTGCAAAAGATATTGCACTTTATATTATTGGTCAAATTGGCACAGCCGGTGGCACAGGTTACGCCATAGAATTTAGCGGAACTAGTATTGAAACTCTTTCTATCGAAGGAAGGATGACACTGTGCAATATGGCGATTGAAGCCGGTGCACGAGTGGGCATGGTTGCCGTTGATCAAAAAACCATTGATTACGTTGAAGGCAGACCATTCTCCCCAACGGGCGACAACTGGACAAAGGCCGTTGACTACTGGCAAACACTACACAGTGATGAAGGGGCATTTTTTGACAAAACAGTTGTCATTAATGCAAAAGATATTGAGCTGCAAGTCACTTGGGGCACTTCGCCAGAGATGGTTGTTGATATTAATGGCTCTACGCCAGACCCGAGCAAGGAGTCTGATCCGGTTAAGGCAGAGAGCATTCGTAATGCACTGAGCTATATTCACTTAGAACCGAGCACGCCCATCAAATCTGTCAAAATTGACAAAGTCTTTATCGGCTCTTGCACCAATTCTCGTATCGAGGATTTACGCGCAGCGGCTGCTGTTGCTAAGGGCAAGAAGATAGCCAATAATGTCAAACTAGCACTGGTTGTGCCAGGCTCTGGTCTAATAAAAAAACAAGCCGAAGAAGAAGGGCTTAATACCATATTTACAGATGCGGGCTTTGAGTGGCGTGAACCAGGATGCTCAATGTGTTTAGCAATGAACGCCGACAAACTTGAAGTGGGTGAGCGCTGTGCGAGCACCTCCAATAGAAACTTTGAAGGTCGTCAGGGCCAAGGCTCATTCACTCATTTGGTAAGCCCTGCAATAGCTGCAGCAAGTGCTATCGCCGGCCATTTTTCTGGAGTTAACTAATGCAAGCATTTACTACAATAAACTCCATTGCAACGCCGCTTGATCGCGCAAATATCGATACCGACGCCATCATTCCAAAGCAGTTTCTAAAATCGATTAAACGTTCAGGCTTTGGCCCCAATCTTTTTGATGAGTGGCGCTACCTTGATCACGGCGAAGTCGGTATGGATAATTCCAAACGCCCTCTTAATCCTGACTTCGTACTGAACAACCCTAAATACGCAGGTGCAAAAATTTTACTTGCTCGAGAAAACTTTGGCTGTGGCTCATCACGTGAACACGCCCCTTGGGCACTTGAAGATTTCGGTTTTAAGGCAATTATCGCCCCAAGTTTTGCCGATATTTTTTATAACAATTGTTTTAAAAATGGCATTTTACCAATTATATTAAATCATGATATTGTTGATGATTTATTCGCCTATGAAGGTGAGATTGTTGTCGATTTAGAGGGTCAAAGCGTTACCACTACAGCAAGAACTTACCCTTTTGAAGTGGATCCAGAACGCAAAAGAAGGCTGCTTAACGGCCTTGATGACATCGCCTTAACGCTCCAATATAAAAATGACATTCACCACTTTGAAGTTGAGTATTTCAAACAACATCCCTGGTTATGATTGTACAGCTTAGCGGCCAAATCATAAGTAAAAACCCACCGGAAGTTATTGTGGAGGTAGCTGGTATCGGCTACGAAATACTGTGCCCAATGTCGACTTTTTACCAACTCGGTGACACTGGCGGCAATGTATTACTCTACACTCATCTAAGCATTAAAGAGGATTCGCACACTTTATTTGGCTTTATCTCTAAAGACGAAAAAAGTCTTTTCAGAGAACTTATTCGAGTTAACGGTGTCGGCCCAAAAGTTGCACTTGCCATTCTCTCGCACTTAACAGTTGGCTCTTTGATTGACTGCATAGGCAACGAGGATGCCGACCTACTTGCTAAAACGCCTGGAATCGGCAAGAAAACCGCCTTAAAATTGATTGTTGAATTGCAAGACAGGCTCGAAAAAATTGAATTCTCAAGCGCAGTCATGGCCTCAAACATGGCTCAGAACAATATCAATCCAAATGCCAAAAAAGCTCTGGAAGCTCTGCAGTCGTTAGGATTTAAATCAAAAGAAGCAAGCAAGATGATTTCTGCAATCGACGATCAAACCCTCTCGACCGAAGAGTTAATTCGACAAGCGCTAAAGAATAAATAACACTTACACTTTACTCAAGCGCCTCTCTTTAATCCTCTCTAGCCAGTTAATAAAGTCGTAAT
This sequence comes from uncultured Gammaproteobacteria bacterium, assembly GCA_913020715.1. Lineage (GTDB taxonomy): Bacteria > Pseudomonadota > Gammaproteobacteria > PS1 > Pseudothioglobaceae > Pseudothioglobus. The sequence continues at coordinate 29,737 of CAJVZH010000009.1, forward strand.
TCATTGAGTACATACAAGGCAGCAGGATTAGTGTCATTATTGTGCCAAATAGTAGTCCATATCCTAAAGCCAAAACCATTGGCTGAAGAAAGAGGTCGACACCACCAATACCGTAAGCCAGTGGCAAAACGCCACACAAGGTGGTCAGGGTAGTTAATACTACGGCCCTCAAACGATCCCTTGCTCCTTTTGCAACCCATGTATGCATGTCTTCAATGTCAGAATATTTCTGCTTAACATAATTCAAATGACTGACCATTACTAAAGAATCATTAACAATCACGCCAATGAGTGCCAATGAGCCCATCAAAGCAAAAAAACTTAAGGGTTCGCCATGAAAATAGAAAGACCAAATCACCCCAATAAATGCAAATGGGACGCTTGCCAAAACTAATAATGGCTGGGAGTAGGAGTTAAACAATAAAGCAATAAGAAAAAATACTCCAAAAATTGAAAAAACAAATGCTTTTTGAAAGCTCTCAAGAGACTCTAAAGTTTCTTGCGCTCCACCGCCTGAAATCAACCTAATTTGCGGAAAGTTTTTTTCAATTTCAAGCTTCTTGATTGCAAGCTCTAATGCCTCTTGAGGTGTTGTAATTTCATCATCCACTGAAGCGGATAACTTAACTGATCGCTCTCCATCGTAATGATTATAGTCTGGCTCACCACTTATGTTTTTAACCGAGGCAAATTGAATAAGATTTATCGCCCTTCCTTGGTTATTTGATATGGTTGCAGACTGTAGAAATTGCTCAGTAAAGCTTTCATTTCCCACGTATATTCTTACATCAGTTTCTTTTCCACCAAGATTAAGATTTGTCGCGTATGAGCCAGAATAAACAGTCCTCAAATCTCGATAAACCTGTGAATAATTAACCCCTAATTCATTCATTTTTGCAAAATCAAGAACCACCTCAACCCGGTCTTTACCGACCTCGTCATCTCTAACAATATTTTCAACTCCTTGCATGTTTGACAAAATCTCTGCAAGCCTTTCAGTCACACCAGATCTCTGGAGATTGTTATCGCCAACCAAGTTAATCTCTATGTCACTGCCACTTGGAGGTCCCGGTCTTAATACACTGAATATAATTTTTTCAGCGCCCTCTACATTTGCAACCGCCAACTCTAAACTTTCAGCTAGAGCTTCGGCGTCGATTTCTCTTTCGCTTGTAGGTGTTAAAACAATTGTTAAATCTGCCGTATTGGTAAAATAGCTGCCAATATTACTAGTAAGTGAATCAAGATCCTTGCCAACCTTTTCCAAGATTATCTTTTCAACATTTATAACAACCTTCTCGGTAGACTGAGCTGACGTGCCATTAGGGGTTTCAATATTTACATAAATTGTATCTGCGCCCCGAGAAGGAAACAAATTTAATGGCATCTGTGTCATGCCAAACCACAAAGAAAAGCCAAAAACAGCTAAAAAAAGCGCAACAATCCAATAGCGAAATACCAGAATTCGCTTCACCTTCTTCTCAAACCAGTTCTCGATTGGAATAAACCAAGTTTTTTGCTTATCTTTCTTCTTGTTCGCCAAATGAGCTGGCAAGGCAAAGGTTACTTCCAAAAATGACAACAACAAGGCAAAGATAACAACAACCGGAAGAACGTAAACAAATTTACCCATCGTTCCCGTCATTAAAAACATTGAAGACATAACCAATATTGTGGTGATAATGGTTGTCACAACCGGCAGAATAACCCGTTTAAAGCCCTTCACCACGTTGGAATACATGTCTCCAGGTTGAGATTTGTAGTGATGTATGCTTTCGGCAACAATGATGCTATCATCCACCACAATACCCAAAACTAAAATTATCCCCGATAGAGAAATAAGGTTAATAGTCCCCCCTGACAGGCCTAATAAACCAATAGTTCCTAGAAGTGCGACAGGTAGGCTGACTGCAACCCAAAAAGCAGTCTTGATGGACAAGAAGACACCAAGGACAACAAGAACTAAAGCAAGTCCAATATAGCCATTATTTGTAATAATACTCAAACGATTCTCAACCGCAATAGAGCGATCTTGACTAAAGAATATATTCAAGCCCTCTGGATAATATTCCTGCAACTCAAGAACCTTGCTCTTAACTCTTTCAACCGTTCTAATAATGTCAGCTTGTTCTTGCTTAAGAACACTTAATATAAAACCTTTTGTTCCATTTACTCTAGTAATAGATTTCTCTTCAGAGCCTCCAATCACCACTGCGGCGACATCTTTAAGCCTTACTTCAGGACCTGAAAAGCTCTTTCTAATAACTGTATTCTCCAGCTCTTCAATATTGTTGTATTCAGAAAGAATTACAATATTCTTTTTATTGTTATCACGATTATTGTCTCCAACAGTAAATCTGGCATTTCTTGTTGAAATCGAAGATCTTATTTGATCAATTGAAATATTGTACTGATCCAACTTTTCAGGGTTGATCCTCACTTGAATCTCGTTATCTAGATATCCATTTTTATTAACTCTAGAAACACCATCCACAGCCAATAGGGCTCTTTCCAAATCATCAACAATTTGTTTAGCGATTTGATAGTCAATTATAGAGCTGTCAATATTTATATCAATAACTGGTATTTCCATAATATTGAAATCAACAACTCTAGGAAGCTCGGAAACCTCCTCTGGCAAACCGCCCACTCTATTAACAGCGTTTCGAATATCGTTTTTCACTGTTAAAACATCGTTTACATTTTGATCGATTTGAATAATAATGCTTGACAACCCCTCTCGAGATGTTGAGGTGAGCCTCCCTATTCCGTTAACACTTGAAAGCTCATTTTCAATTTTGTTAGTGACTTTTTTCTCAACATCTTCAGGAGATGCCCCAGGAAAAGCCGTTGTAACTGACATTATTTCAAAATCGATAGGAGGGAATTGGTCTCGTTGAATTTGCTGAAATGTTAGCAAGCCAATTATTATGAAAGACAAAGAAAAGCCTAACGCTAATTTTTTTTGTCTAACAAGAAAGTTGAGCACTGAATCCATTTATCACCATTAATAATTCAAAATAAAGCTGATTTTACCAAAAACATAAATAAAAAAAGTCGAGTAGGCTCCCTCACTCAAACACTTTTTAAACTCTTTATCCACTTAATAAAATCATAATTCATTGAGTACAAGCACGGCAAAAGAATCAGTGTCATCACTGTACCAAACAGTAGGCCATAACCCAGCGCTAAAACCATAGGTTGCAACAGATAATCCACACCACCAATGCCGTAGGCTAAGGGCAATACACCGGCCAGTGTTGTTAAGCTGGTTAACACAACAGCACGTAAGCGATCTTTAGAGCCTTTGGCAATCCAATTAATAGCATTCTCACTAAGCTCTTTCTTAGCTTTAATGAAATTAAGATGACTCACCATCACCAAAGAGTCATTAACAATTACTCCAATCAGCGCCAACGCACCCATTACTGCGAAAAAGCTGAGCGTTTCGCCGTGAAAATAGAACGCCCAAATCACGCCGATCAATGAGAATGGGATACTGGAAATCACCAACATCGGTTGCGACCAAGAATTAAACAAAAGCATCAACAGTAAGAAAGCACCAAAGATTGCCATAACAAAAGCGTTGATGAAACTATCCATCGAGTCGTCAATTTCCTTAGCACCACCCTCACTAATCAAACGCACTTCAGGATAATTATTGGCAATATCCAACTGCTCTATTACTGCTTCCATCGCCCCTTGCGGCGTCGCTACCCCATCTTCAGCACTGGCGGTAATTGACACAGAGCGCTCACCATCAAAGTGATTAAGGTCGGGCTCGCCCGCTATCTCTCGAATCGTTGAGAACTGACTCATCGGGATCAGTCTGCCTTGATTGTTCATGACCTTGGTTTGAGCAATAAATGCTTCGGAGTAATCTTTTTCGCCCAGGTAGATTCGAACATTAGTTTCTTTTTCTTCGAAGCGAACGTTAGTCACATCAAGGCCGGAATAAATGAGTCTTAAATGCCTATAGACTTGCATATAATCAACCCCAAGCTCCGACATTGCATCAAAATCCAATACTGTTTCGATACGCCCCTTACCGGCTTTGTCGTTACGCTCAATACTACCAACACCATCAAGAGATTTTAATATTTCCGCAACAGCATTGGCTGCAGCCACTCTCTGAACATTGTTGCTACTCACCAAATTGATCTCTAGATCTTCTCCAGTTGGCGGGCCCGGCCTTTCAACATCAAAATGAATCTCCACACCTTGTAGTTTTTCAACTTGAACTTCGATAAGTTCAACAATTTCTTGAGCACCCCTCTCCCTATCACTGGAAGGAGTTAAAGATATTGTCAGCTCTGCTTGGTTGGTAAACCAACTGCCGATGTCACTGGTAAGGTAGTTAAGGTCGTCTCCGGCTTGCTCCATAATGATCGCCTCTACTTCAGCTACAATGCTTTCAGTGTGGTTCGCCGAACTGCCTGTTGGCGCCTCAAGAAAACCATGAATCGCATCAGAACCTTGTGACGGGAACAAAGTAAACGGCATGTGCACAACCGCAAACCAAACTGAAAAACCGAACAATGCACTAAAGAAAGCCACTACCCAGTAGCGCCAAGCAAGAACTTTAATTAATTTTGCCTCAAACCAATCCTCGAAAGGTCGAAACCAAGTTTTTTGTTTTTCAGACTTGATGCCTGCTAAATGCGCAGGCAGCGCCAAGCTAACCTCTAAAAACGAGAAAACCAACGCAAAAATTACCACAATCGGGATAAGGTAGACGAATTTACCCATTGTGCCCGTCATCAAGAACATTGATGACATTGCCAAAATCGAAGTTAAAATAGTGGTGATAACAGGCAGAATAACGCGTTTAAAGCCAGTTACAACATTCTCATAAAGATTGTTGCCCTTGACTTTGTAATGATGAATACTCTCGGCAATAATAATACTGTCATCAACCACAATACCGAGCACCAAAATCATTGCAGCAAGTGACACTAAGTTTATGGTCTCTCCTGCCATACCCAATAAGGCAACAGTGCCCAATAGGCTCACTGGCAAACTGACAGCCACCCAAATGGCGGTTTTAAACGAGAGAAAGGCGCCAAGCACAATCAATACCAATACCAAGCCAACAATGCCGTTTTTGGTCACGATGTCAAGACGATTTCTGACTACTTCCGATTGGTCGTGAGTAAAGAAAATACGCAATTCTTCAGGGTAAGTTTTTTGCAACTCCTCTACTTTTGCTCTTAATAGATCCACCGTACGAATCACATCGGCGTGTTTTTGTTTTTTAACACTCAAAACAAAACCTTTAGTGCCGTTAACTCTAATAATATCGGTTTCTCTTGCATTGCCTTTAACAATATTAGCAATGTCCCTAACTCGGATAACTGGGCCGCCGAATGTCGATTTAATAACAACATTTTCTATCTCGGAGATATCTTCATACTCAGTCAAAATAACAATGTTTTTTCGCCGCTCGCCATCATTATTATCACCTACAGTAAAGCGCGCATTTCGACTTGAAATTGCACTCCTAACTTGCTCAGCAGAAATTTGATATTGACTTAATTTGCCTGCATCAAGGCGAATTTGCAGCTCTTTGTCCAAATAGCCTTTTTTATCAACCTTGGCTACACCCTTAATAACAGAAAGGTGTTTTTCTAACTCATCAGTAATACCCTTGGCTTGCTCATAATCAATCTTAGAGCCGTCAATGTTAATTTGGAGGATGGGGAATTGCGCCGTGTTCCAATCAATCACTCGAGGGTCGTCAACCTCATCCGGCAAAGATAGGCCACTCATTGTGGTGCGAATGTCGGCTTTTAATGTTTGAACGTCGTCGATTTCTTGTGATAACTCAACAATGACACTGGACACGCCCTCTCTAGAAGAGGAGGTGAAATTGTCTATACCATCAAGGTTTTTGAGCGCACTCTCGACAACATCGGTCACACCCTTTTCCACATCCTCGGGGGATGCACTCGGGTAGCCGGTGGTGATGCTCATGATTTCGAAATCGACCGCTGGAAACATATCGCGACGAATTTCTTGCAAAGTTAGAAAACCAACGGCAATTACCGACAGCGTAAAAACAAGGGCGAACTTTTTTTGGCGAGCAAAAAACTTAAGAAACGAGTCCATTAAGCCTCCCAAGAAGTGTTACTAATATGTTACATCAAAAACGCCCGAAGGCGCTTTATTTAGGCACTTTTAGCGCGTTTTCTTTGGTTCTCTGTTAGTAGTCTTTTACGAATACGAATATTGTTCGGTGTAACTTCAACCAACTCATCGTCATCGATAAATTCTAACGCTTGCTCAAGGTCTAATTTGATTGCTGGTGTCAACGCAACAGCTTCATCCGTCCCCGAGGCACGAACATTGGTTAACTGTTTACCCTTCATCACGTTAATAACTAAATCTTTATCGCGTGTATGAATACCAACCACCATACCTTCGTAAATATCGACACTAGGTCCAATGAAAAATTTGCCACTTTTTTGAAGATTAAAAATCGCATAAGCAACTGATTTGCCCTGACTCATAGAGATGAGTGAACCATTACTTCTTTGGCCAATTTTGCCTTCTTTTTCTGGCTTGTATGCGTCAAAAGTTGAGTACATTAAACCAGTGCCTGTAGTCGCTGTTAAGAATTCTGTTCTAAAGCCAATCAAGCCTCTAGCAGGAATAATAAAATCAAGTTTCACGCGGCCCTTACCGTCAGGCACCATATTAGTAAGTTCAGCTTTGCGCTCGCCCAATCGCTCCATCACTGTACCCTGGTGTTGAGATTCAACATCGACAGTTAAGTTTTCGAACGGCTCACAAACTACGCCATCAATTTCTTTTAAAATCACCTGAGGCCTACCTACTGACATCTCAAACCCTTCTCGGCGCATAGTTTCAATTAGGATCGACAAATGCAACTCACCTCTACCCGACACGTTAAATTCAGAAGGGTCGTCTGTGTTTTCCACTCTCAGGGCTACGTTGTAAATCAACTCTTTGTCTAAACGATCTCTAATGTTTCTCGAAGTGATGTATTTACCATCAAGGCCAGCAAAAGGAGAGTCGTTAACTTTGAATGCCATACTTACTGTAGGCTCATCAACGCTCAATGCAGGTAATGGATCAATCGCATTTGAATCGCAAATAGTATCTGAGATTGAGATATTCTCAACACCAACAATACCAACAATATCGCCAGCATTTGCACTATTTACATCAATGCGCTCCAATCCGTTAAAGCCCAATAGTTGGGCAATTTTAACGTTGCGCTTAGATCCGTCAGGACTAACTAATACTACTTGCGTGCCTTTTTTAGCAACACCGCGCGTGATACGACCAATACCAATCGCACCCACAAAAGAAGAATAATCAAGAGCGGTTATTTGCATTTGCAGTGGGCCGTCAACATCAACATCAGGTGCAGGGGCGTTTTTGACGATCGTCTCAAACATTGGGGTCATATCGCCCTCTCTGACACCATCGTCTTCTGATGCATAACCTGCCAAAGCAGAGGCGTAAATTACTGGAAAGTCTAACTGCTCTTCAGTTGCATCCAGCTGATCAAAAAGATCAAATACTTGATCAATCACCCAGTCCGTTCTAGCGGATGGTCTGTCAACCTTGTTAATAACAACAATAGGATTTAGACCTTGTTCAAAAGCTTTTTTCGTTACAAATCGTGTTTGTGGCATTGGACCATCAACTGCGTCCACCAATAATAAAACACTGTCCACCATTGACAGTACGCGCTCAACCTCACCACCGAAGTCGGCGTGTCCCGGTGTGTCAACAATATTAATACGGTACTCGCCCCATTTAATCGCTGTGTTTTTTGAACTAATGGTAATGCCGCGCTCTTTCTCAAGATCGTTGGAGTCCATCATCCTATCTGTTGCTTGAAAACGATCATCAAACGTATCCGATTGCGAGAGTAATTTGTCAACCAAAGTAGTCTTGCCGTGGTCAACGTGGGCAATAATAGCAACATTTCTTAATTTATCAGTCATTTTTGGGATCTATATAAAATTTGAGCACTATTATCCCGTATAACAAGAACACACCTTGAACTAAATTAAAGATCTCTAAAAATAAATTGATCATTGGTAAGCCCTATAAAATACAAGGATTCAATAGCAAAACTCTGCGCATGGCAAAAAAAGGAAGCTCTGGCCGCTGGATGGAAGAGCATAAAAACGACGAATATGTAAAGAAGGCACAAAAGGAAGGCTACCGGTGCCGTGCCGCCTACAAGCTAATCGAGGCGATTGAAAAAGATAAAATTATCCGCATTGGTGATAAAGTGCTGGATTTAGGTGCTGCGCCTGGCGGCTGGTCACAAGTTGCGATTAAATCTGTTGGCGCCAAAGGCCAAGTTATTGCGAGCGACATATTAGATATTGAGGAAATTTCTGGCGTTGATTTTCTCCAAGGTGACTTCACTGAAAACGATGTGTACGACTCTCTATTGGAGCTAACCAAGGGTGAAAAAATGGATGTTGTACTCTCTGACATGGCGCCGAATATGAGTGGGCAACTGTCGGTAGACCAGCCCAAGTCGATGTACCTGGCTGAATTAGCCATGGATATGGCTCTCAAAACACTGGCAAAAAATGGCCACTTCTTTGTTAAAGTTTTCCAAGGTGATGGCTTTGACGTTTATGTTAAAAGCGCAAGAGCTGCATTTAAAAAAGTCATTATTCGCAAGCCAAAAGCCTCCCGCCCAAGATCTAAAGAAGTATATCTTTTAGCAAGTCAGCTAAAATAGCGCCTTATGCAAAATTTCAGCCAGATTCAATCTCTCATGCAAGCCGATTTAGCGAAAACGGATGAGATTTTAATCGACCGTCTTAACTCAGACGTTGCTCTCATTAATCAAATGAGCCACTACATTATTTCGTCTGGTGGAAAGCGCTTACGCCCTTTACTACTACTGCTTTGCGCCCGCGCGACAAGCTATCAGGGCGAACATCAACATGCAATGGCCGTCGTTATTGAGCTAATCCATACGGCAACGCTTTTGCACGATGATGTGGTTGACGAGTCAACAACACGACGCGGCCAAGAAACTGCTAACGAATTATGGGGCAATGCACCTAGTGTATTGGTCGGTGATTTCCTCTATTCTCGCGCTTTTGAAATCATGGTCGAACCCGACTCAATGGCCATTATGCGATTGCTTTCTGAGGCGACAAACAACATTGCCCAAGGCGAAGTATTACAACTGCTTAATATTAAAAACGCAGACGTGACCCAAGAGCAATATTTCGCTGTTATTAAACGCAAAACGGCTTGTTTGTTTGAAGCGGCTTGCAAAATTGGCGGCATGCTTTCAAACTCCTCAAGTAAGACAATTGAGGCACTTGGACAATTTGGCCTTCACTTGGGTAACGCATTTCAAATTATTGACGACGTGCTGGATTACGAATCCGACTCTGAGACCATGGGCAAAGAAGTGGGGGACGACCTTGCCGAGGGAAAAACTACTTTACCAATGATCTACGCCCTAGATCAAACGTCCGGCGCAGAACATGACTTACTTAAGAACGCTATTGAATATGCAGACACCTCACACATTGATGATATTATTGCCATCCTTGTTCGCGTCAAAGCATTTGACTTTACTCGAAACGTGGCAGAAAGTGAGTCACAGCAAGCAATGAATGCTTTAAACACCTTGCCAGAATCCGATTATCGCTCTGCACTGACTCTCCTTTGCGAGCTGTCGTTAAAACGCACCTCGTAAATTCAGCATGCTAACTGAAGCGCTTAAAGCTGAAATTCGCGCTTCATTTGAGGCAGCAAAAACACAACTACCGGGCTACAAAAACCGCTCTTCGCAAAACCGAATGATGGCTGAAATAGCCAAAACCTTGGCTGGCGAATACGCAGATTCAAATCCAATCCTTTGCGTCGAGGCGCCGACGGGTACAGGCAAAACGATGGCATACTTGATTGCCACCCTACCCATTGCCAAAGCAAACGATAAAAAATTAGTGATTGCCAGTGCAAACGTTGCCCTGCAAGAGCAATTGCTTTTTAAAGATATTGTTGAGGCGCAAAAATATTCAACGGTAAGTTTTGATTATGCACTTGCTAAAGGCCGTTCTCGTTACGCTTGTATTCGTAATTTAATCAATCTCACAGAAGACACCACGGACACTCAATCGTTATTTGAAGACAGTTTGCTTTGGGACGCGCCTCCGAGTAATAACCAGATGGATCAACTCAGAGAGATGACCGAAGATTACACCTCCAACCGCTGGAATGGTGAAATAGACGATCTGGAAACACCGCCCGAATCTTCATTATGGCAAAAAGCCGCTTGTAATCGCTTTACTTGTACGGCCAAAAACTGTGAATTTTATAACGACTGCGCGTTTTTTAAAGCACGAAAAAAAGCTGCACAAGCGGATGTTATCATTGCCAATCACGATCTTGTTTTGGCGGATATTTTTAGTGGAAACTCTATTCTTCCGGATGTTGAAGACTGCATTTTTGTCTTCGACGAAGCGCACCATTTTGCGCCAAAAGCCTTATCTCACTTTTCTCAAAGCGCCAGTGTTGATTTTATAAAAACATCGGCTCGCCAAGCCAAGAGTGTGATGGACCAAATATGCAAAATCACCCATCAAGATGGCGCTGAAGATCGAATTAAAGCTATCGACACCCTGCTTTCTGAGCTCAATGCGCCACTGACTGAGCTTGATTACAGCGATGATATGCACCTGTTTGAAATAAAAGGCGTTGACAGTACTATTATCAATAGTGCAAAAAATTTAGCGACAAGCATGAGTAGCACTTACACTGATTTTTCTAAGAAAAAAGACGACTGGCAAGCTTTTTGCAAGAGCAACCACCAAGATCAAGCAACGGTTGACAATTTAAACAATATCATTGGCCAAAACGAGCAAAATCTATCGTCTATCGTCTCCCTTTTGAGTGCCTTCACTCAAAGTGCCAAACCCGACAAGCCACCACCAAGCCATTGGATTGAAAAATCTATTATGGTAAATAAAAAAACAAATTATCACCTAAATTCTGCAAAAATTGATGTTTCTGGCTATCTGGATACGCTTATCTGGTCAAAGGCGGCCGGCGTTATTCTTACTTCAGCTACACTCACCGCGCTTGGTAGTTTTGACCGATTAAATCAACAGTTAGGCCTACAAGAAAAAGACAATCAATACTTACGCCTAGCTTCGCCCTTTGATCATAAATCGGTTGATTTTGTTGTTGCTAAAATGAAATCAAACCCAACTCAAGCCTTTGATCACACGCAAGAACTTGGCAAAGAACTGAAAAATCGTATCGATCAAACCCAAGGCACATTGGTAATTTTTGCTTCAAATAAGCAAATGCAGCTGGTGGCTGATTTGGTTGAGCAGTTCTTAGGCTGCTCACTCTTAATTCAAGGCGAGTACAGTAAAAAACGCATTCTTGAAAAGCATGTCGAACTGAGAAAACAAGGCAAAGGGAGTGTTATTTTTGGACTGGACAGTTTTGCTGAAGGTGTCGACCTTAAAGGCGACAACCTCAACCATGTAATGATTGCCAAACTGCGATTTAGCGTACCCACTTCACCGATTGAAAAAACCACTCAATCGTATCTTGAGTCACTCAATCGCAACCCTTTTATGGAAATCGCCTTACCAGACGCCTCTCTCAGACTTATTCAAGCATGCGGCCGCCTTATCAGGACGGAGACCGATACTGGCACGATTACGATTTTTGACAATCGCCTAACCACTAAGTTCTACGGCAAGCAATTACTCAATGCTCTGCCTGGATACAATTTGGTGATCGAATAAAAATAACACCCTTTTGACCAATAAAGAAAAACTACATCTTACCTGGCGCCATGAGTATGGCCATCTGCTTACTTTCACTCCAAGTCATGAAGTTATCAAACTTTTGATAAAAAGCCTCGACACTCAAACCAAAGGCCTCTTTAAAAGATTTTTTCCACCCCATTCCAGGTTTGCCGCCTTGGCTCGCTTCTCTCTCATTCTCAGCCAAGTTTATATAGTAATCAACAAAAGCCGCCTTATTAGAGCCTGTTAGGTGACTCAAGTAAGCAATGGCCCATGCGCCGCCTTCGTATTGAAGATGTGGGCGGTGGCCTAGTTTCTGCGTGATATAGTCAAGATCACCAAGTGACTCCATAGCGGAAATAGAGAGTTGCACACCACGACTCTTTGAATCTCGAATTTCGTTTAGCGCTTGATTCAACATACGCTTCATGTTTGATTGGTAATCAGCCCAGCCATTCATACCAAGAATATTAAAACCAAAATACTCAGCCGCCCCCTCTTCTAACCAAAGCGGGCCAACGCCTTCTCTTTCAACCCTCTGCATTCTGGAAACACCAAATTTGCCCTCTTTTTCAAAGAAGCGCACCTGTGCGCCTTGATAAACATGAAAGTATTCGTGTGCAGCAATTTTCATGTGCATATTGCCCGCACTCTCTCCCTGCCACCAGCCATCATTGGAGGACATAGTGGCATAAAGCGAGTTACCTGACAGACCTGCATTTGCAACCACAGGCTGAGTTCCCCAACTTTTCATCCAATCCATACACCCTCTTTCGTTCGGTGGTGCACCGTCTAATATGCAGACATCGTTGGCAACTTTATTAATATCGGATTTCCTGCCATGCCAAAACAGGCCATACGTTTCAACTATTGGACGATCACCAAAAAACTGATATGCGGCTGTGACGCCCTTAACAATCTCATCAACTTTGACTTTATCAACGCCGCTATAAGTGCGTACATTAAGTTTTTCCTTGCCCATCCAGGACGGAGACGCGTAATCATATCCAGCTGAGTGCTGCCAATTAATGTGGCTTATATTTAGTGATGCGCTGTCAGCTTGAGAGGCCATCGGGGCCACAACAACACAGACGGAAAGTGCAATTATTACTAACTTGTAGAATAATTTACTGCTTAAGTACGTAACGGCTAACATAAACAATCTCCATTCTTATTAAATGACTACCTTGACACTTTCAAGGAATGCTGACAACTATACTCTCTGCGATACATGATTAGTATCAATTTGATCCTAAAAAAGGAACCAAGAGTGATTTCGGATTGTTTATATTAAATTTAGCGCGTTATTTCAACCCCAGCTTTTCCTCGATAAATACATTACGGAAAACACCATTTGGATCAAATTGATGACAAACATTTCGGAATTCGACAATCTCTGGATACAGCTGATTGACTTGTTCGCCAGTTTGAGGAAACCACTTACCCCAATGAATACGTGCATCAAAGAGCTCAAACATGTTGTTTGCAAGAAAGGTTGCCAATGCATAAAAATCATCCCTGGGCTCAACATACGTAATAAAGCTAATTGAATAGTAGTCTTCAGAGCCGCCGGAGGCCATTGATATAAGCGTGTCATCAGGCAGTATCCTGCGAAAACAAATCGGGTAGTGATGAGTGAATTTGCCTTTAATATCCTCCAGTGAATCAATCAACTCGGCTTTTTGCAATTTTTCAAACGTCGAGGGTGATAACTTATGGCTAGCATCGTCGGACAACTTCAGGATGTCAGCAACAAAGCTTGCCGCCTCTCCGACCTTAGATCTTGTTACAAACAGCTCAATCTCTAAATGTTTAAATAATTCATGCTCCATTACAAGCGCGTGATCACTACGATCGGTCACTACCCAACGGGGGGAGATTAAAGAAGGCGCAACTTGTCGAAAAAAGAAGTGGATTAGTTTTTTGCTTCTTAGGACTGAAGCAAACAACTTTAAAGTTAAATGCATTCCTAAATCGATGACAAGAAACCAGTAGACCCGGTACACACCAGCTAAACCGCGACGACGACACTCGCTGGAAACCACTCGCTCATGAGCAAGAAACAACCAAGAGTGTGGCATTAGATAAAACTGCTGCAGAGGTGCTTTTTTTTCGAGGATAAGAATCTCGTCTATTTTTTGGCAAAACGTGGCTTTTTCTTGAACAAAGTATTGCGGTATACAAGGCAGTGTAATCTCAGTAATAACACCCAAACACCCAAGAGAGCAACGAGCCGCTTGCAACTCGACCCCATCATTAACTTCTACAACTTGTGCGGTGCTTTCGTCACCTTTAAAGCAAGCCACTCTCAGCGACTCAATGTAGTGAGAAAGGCTGTGTTTTCCAGAACCGTGCGTACCTGTTGCCGTGATACCAGCAATTGTTTGCTCGGTAATTAGAGCTAACGACGGAAGGGTCAGTCTTTGCTTGTTCAGCGCCTTTAATAAATGCTTTATTTGGCAACCCGCCCCGACTCTTACGCGTGTTTCACCATTCTGCGCAAACACTTCAATACGATTGAAATACCGCATATCAATCAGCACTTCGTCAGTTTTGACTAAATTACTCCATGAATGTAATGAGCCAACAACTCGAATCTTTTCATCTTTGTGCAACTGGAGAATATCAAGCAATTCGCTTTCACTGTTTGGCGAATAAAAATATTTAGGCTTAAAACGTAAGTTTCTACCAAAATTCTTGATTAATTTAGCTTGCTTCATCAGAGTTGAAAGTTGTATTATTATTTATTTGCTGTGTGAATCATACCAGCATAAGTGGCATTAACAATTTTCTCAACAATCGCTTAACTCCATATAAAAACTAATAAATTTCACCAATATCTTAAATTTTTCAGATTAATTAATTTCAACTTTATTTGTGTATTTACCAACTAAACACCAAGCCGATGGGTTACTATGGCGCCTGCATTTTAAAAAGATAAGGGAGAGAAAATGGATTTTGATGTAAATTTAGTAGCTCCAGGACTTGGTGTTCTTGGGCTACTTATCGTAATAGTTATCTACCAATGGATCAAGAAACAACCAGAGGGTAGTGGAAAAGTACAAAAGATTGGCGAACAAATCCACATTGGTGCGATTGTGTTTATGGCGCGAGAATACAAAATGCTCAGCATGTTTTCTGCTGTTTTATTGGTATTAATGTATGCGTTCCTTGGCTGGATGAGCGCCCTCTGCTTTGTTGTTGGCGCCGTAACTTCCGCAACAGCCGGCTACATAGGCATGAACACTGCAACCATTGCTAACGTTAGAACAACGCAAGCTGCACACGATCAAGGCAGTGCCGCTGCACTTAAGGTGGCTTTCTTTGGTGGCTCTGTAATGGGCTTGTCGGTTGCTGCACTCGGTCTGTTGGGCTTGGGTGGTCTGTATTACTTCTTCGGCGAAACACACTCAGAAGCCCTTCACGGCTTTGCCATGGGTGCTTCGGTCGTTGCTCTATTCTCTCGTGTTGGTGGCGGTATCTTTACTAAAAGTGCCGATGTTGGTGCAGACTTAGTAGGTAAATTAGAAGCTGGCATCCCAGAAGATGACCCGCGCAACCCGGGCGTTATTGCAGACAATGTTGGCGACAACGTGGGCGATATAGCCGGTATGGGTTCTGATATTTTTGAATCTTACTGTGGCTCAATGATTGCAACGATTGCAATTGCATCAACTTTGTCAACAATTGCACTAGACAAACTGGGTGGCAATCAATCCGAATTGATGTTCCTGCCACTGGCACTTGCCTCACTCGGTTTGGTTTGCTCAATTATTGGCATTCTTGTGGTGAAAATGTCTTCAAACAAATCACCTGAATCAGCCTTGAGAACTGGCACAATTGGCTCGGCTGTTTTGTTTATTGTCACTGCATACTTCCTTATCGATACCCTTGATGTTGCAATTGATATTTGGGCTGCGGTATTAATGGGCAGTGTTGGTGGAATTATCATTGGCCTAGTCACTGAATACTACACTGCTGGCAAACCAATTAGAGACATTGCTGCAGCTGGTGAAACTGGAGCCGCAACAGTTATGATCAAGGGTCTTGCAATCGGCATGCAATCGGTTGTTATTCCGGTATTAATGATCTGTGTGATTATCTACGTTGCCAACTTGTATGTTGGCTTATACGGCGTTGGCATTGCTGCGATTGGAATGCTAGCAACTGTCGGCATGACTATGGCAATCGATGCTTACGGCCCTATTGCTGATAATGCTGGTGGCATTGCTGAAATGGCTGGTCTTGGCGAAGATACTCGTAAAATTACCGACTCACTAGACGAGCTGGGCAACACAACAGCTGCCATTGGTAAGGGTTTTGCAATTGGTGCTGCAGCACTTGCAGCACTTGCAATTATCACTGCTTACGTTGAAACTGTCAGTGCCAATATAGATGGCTTCATACTCCAGCTCAATAGTGCTGAAGTTCTTATTGGCTTGTTTATTGGTGGCACGATTCCTTTCTTAATTTCGGCAATTACAATGACCGCCGTAGGCGACTCTGCCTTTGAAATGATTAAAGAAATTAGAAGACAGTTCAAAGAAATTCCCGGTCTTTTAGAAGGAACAGCAGAGCCAGATACGGCTAAATGTGTTGATATCGCAACTACGGCTGCACTGAAGAAGATGATTCTTCCAGGAGTTATTGCAGTAGCCGCACCTGTTATTGTTGGCTTTGGTATTGGTCCAACAGCCCTAGGAGGGATGCTTGGAGGTGCTTTGCTTGGTTGTGTGCTTATGGCGCTAATGATGGCCAATGCTGGTGGTGCATGGGACAATGCAAAGAAGTACGTTGAAAAGGGCAACTTCGGTGGCAAAGGCACAGAGACTCATGCGGCAACAGTTGTAGGCGACACAGTTGGGGACCCGTTTAAGGACACATCTGGCCCGGCCATGAACATTCTCATCAATGTGATGGCGATTGTTAGTTTGGTGATTGCGCCCCTACTAACCTAGCAACATTCCAGCCCCGCTACAGCGGGGCTGGAATTATATCTATCTTAACCTGGCGATTCGATCTGACACCTTCAAAAAACAAGCAAGCAACTCTCTCAAAGAGTGGTTGTTTAGTAACGCCAAAATGCCTTGTGAAGTAGTGCAATTAAAGTTAATACTTCTAGGCGTCCAAACAACATTGAAGCACTGAGAATCCACTTGGATGCATCATTAAGCGAGCCATAATTCTGCGCAACCTCACCAAGCCCTGGACCAAGGTTGTTCATCGTTGCCGCAGTCGCGGAAAAAGAGCTGACTTGATCCATACCAGTAAACATTAGAAGAACCAAAATCAAAACAAAAGAGATTGTGTAAAGGGAGAAAAAACCCAATACAGAAACAAGGGTTTTTTCACCAATTGTTGAGTGATTAAGCTTGACGTTAATCTGTGCATTTGGGTGAATAAACTGTTTGATTTCCTTCATGCCCAATCTGAACATCAACAACACTCTAACCACTTTAATACCGCCGCCAGTTGAACCTACACAAGCACCTATAAAACTTATCATGATCAAAAAGACTGGTGCTGCATTAGGCCACTGGCTAAAGTTTTGCGAGGAAAAGCCTGTTGTTGTGGCCATTGAAACAGTCTGGAATAAGCTGTGTCTCAAGGCTGTCCAAAAACTTTGATACTCATTGTTGAAATTTAACACACTCAAAATAATAAGTACGGACACTAGTAGCACAACAACGTAGGCCTTAAGCTCGGAATCCTTCCAATAATCAACGAGAGAGCGGCTGTTCCAGGCAACAAAATGCAGGGAGAAATTAATACCTGATAAAAACATAAATACGATTGCCACAAACTCTATAGAGGCAGAATTAAAATAACCAATCGAAGTATCGTGGGTGGAAAATCCACCAATTGCAACTGTAGAAAAACTGTGACCAACGGCATCAAATAAACTCATGCCAGAGAGAAAGTAAGCCAAAGCACAGACAGCTGTTAATGAAACATAAATCTTCCATAAGGCTATCGCGGTTTGCCTTAATTTTGGCGTCAAACGGTCTTTGGATATACCGCTGGATTCGGCGTGATAAAGCTCCATTCCGCCAACGCCAAGTAGTGGAAGGATGGCCACTGCAAGAACAATAATACCCATACCTCCCAACCATTGCAGCTGCTGTCGATAATACAATATAGCTCTGGGTAACTCATCAAGACCACTTAGTACAGTCGCACCTGTGGTTGTCAAACCTGACATGGATTCAAAAAAAGCTGCTGAAAAACTTAATCCGGGAATGGTGTCAGTCAGAAGAAATGGTAGGGTCGCAAACAGCGACAACACCACCCAAAAACAAACCACAATCAGAACACCCTCCCTTAAACGAAAATCCTGTTTAACGGACATAAATGGGTACCACATAAAAAAACCACCCATTAGTGTTATCCCGAAAGACAAAGAGAATGTCGTAAACTCTTTACCATCACCGCTGATAAAGTCGATCAAAATTGGTGGAATCTGAGTAAAACTGAACACCATCAGTAATATTCCAATGGTTTTTGAAACGACGCTTAATTGCATTTTAAATAACCAATAAAGAAATTCATATTTTGTTAATCATTTTCTGAAAATAGCAACTCAACTTGATGAATTTTTCTAACATCAGTTAGCATAATAAGGACATGATCGCCCTGCTCGATTACCAATTTTTTAGATGCCATTACTAAATCACTATCCCGAACAACCGCACCAATAACCACCCCATCAGGCAATTCCAAGTCTTTGATCCGCTTACCAACCACTTTAGAGCTATTTTCATCGCCATGAACAACAATTTCAATGGCTTCAGCTTTGCCGTGCTGCAATGAGTGAACTTTCATCGTGTCACCCTTTCTAAGGTGTGAGAGAATATCGCTCACTGTGATTTGATCGGGGGAAACAATCATATCAACCTCTTCACTTTGCTCTGCCAATGACGCGTATACATTACGCTTTATTAAAGCAATGGTTTTGTGGGCGCCCAGTCGTTTTGCCAAAATTGAGACAATAACATTCACCTCATCAGAATCCGTTAAGGCGAGGAATAGGTCGGTATTTTCAATTCCCTCTTCTAATAGCAACTCTTCATCCGAGGCGCTTCCTTGTAGAACCAAGGTGTGATTCAGATGATCGGCAAGTTCTTTTGCCCTCCCCTCATCAAGTTCAATAAGGCGAACATTATGCTTCTTCTCAAGCAGTTTGGCCACACTGAAACCGATGTTGCCGCCGCCCGCAATAAAGATTTTTTGGTAACCCCTATCAACGCGCCGAAACTCCTTCAAAACCTTAGGGATGTATTTCTTTTTAGCGATAAAATAAACATGATCACCCTCACGGATAACTGTGTCACTATTAACCATTAAGACTTTGCCACTTCGATAAAGACTGAAAATTCTCACCTTAGCATCTGGTAAGTGGTGCTGCAACTCTCTGATGGGTCTATTGACAATTGGGGTGCCAACATAAGCGCGGGTTTCGATCAACTGAACAAGTCCATTTTCAAATTCAAACACCTCAGAGGCGCCCGGTTGATCAACAATACCTTTGATGTAGTCGGTAATTAGGTTTTCTGGCGTGATAAGAAAGTCGATGGGTACAGCTGACTGAGAAAATAACTCAGGCCTGTGCAAGTATTCTGTCGTACGGATCCTGGCAATTTTTGTCTCAACATTGTATAGCGTGTACGCCATACGGCAAGCAACCATGTTGGATTCATCAGATTTCATCACCGAAATCACCACATCCATGGCTTTAATGCCCGCTTTTTCAAGCACGCTTGGATAAGCACCATGGCCGACAACAGTTTTAACGTCTAAATGCCTTTGAAGTAGCGTTAACTTGTCTTCTTTTTGATCAATAATAGTAATGTCGTTGGCGCTATCGGCACACAGATATTTAGCTAGGGTTGAGCCCACTTGGCCTGCACCAAGGATTAGAATTTTCATCTTTTGTCAATTCCTAAGTCTTTGAGCTTTCGATACAAAGTCGTCCTTTCTAAGCCGGCTTTTTCTGCAACAACTGCAATATTATTATCATGCAATGCCAGATGATGCAATAAATATTGCTTTTCAAATAGGTTGCGCGCCTCTTTTAATTTTAAAGAAAAATCAATACCACTCACCTCCTGGTTGGACTGAACAGGCGCTTGTCGCGTTAATATATTTCGAACAATCGGTAATAAGTCATGTAAAGGTTTTTTTAAAAAATCAATAGCACCAAGTTTGAGTGCCCTAACAATATCACTGGGCTCTGCATGTCCAGACATCATCACAATCGGTGTATCAAAGCCTGCACTAATCCATTCATCTAAAAGCGACATGCCATCTTGACCAGGCATCCAAACATCCATCAACACCAAATCAAACTCATGGCCGATAATCATAGCTTTGGCCTCGGCCGCACCACTGGCAATTACCGCATGGTAATTCACATCCTCAAGAATATCTTTGATGATCTCTGTATTCTCTTTTTCATCGTCGATAATTAAAATTCTTCCGAGATAGTTATCTTCGCCCATTTCGACTCCTTGTGCCGTCAATTATACTAAATTCAATTGTGATTCTTGCGCCGTGAGGCTCAATATTACTCGCGTGTATTTGACCATCATGTTGCTCAATAATATTCTGTGAAATAGCAAGCCCAAGTCCACTGCCTTTGGCTTTAGTTGTTACATAAGGCTCGAAGACCCGATCAACAATTTCTTCAGGAAAGCCGTCACCGTCATCTGTCACCGTCAATCTAATAATGTTTTCGTTTGCACGGTAGCGTGTACGAATGACAATGTTTAATCGTTTTTTCTCTTGGCTCACCTCAGTGGCGTTTTTAATTAAATTAATCAAAACACGAGAGATACCATCGCCATCGAGTTGTAATTCGGGAAGATCACCACTCAAGTCTAAGTCAATCCTAACACCTTCTTGAGCATCATAAAGAGAAACGGCCTTATTGACTAACGCGTTAAGTGACGAGGGAATTCTTTGAATTTCAGGTGTGTTAGCATAATTAGCAAATGCACTAACCATGGCATCCATAGAGGCTACTTGATCGATAATTGTGCTGGTGGTTTTATCAATAATGGCAGACTCCTTTTTCCCAAGCTTATCCAAGAACAGGTTCCTTAGTCGCTGAGCCGAAAGCAGTATAGGCGTTAATGGGTTTTTGATTTCATGCGCCATTCTGACGGCCACTTCACCCCAAGCTGCCTTTTTCTGGGCTCGACTGAGCTTAGAGATATCATTAAGCATAATGACATAACCCAATGCGTTATCTTCAACATCAAGCGAGGCGCCTTGACAATAAATCAACCGATATCTATCTGGTAGTGTTAATTCAATCTCTCCGGCCCACTCGGACAAACCTTTATCAATATTAGCCTCAACGTAAGAAAACAATGGCTGCAGATAATCATAAATCTCAATAACACTATCGTAAGATTGACCAACAAAAATCTTTTCATTGTCAATGTGCAGCATCTTACCAATCACAGGGTTAATCATCTGAATGGTCTTATCTGGGTTCAGAGCGATAACACCAAAAGAGTATTTTAATATAGTCTCCAAGTACAGATTATGGGTGTCAAGCCCCTCTCTAGAGAGTTTTATTCGTCGACTCATCTCGTTGAAATGAATAATCAACTCATGCAAGTCTGTATTCCTAGGGTCGTGTTGAATTTCAACATCATAGTTACCCGCAGAGATTTCTCGAGTGGCTAAAGATAAATTATGCATCGGTCGCATAAGTTGGTCAATCATCCTCAAAACAACAAGTAATGCACTTAAAACCGCCAAAAGCACGGTTGAGGAAAAATCCACCATAAAACGTGTTTTGATAATTGACGAGTTTAGCTCAAGCTTCGCATCTTTTGCCGCATCTCGAAAGCGCGTCATTCTTTGACTTAAACTAGTGATACTGGCATCTGCAGAATAATGTGAAATCAAGGTAAAGTCATCGGTCGAAGCGGTATAACCATCCTCCAAGCACGTTTTTTCACCTGTGGTGGACGCCATCAACACCATCTGTGCATCATAGAGTTTTAACTCACACGCCCAATTATCCATAACAAGCTGCTCCAGCACTCTTTGCATTTTCATCTTCGATGAGCGTGGCGCATCAAAATAGTTAACCATTTTGGCGATATTCAACGTTCTATCAAAATAATATTTAATGACGATATCACTGGTGTTTTTATATAGCTCATCCACCTCGCCAGCAACAGTAATATTGAACTTATCGAACTGATTCTCTGCAGTGTTTAGATTGTCACGAATAGACTCAAATGAGAAAAAGTAAAAAGAGAGTACAGGCAGCAAAACCAAAACAGGAATGATCTTAACCAAAGACCAAGTAAAATTAGAGCCGATAACATTCTGGTCGGTGTTTTGTTTTAATCGGCGCATGTTGAGCACAATAAAGTACAACGCTATCAAGCTCATGACGACATTAAAGCCAACCAATATCAAATACCACTCATCAATTAATTCTGGCGACAGGCCCAAATAAAACATAGCCAAAAAAGAGATCAGGAAAACAGCAATCCAGAACACAGCTGGCGGTGATTTATCTAGTGATAATGCATGATCTAAGAGCATAAGTTAATGCAGTACTTACGAAAATGCCCCGATTATCTCATAAATGAATTCTTGCTAACGCAAGTTGTTGCTAAAATACAACAATTGGCTAAATTTGACTGCTTTGATACAAAACCAAACACAACTCCAGAACTACCTTGACTCCATTGAAGGTGAATATTACCTCGGCATCGATACAGAATTTCGCCGCATCGATACTTACTACCCAAAACTCTGTTTAGTCCAAATTTCAACCGCCAATAGTGTCGAATGCATTGACGTTTTATCAATACCGGACTTGGAGCCACTTTTTGAAAAGCTATACAGAGAAGAAACCGTATGGATTGTCCACTCTGCCCGCCAAGATATTGAGGCTTTTTACCTCCTATCCGGGCAACTTCCAAACAACTTGTTTGATACACAAATCGCTGCAGCTTTGGTCAATCTACCCTTGCAAGTTTCGTATCAAGCATTGACAGAGCAATTTGAAGGCGTCCTCCTTGAAAAAGCGCATGCGCGTTTTGATTGGACAAGGCGCCCCCTACCAGACGACGTAGTCGAGTACGCACTTAATGATGTTCGCTACCTGCTACCTCTATTTAAAAAACTGCAAGGAAAACTAGAAGACGCCAACAAACTTGATTGGCTAAATGAAGAAACTAACGCTCTATTAAACTCAGAGTTGTATGACGTGCCAATTAAAAAAATATTTCAGAAAATTAAAGGAATATTTCGACTAAATAGCAAACACCATAAACTCGCTTTTCAACTCTGTGCATGGCGAGAAGATACCGCCAAAAGAAAAGATAAACCAAGAAAATGGATTATGTCAGATGAAAAGCTGCTTGATTACGCTTGCAATAAACTAACCCTTTCGTCGAGCAGTGAAAAAATATTTAATCACTTTATTGATTCGAACGACATTTTTTTCAAGCCAAATGCAACGCCCAACAATCACAAACCCCTTAATAACTCTGAAAAAAATAGCAAAAATACCCTTCAAGAGCGTATCAATAATATCGCAACAGCGTATAATTTGCCGCCGGAACTCATAATCACAAGCAAGTCACTGACGATGTATATTCGTGGTGATTTAGATGTGTCTTTATGTCGAGGCTGGAGAGCCGAATTATTCAATAAGGAAAACTAAATGCAAAATAGCTTAAAGCCTGTATCAGCAGGAAACATACCCGATGAGATCAATGTTATTATTGAAATCCCCGCCAATTCATCGCCTGTTAAATATGAAATCGACAAGGAAACGGGCGCCATGTTTGTCGATCGCTTTATCTCAACACCGATGTTTTACCCATGCAATTATGGCTTCGTCCCTGATACACTCTCAGATGATGGCGATCCGGCCGACGTGTTAGTTATTACACCTTACCCATTAATTCACGACTCTGTTATTGTTGCGCGCCCAATCGGCGTTCTTAAAATGACAGACGAAGCAGGCGAAGACGCAAAAATTCTTGCTGTACCAATCGACAAACTATGTCGCTCATACCACGGCATACGTTGTATTGACGACGTTGATGTTGCTCTTAAAGACCAAATTGAGCATTTCTTTAAATACTACAAAGACCTTGACGAAGGAAAATGGGTGACGATTGAGGGCTGGGGCGACGCGACATCGGCAAAGAGGGAGCTTGTGGCCGCATTTGACAATTATCGAAACAAATAGCTTTAGAATTATTGCGGGTGAATTTCGCGGCAGGCAGTTTCACTTTCCTGACGCGGAGGGCCTGCGCCCTACCAGCGGAAAAATTCGTGAAACTCTGTTCAATTGGTTGCAATTCGATATTTTCAACAAGCGTGTACTTGATCCATTCGCCGGCAGCGGTGCGCTCAGTCTTGAGGCACTTTCAAGAGGTGCTAAAACGATTTATTCGATAGAGAAAAACAACGCTGTTTTTAAACAGCTCCAAATTAGCTTGGAACAATTCTCTAGCGAAAAATTCACACTCGTCCAAGCTGATGCGATAGCGCACTTAAGCCAACCAAGCAACAAACCTTTTGATTTGGTTTTCCTTGACCCACCTTTCGCCAAAGAAATACTGCCAAAAATCCTAAAACTAATTGCGGACAATGGCTACATCAACCAAACCAGCAAGATTTACATCGAATCTGAATTTCAGATAAACAATGACAACTTAAGTGCGCTGAGCGGTTATCGCTATAATATAGCCAAACAAAAAAAATCCGGCAATGTACATTATTGCTTGATCAATCTTGAGGAATGATGAAAAAAATTGCAATTTACCCAGGATCTTTTGACCCCATCACAAGCGGCCATGTTGATTTAATTTATCGCGCCAGCCGATTATTCGATGAAGTTATTGTTGCCATCACCCAAAATGTTAATAAAAACAGTTTTTTAAGTATTGACGAACGTATCGAAGCGGTTAACACGTCGATTGCAGTGCTTGAAAACGTACGAGTGTTGAGGTTTGACTCTTTATTGGTCGATTTTGCTAGAGATCATAATGCGCAAGTTATCATCCGCGGCCTTCGCGCTGTTTCTGACTTTGAGTACGAGTTTCAATTAAGTGGCATGAATAAACGCCTCAACCCCAACATTGAAACCCTGTTTATGACCCCTTCAGAAGAGTTTGCCAATATCTCCTCATCACTGGTTAGAGAAATCCTATCCCTTGGCGGTGACATCAGTCCTTTCGTGCCTAACTGCGTAGAAGTCATCCTACAACGACATAAGTCAAAATAATTAGCTCCAGCCTTGAAATAAGATATAACGCCCCCACATAGGCTTTATATCAAACACAAGGAGTAACTAAAAATGTCGAAAATTATTGGTATTGATCTAGGTACAACAAATTCATGCGTTGCCGTTATGGACGGTGGCGCAGTCAAAATCATTGAAAACTCTGAAGGCGATCGTACGACCCCTTCAATTATTGCCTACCCTAAAGATTCAGAAGAAATTTTAGTGGGTCAGCCAGCCAAAAGACAGGCTGTAACGAACCCTGAAAATACACTTTACGCCATCAAGCGCCTTATTGGTCGTCGCTTTGAAGAAGATGCCGTACAAAAAGACATTGACTTGGTGCCTTACAAAATTGTCAAAGCAGACAATGGTGATGCCTGGGTAGAAGTTAAAGGCAAAAAAATGGCCGCACCTGAAATTTCAGCTCGTGTCATTCAAAAAATGAAGCAAACTGCTGAAGACTACTTAGGTCACGAAGTGACTGAAGCGGTTATTACAGTGCCTGCTTACTTTAACGACTCGCAACGCCAAGCAACGAAAGATGCTGGCAAAATTGCAGGCCTAGAAGTAAAAAGAATTATCAACGAACCAACAGCAGCGGCTCTTGCCTACGGTGTTGATAAAGGTGCTGGCGACAAGAAAGTAGCTGTGTATGACCTAGGCGGTGGTACATTTGACGTTTCTATTATTGAAATGGAAGACATCGATGGCGAAAAGCACTTTGAAGTACTTTCAACTAACGGTGATACTTTCTTAGGCGGTGAAGATTTCGACCAGCGCATTATTAACTTCCTAGTTGACGAATTTAAAAAAGAGCAAGGCATTAATTTGGCAAACGACCCAATGGCATTACAGCGCTTAAAAGAAGCGGCAGAAAAAGCCAAAATCGAACTTTCTTCTTCTGAGCAAACAGACGTCAACCTACCTTACGTTACAGCTGACGCCTCAGGACCTAAACACCTGAATATTAAAATTACTCGCGCAAAACTAGAGTCTCTTGTAGAAGATTTATTAAGGCGCTCTATCGAGCCATGCAAGGTCGCCCTTAAAGATGCTGGACTTACAAGTGCTGATATTGACGAAGTTATTATGGTTGGTGGTCAAACACGTATGCCTAAAGTGCAGCAAATGGTACAAGACTTCTTCGGCAAAGAGCCTAAGAGAGACATCAACCCAGATGAAGCTGTAGCAATGGGTGCTGCAATTCAAGGCGGCGTACTGTCTGGCGATGTCACCGACGTGCTTCTTCTTGATGTAACGCCACTCTCTCTAGGTATTGAGACAATGGGCGGCATCATGACAAGACTGATTGAAAAGAACACAACCATTCCAACTAACGCTTCACAAGTATTCTCGACTGCAGCGGACAACCAATCTGCGGTAACGGTCCACGTATTACAAGGTGAACGCGATGTGGCGAGTGCCAACAAATCTCTTGGTCAATTCAACCTTGAAGGTATTGCAGCCGCACCTAAAGGACAACCGCAAATTGAAGTCACATTAGACATCGACTCTGACGGTATTTTGAATGTCTCTGCCAAAGATAAAAACACGGGCAAAGAGCAATCAATCACAATTAAAGCGTCAAGCGGCCTTTCTGATGAAGAAGTTGACAAAATGATTAAAGACGCTGAGGCACACGCCGAAGAAGATCAAAAATTCCAGGAGTTAGTGACAACTCGCAATATGGCAGATTCGTTGGTTCACTCAACCAAGCAAACGCTTGAAGAGCTTAAAGACGATATTTCAGACGATGAAAAGTCTGCGATTGAAGCGGCAGTGAGCGAACTTGAAGAGGTCATCAAAGGTGATGACAAAGAAGCGATTGATGCTCAAGTTCAAAATCTGAGTGAAAAAGCCCAAGTATTGGCCCAAAAAGCACAGGAAAAAGCCAGTGCAGAAACGGCTGAAGCGGGTCAAGCAACAGCAGATGATGTAGTCGATGCGGACTTTGAAGAAGTCAAAGAAGACAAGTAACAAACAAGCATCCACCAACACAAAACCTCCCTTGAATTTATTCACGGGAGGTTTCTTAATAAAAGGGACTCATGTCACAACGAGATTATTACGAAGTTCTAGGCGTCGATAAAAGCGCGGATGAGGCAAAGGTAAAAAAAGCCTATAAGCGTTTAGCAATGAAATTTCATCCGGATCGAAATGCGGGTGATAAAGCCGGTGCCGAGACGAAATTCAAAGAAGTTCGTAAAGCTTACGATATCATTTCAGATCCTCAAAAACGTCAAGCTTACGATCAATTTGGGCACGCGGGTGTCGAACAGGGCGCAGGCGGTGGTGGATTTGGTGGGGGTGGCAGCCCTTTTGGCGGTGGTGGATTTGGTGATATTTTTGGTGATATTTTTGGCGGCGGCCGCTCAACACCGGACAATAGAGGCTCAGACCTACGATACGATTTAGAGATCGACCTCACTCAAGCCGTCAAAGGCGATACCGTTAAAATCAGAGTCACCAAAAACGATGGCTGTGATACTTGTGACGGCTCGGGCGCGAAGCCCGGCACTTCTGTTAAAACATGCGGCACTTGCCATGGCTCCGGTCAAGTGCAAATGCAGCAAGGATTTTTTGCGGTACAGAGGCCTTGTCATCAATGCAATGGCGCTGGTGAGGAAATTGAATCACCTTGTGGCACTTGCCGTGGTCAAGGCGTGGTTAGTAAGCAAAAAACACTTTCTGTCAAAATCCCTGCTGGTGTTGATACTGGCAATAGAATTCGCCTTAGTGGCGAAGGCGAAGCCGGCATACGCGGCGGACAAACCGGAGATCTTTACGTACAGATTCACGTTGTAGAGCATGATATCTTCCAACGCGAAGGTAACGACCTTTATTGCGAAGTGCCCATTGATTTCGCAACGTCAGCACTTGGTGGCTCCATCGAAGTACCAACCCTTGACGGCAAGCTAAAAATCAACATCCCCGCTGGCACTCAATCGGCCAAGTTATTTCGTCTTAGAGGAAAAGGTGTTCCAGCCATTAGACATGGAGGCACTGGAGACTTACTCTGTCAAGTAAAAATTGAAACGCCAGTCAACCTTACAAGCAAGCAAAAAGAGCTGTTAAAGGAGTTCTCAGTTTCATGTGGTGAAAAACAACATCCAGAATCCAACTCCTTCTTTGGTAAAATGAGATCTTTCTTTGAGTAAACCCAAAACACTAAAATGATTATTGTAAAAATTAAGGCCCGTGAAATCCTAGACTCTCGTGGCAACCCTACTATTGAAGCCGATGTAATTCTAGACAGTGGCGTAATCGGCAGTGCCATGGTGCCTTCTGGTGCCTCAACAGGTCAACGCGAAGCCTTAGAACTAAGAGACGGCGACAAGAGTCGCTACCTCGGCAAGGGTGTATTGAAAGCGGTTGACTTTGTTAATAACGAGCTTAACGATGCGCTTGTTGGTATGGACGTTAGTAATCAAAAAGCGATTGACAACAAGATGATCGAACTTGATGGCACGGACACCAAGTCAAACCTAGGCGCCAACTCTATTCTAGCGGTTTCTCTAGCTTCTGCCCATGCCAAAGCAAACGCCAATGGCGAGTCATTATTTGCTTCGTTTGATTTTTCAGATCACTACAAACTTCCAGTACCAATGATGAATATCATCAACGGTGGTGAGCATGCCGACAACAGCGTTGATATTCAAGAATTTATGATTATCCCGGCAGGTGCGCCAAGCTTTAGAGAGGCATTGAGATACGGCGCTGAAGTATTTCATCATTTAAAAGCTGTACTTAGCCAAAGAGGTCTTAATACTGCCGTGGGTGATGAAGGCGGTTTTGCCCCCGACCTTGGCTCAAACGAAGAAGCTATTACAGTTATCTTAGAGGCAATTGAAAACGCAGGTTACACAGCCGGAAAAGATATCTTTATCGCTATTGACGCTGCCAGTTCTGAATTTTACGCAAACGGCACGTACAACCTAACATCAGAGAACGTCTCTCTAAGTAGTGAAGAGTTCGTTGATTATTTGGCTGATTGGGTAGAAAAGTACCCGCTCATCTCTATCGAAGACGGCATGGACGAAAACGATTGGCATGGCTGGGACTTACTCACGCAAAAACTTGCCGATAAAGTACAGCTGGTCGGTGATGACTTGTTCGTAACTAACAGCAAAATTCTGAAAAGAGGTATCGATGAGAATATTGCCAATTCAATTTTGGTTAAAGTGAATCAAATCGGCACACTAACAGAAACATTCGAAGCAATGAGAATGGCGATGGATGCTGGCTACACTTGCGTCATGTCACACAGAAGTGGTGAAACTGAAGATACAACGATTGCCGACTTATCGGTAGCAACAAGTTGTGGTCAGATCAAAACCGGCTCTTTGTCGCGCTCTGATAGACTTGCTAAATATAACCGCCTTCTTAGAATTGAAGAAGAGTTGGGTGAAAATGCAATCTACCCTGGTCTGAGCACTTTCAAACACCACGCATAAATTTAAGCACTCAATCGACACGCACTTCCGGTATAAAATATTGTTTTTAAACCTTAAGGTTATTTGATTGGAATCACTTTCAACGTTTTGGTTGGGTGTTTTACTTTTCGCTTTAATACTCGCTTCAGCCTTTTTCTCAAGTACTGAAACTTCAATGATGGCGATCAATCGCTATCGTCTCAAAGCACTTTGCGCCAAAAACAACGCAAAAGCCAAACGAGTAGAGCGATTGTTAGATGATGTTGATCATCTAATTGGCGCTATTTTACTGGGCAATAATTTTGTCAACATCCTTGCAGCCAGTATCGCCACCATTCTCGCCATTAAACTTTGGGGTGAAGGCTCGGTTATTCTTGCCTCTCTAGCGTTAACACTCGTTATTCTCATATTTGCAGAAACAACGCCAAAGACTTTTGCCGCTAAAAACCCCGAAAAAATAGCCCTACCAGCAGCCATTGTTATTGAAATCTTGATGAAGATTTTCAATCCAATTATTTGGCTAATATCAAAAGTTTCACAATTCATCCTTAAGCCTTTTGGCCTACAGCCCAGTAATGTCGACAATATCAGTGCTGAAGAACTAAGAATGGCTGTGCTCGACGCCAAGCCAATGGTTTCAAACAATTACCAAAAAATGCTGCTCAATATTATTGATCTTGAAAAAGTCAAAGTTGAAGATATTATGGTTCCACACCACGAATTTATCAGTGTTGACATCAACAACGAAGACGAGCTTTTCGAGCAATTCAAGCGCATTCAACACACTCGATTGCTTATTTTTGACGGCACCGAAGACAACATTATTGGCACGATTCACATGAGGGACATAACCAACCTTTACGCCAAAGAAGAAATCAATCTTGGCGCTATCAAAGCGCTAATTCGTGCACCTTATTTCATACCCGAGGGAACGCGACTGTCGCTGCAATTAGAGCACTTTAAAACGAAGAAAAGACGTTTGGGGCTTGTGGTAGACGAATACGGCGAAGTTCTCGGGTTGCTAGCACTTGAAGACATTCTGGAAGAAATTGTCGGTCAATTTACCTCCAACCAAAGTGAAATTATCGAAGAAATCAGCTTGCAAGAAGACGGAAGTTACTTGGTTGACCCTAGAGTTAGTATTCGCGAATTGAACACGGCGCTGAATATTAACTTGCAACACGATGAGGCAAACACCCTTAACGGTCTCATTCTCGAACAATTGCAAAGCCTGCCACAATCAAACCTTAGCCTTAAGATTGGCGGGTTGATTATTGAAATCTTGCAAGTTTCTAAGCAAGGCGTGAGACTGGTAAAAATTACCAAATCTGGAAAATAGTTAAACGACAGCCTGTCCCATTCTGACACTTTGCGACTCTATCAAGTCCATTTTCGACGCATTCTCTGGTAATAATAGTATGACAGTTGACCCCATATTAAATCGCCCCATCTCTTCGCCCTTTACAAGTTTGATACTCTTGTCGCTGTATTCGTATTCTTTGATCGATTTTGTATAAGGTGGAGTAATTTTTCCCTGCCATACAACCTCCATCGAGCCCACCATGATTGCACCGACCAGGATAAAAGCAACCTCGCCAAAGGCCGTCTCAAAATAACACACCAGCCGCTCATTTCGAGCAAATAGGCCGTCGACACTCTCAGCAGTTTTTTGATTCACTGAGAACAAATCTCCCGGTATGTAGGTCATCGATTTAAGCTTACCATCAAACGGCATGTGAATACGATGGTAATCTTTTGGTGAAAGGTAAATCGTTGCAAACTGGCCATTCTCAAACTGTATTGAAGACTTATCGGCCAACAGTTGTTGCACTGAATAATGATGGCCTTTGGCTTGCAATATTTGAGAAGACCGAATACCACCAGCCTGAGAAACAACACCGTCAACCGGGGAGACTATTTCAGCACTTTCAACAACTCTAGCGCTCGACTTTAAACTGCGGGTGAAAAAATCGTTTATATGGCAATAATCCTCAATTTTTTCTCTTTCCGCCTCCGCTAGATTAACACCATATTTTTTAACAAACCAGCGCAAAAAAGTGTTTTTCAGCCAGACAATTTCGATTCTTGCGAATCGATGCATACACTTTGACAGCAGATGCTGAGGAATTAAATACTGCAGGAAAACCATTTTCTTCAAAGGTCCTATGAAAGCTTTAAGGCAATAAAATCAGCCGCCTCACCATAAGTCACTTCAATTTTTTCAGGAGCGTTTCGGGCCTTGTATTCCACATTACCATTATCGGCATGTGTGTCACTAATAACCACTCGATGAGGAATGCCTAAAAGTTCAGAATCGGCAAACATAATGCCCGGCCTTTCTTTGCGGTTATCGAGCAAAACCTCAACACCTAATTCAAGACACTGCTGGTAAAGATCATCCGCCAAAGTTTTCACTCGTGAGGATTTATTGTAATTAATCGGCACAATAACCAACTGGAAAGGCGCAATCGCCTCTGGGAAGATAATACCTCTATCGTCATGATTTTGCTCAATGCTGGCAGCGACAACCCGGGTAACACCAATGCCGTAGCAACCCATATTCATATTTACCGATTTGCCGTTTTCACCAACAACGTTAGCATTCATTGCATCCGAGTATTTTGTGCCCAGCTGGAAAATGTGACCAACCTCAATACCTCGCTTAATTTCCAACTTACCCTTACCATCAGGCGAAGGATCACCGGCAACAACATTACGCAAATCAGCAGTATCAAAATCGGGTGTATCTCTATGCCAATTAACGCCCGTCAAGTGCTTATCATCTTCGTTAGCACCACAAACAAAATCGGATAAACAAGCTGCCGCGTAATCGACAATAAGCTTAATTGGAGAGTTAACCACGCCGATTGAGCCAAAAGCGCAGCCTAGCGCTCTCTGCACTTTCTCTTCATCAGCCATAGCAAGAGGTTGGGCAACACCGTCAATTTTCGCCGCTTTAACTTCGTTAAGCTCGTGGTCGCCTCGAAGCACAAGTGCGACTAAACTATCCTCTTCACCATTAACCACCAATGTTTTTATTGTCGTATTTGAAGGGATTCCAAGTAAAGTGCAAACATCATCAATCGTCTTAACATCAGGTGTTTCAGTGACAGTTAACTCTTGTGTTGGTGCGCTCGGATCGCCTTGAGGCAGCGTTTCAGCACGCTCAATATTGGCCGCATAATCGGACTCATCTGAAAAACAAATTGCATCCTCGCCAGAATCTGCTAGCACGTGGAATTCATGCGAACTGTCACCACCAATGGCGCCAGAATCAGCCAGAACTGGACGATAATCAAGTCCTAAGCGATCAAAAATATTGCAATAAGTTTGATGCATCACCTGGTAGGTTTCTGCGAGTGAGCTCTCATCAATATGAAAAGAATAAGCATCTTTCATGATAAATTCACGCGAACGCATAACACCAAAGCGAGGGCGAATCTCATCTCTAAATTTAGTTTGAATTTGGTAAAAATTCATCGGTAACTGCTTGTAGCTGCGCAGATATTGCTTAGCAATATTGGTAATCACCTCTTCATGAGTGGGTCCCATGCAAAAATCTCGACCGTGTCTGTCTTGAAAGCGCAACAATTCAGGGCCGTACTCCTCCCATCTGCCAGATTCTTGCCAAAGTTCCGACGGCTGAGAAACGGGCATTAATACCTCTTGAGCAAGAGATTTGCTCATCTCTTCACGAACAATTTTTTCAACCTTTCGCACCACCCTTAAGCCCATTGGCAAGTATGAATAAAGGCCCGAGGCCAATTTTGAAATCAAGCCTGCACGAATCATCAATTGATGCGAAACAATCTTTGCGTCGTTTGGCGCCTCTTTAACGGTAGGGATTAATAAATCACTGCTTTTCATATAAAATGGGGTAAGTCTAACAACAAATGCGCTAATTTTACATTAAGCTTGATTTTATGCCTGATTTTCAAACTATATTTATTTGGGTTATACCCGTACTATTCGCCATCACTTTACATGAGGCGGCTCATGGTTGGGTCGCCAGTTTTTTTGGCGATCACACTGCGAAAATGATGGGGCGAGTAACGCTCAACCCCATTAAGCATATTGATCCTATAGGAACCATCTTAGTGCCTGTAGTTTTGCTACTGATGCCAGGCGGCCTCATTTTTGGCTGGGCGAAGCCTGTACCAATTAACTTTAACGCCTTAAGATCACCCAAAAAAGATATGATTTTGGTGGCGCTCGCCGGCCCTGCTGCAAATATTCTGATGACAATTGGCTGGTTATTGGTTATAACACTGACTACCAATCTTAACTCTCCAGCACTTGTTCAAATGGCCGCCGCTGGCATTTTTATTAATCTAATTCTAGCGGTGTTTAACCTACTTCCAATACCACCCTTGGATGGCTCACGAGTTATTAGCGCCCTCTTGCCAAGACCTTTGGCCTATAAATACAACCAATTAGAGCAGTATGGCTTGTACATCATACTGGCCCTCATGTTTCTTGGCGGCTTTGAGATAATTGTTTGGCCAATCGTGGTTCAGTGCATCAATTGGCTGTCTCTTTTTGCAGGATCTCAAATGATCTCAGCTATAGTCGAGTTATTAAGTTAGGACGAACAACTAACCGATAGATTTTGTGCCCAATCTGGGGCTTCATTGGTATAAGACTCAAAACCAAGGTGTTCATCAAATGGATTTTTCAGCAAATTAAAAAGTGTGTCAATCTCATCGTATTGGTATAAATCTTCCGCTTTGCGAATAGCAACTTCCGCAAGATAATTTCTAAGAATAAATTTTGGGTTAACACTGTTCATCATCAGTGCCCGTTCATCGGCGCTGCTTGCCTCGCTCGTCAGTCTTTTGTCATAACGTTCGAACCAAGCATCAAAAGCATCGCCCAGATTGTTAACACCTTGTAATGATAACGAGCGCATTGAGCAAGAATAGTCCTGGCCACGGCTGTAGAGCAACTGCAAAAAGTCGTTGATTAAATCGCTGTCGCCTTTGGTTACTTCAGCCAAACCAAATTTACGACGCATTAAACTTGTGTATTCTTTCACCAAAAATTCTTGGTATTCTTCCAAGGCTTTTGTGAGTTTTTCTTTATCAATCAAACTGGATAGTGTATCAGCCAATCTTTGCAGGTTCCATAGCGCAACTGTTGGCTGCCGCTCAAATGAATAACGCGCTTGATGATCCGAGTGATTACACACAAAACTCGGGTTGTATTTCTCCATAAAACCAAACGGCCCGTAGTCAATCGTTAAACCAAGGATGGACATATTGTCACTGTTCATCACTCCATGAGAGAAGCCTTGCGCTTGCCAACGAGCAACCATAATTGCCGTTGAGCGAACCACAGTCTTGAATAACGACAAATAACTGTCTTCGCCTTTTAGCTGGGGATAGTAGTTCTCAATAACAAAATCCGCTAATTTTTTGACCTCTAGGTGTTGCGAGCGAGAGGCGAACAACTCAAAATGACCAAAACGAATATGGCTTTGCGCCACTCGAGTAACAACTGCAGCGCTTTCTACGTGCTCGCGCACCACATCGGTATCGCTACCAACAATGGCAAGCGCCTCTGTTGTTGGGATGTTTAGCCCCTTCATAGCAATAGAGCATAAGTATTCGCGAATCGACGATCTCAGCACGGCAAGACCATCCGCACCTCTTGAATAAGGCGTAGTGCCCGCCCCTTTTAGGGACAACTCATAACCATTAGATTCGCCAATAAGGCAAGAGCGGCCATCGCCAAGTTGCGGCACAAAATAGCCAAATTGATGGCCTGCGTAAATGGTTGAGAGTGGTTTTGTTGCGTTAAATTTTTTCTCGCCCGAGCAAACGCCAAGCAATTCTTCATCGCTCAGGTTTATTTTAAGATTGGCCTTAAGGTCCTCATTGACGTGCACTAGGTGGCTTTTCTCAAGCTTGATAGGCTGAACTAGCGAATAAAACTCCTCACCTAATTCGGAGAATTTAAGAGAGCTTTTCATTGAGTAACTGGTTAACTTGCTTCGGGTTGGCTTTACCCTGAGTCGCTTTCATCACCTGGCCGACAAAAAATCCCAACAACTTAGTATTGCCACCTTTATATTGCTCTACTTGAGGCACGTTGTTAGCGATAATTTCATCAATAACGCCTTCAATAGCACTACTATCGGTCATTTGCTTAAGGCCTTTGCTATCGATAATCTCGTCCGCACTACCCTCGCCTCGCCACATCGCTTTAAAGACATCTTTGGCAATTTTTCCAGAGATCGTGTCGTCGGAAATCCGCATCACTAATCCGGCAAATGCCTGTGCAGAAACCGGACAGCCTTCGATATCTATTTGATTTTTATTGAGTATAGCTGACAATTCACCCATCACCCAATTGGCCGAAAGCTTGGAATCTGCACCTACTTCCAACATGGCTTCGAAATAATCAGCAACCGCTTTTTGTGACGTCAACACTTCAGCGTCGTAATCGTTAAGACCTAATTCGCCAACAAAACGTTGTTTTTTTTCAGTTGGCAGTTCCGGTAAATTGGCACGAATTTGCTGCAGAAGTTCATCGTCAACCTCAACTGGTAATAAATCAGGGTCGGGGAAATAGCGGTAATCGTTTGCCTCTTCCTTGGAGCGCATTGAGCGTGTTTCGTTCTTCACTGAATCATACAGGCGTGTTTCTTGCACCACCGATC
This sequence comes from uncultured Gammaproteobacteria bacterium, assembly GCA_913020715.1. Lineage (GTDB taxonomy): Bacteria > Pseudomonadota > Gammaproteobacteria > PS1 > Pseudothioglobaceae > Pseudothioglobus. The sequence continues at coordinate 65,887 of CAJVZH010000009.1, forward strand.
CACCCTCTTCCAAAATATCCTGCTGGCGCTCAACTTCCAAGTTAATGGCTTTTTCTAAAAACTTAAAGGAATTAATGTTTTTCAGCTCAGCGCGAGTACCGAGTTTTTCAGCGCCTTTTTTGCGAATCGACACATTGGCATCGCAACGGAAAGAACCCTCTTGCATGTTGCCATCACAAATGCCAATATATTGCACCAGGGCATGAATTTTCTTGGCGTAGGCCACCGCTTCTTTGGCGCTACTCATATCGGGATCTGAAACAATTTCTAATAGCGGTGTGCCCGCACGATTTAGATCAATCGCAGTATAGTCATCGTAAAGATCGTGAATGGATTTTCCAGCATCCTCTTCCAAGTGCGCTCTGGTAATGCCAATTTTTTTCGTTACGCCATCTTCAGTGGTGATTTCAATTTCACCTTCACCCACAACAGGCAATTCAAATTGGGATATTTGATAACCCTTCGGAAGGTCGGGATAGAAGTAGTTTTTACGGTCAAAAATAGAGCGCTTATTAACTTTGGCGCCCACTGCCAAGCCAAACCTAATAGCCATTACCACCGCTTCTTTATTAAGCACCGGTAACACGCCTGGAAGGCCCAAATCAACCGCACAAGCTTGTGAATTAGGGGTTGCGCCAAAAGCTGTTGATGCGCCTGAAAAAATCTTAGATTTTGTTTTAAGTTGAGAGTGAATCTCTAAACCAATAACTGTTTCCCACGCCATGCTACACTCCCTCTGGCATTTGTGCGTGCCAGTCGGTTTGACCTTGGAATTGATGCGCTGCATTGAGTAGCAACTCTTCAGACCAATAATTACCGATGAGCTGTAAACCAACCGGCATATTGTTCGAAAAACCCGCAGGAATACTCATTCCTGGAAGGCCTGCTAAATTTAGTGAAAGTGTATAAATATCAGCAAGATACATAGAAACAGAGTCTGTAAACGAACCCAAATCAAATGCCGTTGTTGGCGATACAGGGCCCATAATTACATCAACATCTTGGAAGGCTTTTTTGAAGTCTTCACTAATTAAATGACGGACTTTTTGCGCTTTTAAATAATAGGCATCGTAATAACCAGCAGAAAGTGCATACGCACCAATCATAATGCGCCTTTTAACCTCTGGACCAAAACCTTCAGAGCGAGATCTTAAATAGAGATCCTCAAGATCTTTGGGGTCTTCGCAACGATAGCCGTAGCGAACGCCGTCGAGCCTTGAAAGATTAGACGAGCACTCACACGGTGCGACAATATAGTAAGTTGGTATCGCATGCGCCGAATTTGGCAGAGACACCTCTTGCACACTAGCACCCATCGATTCAAATTCTTTAACGGCAGCCATTACCGTTTCAGCAACACCACTATCCAAACCTTCGGAGAAAAACTCCTTAGGTAGGCCAATTTTCAAGCCTTCAATAGAATTTTCTAGATTTTTAGTGTAATCGGGTACGGCGCGATCAACACTGGTGGAGTCTTTGTCGTCAAAACCCGCCATCACATTCATCACCAATGCAGCGTCTTCTGCCGTTTGTGTCAGTGGGCCGGCTTGGTCGAGACTAGAGGCATAAGCAATCATGCCGTAGCGTGACACTCTGCCATAAGTCGGCTTAATGCCTGTAATACCGCATAAACTTGCAGGTTGGCGAATACTGCCACCGGTATCTGTACCCGTTGCAAAAGGCGACAAACGGCCAGCCACCGCAGCAGCCGAACCACCTGATGAACCACCAGGTACTTTGTTTTTGTCCCAAGGATTTTTCACAGGACCGTAATAAGACTTTTCATTGGAAGAGCCCATTGCGAGTTCGTCCATATTAGCCTTACCCAGCATGACTGTATCCGCTGAATTTAGCTTGTGGCTCACTGTAGCATCATACGGCGAAATAAATGGATCAAGTATTTTAGAGCCCGCTGAGGTTTTTACACCGGTCGTGCAAAAAATATCTTTGTGCGCATACGGGATGCCCGTTAATATGCCAGCACTGCCATTCGCTATTTTCGCGTCCGCCGCTTTTGCTTGATTAAGCGCCAAGTCATCGGTCACAGTTATAAACGCATTTAGATCGGACTGATTGATTCGATCCAAGAAGTGCTTGGTTAATTCAACCGATGAAAATTCTTTATTTTTTAAGCCCTTTGACAATTCGGTGACGGTTAGTTTGTGCAGCATTATTCAATCACCGTTGGCACTAAGAAATGGCTTTGGCCAGTTTGCGGCGCAATGGCCTGAAATGCTTCAGACTGGTCGATCTCACTCACTTCGTCCTCTCTAAGGCGTTGTGACATATTCAGCGGATGGGCCATAGGACTAACGCCCTCGGTATCAATCTTCGCCAAATCGGCCATTAAGCCCAAAATATTATTAAGCTCAGCTGTTGTTTGTTCAAGCTCACCATCATCAACACTTAGTCGGGCTAAGTGGGCTATTTCTTTAACTTGTTGTTCACTTAAGGACATAATATATATAGAATTCTAACGAATAAAATCTCTGACAACTTGATTTAAGTTATCTCCAGAGTAATCTTGAGAAAGGTAGGCGTCGCCAAGCCCCCTCAAAAGGACCAAACGAATATTGCCATCAATGGCTTTTTTATCAAGACTCATTGCTGCAAATAACTGCGCCTCAGTAATTTCTTGATTAATCTCACACGGAAGGTTGGCTTGATTCAGTAACTGTGCCACCCTCTCAACACAAGCGGCACTCAAATCACCCTCAAGTTCTGAAAGTTTGGCCGCCATGAGCATGCCTACTGAAACCGCCTCACCGTGAAGATAAGTACCGTAACCCAGTGTATTTTCAATACCGTGGCCAAAGGTATGGCCCAGATTTAACAGAGCACGTTTTCCCGCTTCAAACTCATCTTCAGCAACAATTCTTGCTTTGTCTTCGCAAGAGCGATAAACCGCATCAATAATAAGCGATACATTTCTATCCATCAAGCCACCCATATTCATCTCAAGGTCTTGCAAAAAATCTGCATTTCCTAATAAGCCGTATTTAATCACTTCTGCCATGCCAGCTGAAAATTCTCTCTGATCAAGTGTATCAAGGGTATCGACATCAATCACCACGGCTTGTGGCTGATGAAAAGCGCCAATCATATTTTTACCCAGCTCGTGGTTCACGCCTGTTTTACCACCAACACTCGAATCCACCTGCGAAAGCAACGTGGTTGGTATTTGAATAAAGTTAACACCGCGTTGATAAGAGGCCGCGGCAAAACCTGTCATATCACCTACAACACCGCCACCAAGTGCAATTAACGTTGCACTGCGATTAAATTTTGCGCCCAATAACGCATCAAAAATAGTGTTGACCGTCTCTAATGTTTTGTATTGCTCCCCATCCGGCAGAATGGTGATTTCAACTTGATAATCATTCAACAACTCACAAACCGATTGCAAGTACAAAGGAGCAACCGTTGTATTGGTGACAATCATTACCTGTTTGCCGTGGATATGTTGATGCAAATAGCTTTGATCAGACAACAGTCCAGAACCAATATAAATCGGGTAGGACTTGTCACCTAAATCTACATGCAGTGTTTTTAGCTCTTTTAGCATTATGCAAAAACTCGCTTTTCACCCTCACCAGCAACATTTTCAACGCAGCGACCACACAACTCAGAATGTTGATCATTTTTAGCAACATCCTCGCGATGGTGCCAACATCTGACACACTTCTGGTGAGTGCTTTTATTCACTAGTAAGGCTAGGGAAGTGTCGATTTCAAGTGCATTGCCTGGCATATCGGTAATTTTATGAACGCGTGCAGCTGATGTAATAAATACAAATCGCAACTCATCGCCAAGTTCGTTTAAAGCTTGAAACGCCTCGTCATCGCAATAAATATCGATTTCCGCATCAAGAGAGGATCCGATAGTTTTATCACGGCGCATTTCCTCTAATTGCTTACGAATATGAATATTAATATCTCTTGCCACTTCGATTGACGGGTTGTTGTAGTCTCCCGCAAGACTCTCGTACCAAGTCTCTAGGAAAATACTGTTATCGCTTGCACCAGGGATATGCTGCCATACCTCCTCAGCGGTGAATGAAAGCACCGGCGCCAACCAACGCACCATCGCCTGAGAGATATGATACAAAGCACTTTGTGCAGAGCGACGTGCTAAGGAGTCCGGCTGCGTTGTGTACTGACGATCTTTAATAATATCAAGATAAAAGCCACCTAAATCATTGGTACAAAAATTGAGTATTTGCTTCATCACATGGTGGAAATTGTAATCATCGTATTCAGCCAATACTTGTGTTTGCAATTCGGCCGATTTAGAGACGATCCAACGATCCAGTGCTAGCATCTCGTCAGCATCCACTAAATCACTGCTCGGATCAAAGCCCTCCATGTTGGCAAGCATAAAGCGCATTGTATTGCGAATACGACGATAAGCATCAGCGCTGCGTTTTAAAATTTCTTCAGAAACAGTCATTTCGCCCGTGTAGTCGGTACTACCAATCCACAATCTAAGGATGTCGGCACCTAACGAATTCACCACCTTTTGCGGAGGAACAACATTGCCCACAGATTTACTCATCTTATGACCATGCTGGTCTACTGTAAAGCCATGTGTTAACACTTGTTTATACGGCGCCTTGCCGTGAATCGCACATGAAGTAATAAGGGATGACTGGAACCAACCACGATGCTGATCCGAGCCCTCAAGATACAGGTCGGCAACGTCCGTCAAATAATCTCGAGTTCTTAAAACCGCGTAATGGCTAACGCCAGAGTCAAACCAAACATCCAGTGTGTCAGTGGTTTTTTCATACTCAGAAGCTTCCTTGCCAAGTACATCAGTAACATCCAGTGTAAACCAGGCATCAATGCCGTCTTTTTCAATTTTTTTAGCAACCACCTCAAACAGTGATTCAGTATCTGGATGCAACTCGCCCGTTTGCTTGTGCACAAACAAAGTAATTGGCGCACCCCAAAATCTTTGGCGAGAAATACACCAATCTGGACGATTACCCACCATCAGTTCAATACGTTTTTGACCCCAATCCGGAATCCACTTAACATTAGGAATTTCAGTGTTTACCGTCTCTCTTAAACCGTTTTTGGTCATTGAGATAAACCACTGCGGTGTCGCTCTAAAAATTACCGGCGTTTTATGACGCCAGCAATGCGGGTACGAGTGCGACAAAGAGTTGTGATAAACCAGCGCATTATTGGCCTTTAATAATTCAATAATCGTCGCATTGGCTTTAAAAATAAATTCACCGCCAACGTGTTCAACATCACTAAAAAAAACACCCCGCCCATCAACTGGGCAATCAACCGGTAAGTTGTACTGGAGGCCAACTGTGTAGTCTTCTTGACCGTGAGCAGGTGCAGTATGTACAGCGCCAGTACCCGCTTCAGTAGTAACGTGGTCACCCAAAATAACAGGCACTTGCTTTTCTAAGAAAGGATGTTGAAGCTGCATACCTTCAAGTTCGCTGCCTTTGTATTGAGTGGCTTGCACTGTCGTGCCATCAAACCCAAAGCGCTCAATAGCCGCCTCTTGCAGATCTGAAGCCAGAAGGTATGAGTGATTGGGGGTATCAACAACAACATAATCAAGCTCAGGATGCAATGCAACGGCTTCATTAGCGGGTAATGTCCACGGCGTAGTTGTCCAAATAACAACCGACGTTGGTTTGTCAAGATCAATAACATCACTTTTAACAATCCTAAAAGCAACGTCAATTGCTTCAGACGTTTTGTCTTTGTACTCAACCTCAGCCTCAGCAAGAGCAGATGAACACTCCGTGCACCAATGAACCGGCTTGTAGCCTTTAGACAAATGGCCGTTTTCGACGATTTTCCCTAATGCGCGAACAATGTTCGCTTCGTAGTTAAAGCTCTTTGTTAAATATGGATTGTCCCACTCGCCCAAAACGCCCAAACGCTTAAAGTCCACCTTCTGCTTGTCAATTTGTTTATCAGCATAATCACGGCAAGCTGTTCGAAAGTCATCGGCATTAATTTTGTGGCCAACTTTTCCTTTCTTTTTTTCTACATTATGCTCTATTGGAAGGCCGTGACAATCCCAACCTGGGACGTACGGAGCATCAAAGCCAGAAAGCGTTTTGCTTTTGACAATAATGTCTTTTAGAACTTTGTTAACCGCATGGCCGATGTGAATATCACCGTTGGCATATGGAGGTCCGTCGTGCAAAATAAACTTGGGTTTTCCTTTGAATTTATCACGGATTTGTTGATACAAATCACTTTGCTCCCAATCCGATAAAAAACCGCCCTCACGATTGGCCAAATTTGCTTTCATCGGAAAGCCCGTCGCAGGTAAATTTAAGGTGGATTTATAATCTGACATGAAGCTTGGAAATAATAAGGCACAAAAGCGCTATTATACTTCACCTGTAAGGAATATTGCTGTTGAAAATACTGCTGAAATTGCGCTATTTTAGAGCCAGTTGGGCTTGACTAATTAGCTCGATAAATTAACCAATCTAAGCAATGCTTCTACTTGTTTTGGCTTGAGATGCTCTACTCTATTTGCACGCAAATCATCAGGCAAACGAATGTCGCCAAAACGCACACGAATGAGTCGTGATACTTTGAAATCCAAAGCCTCCCATAAACGTCTGACCTCACGTTTTCTACCTTCACGTAAAACCACCTTATACCAGCGATTAGCCCCTTCGCCACCGCCTTGGGTGACTCGGTGAAATTTGGCAAAGCCGTCTTCTAGCTCGATGCCCTTGGTAAGTTGTTCAATATGTTCATTCTCAACTTTGCCTAAAACACGCACAGCATACTCTCTATCAACTTCAGAGCTAGGGTGCATTAATTTATTGGCTAGATCGCCATTATTGGTAAACAACAACAAGCCTGCAGTGTTAATGTCCAATCTTCCAACCATTACCCAGCGCGTGTTTTCCGGCAAGAGATCAAACACAGATTTGCGCCCTTCCTCGTCTTTTGCACTGCACACATAACCCGCCTGCTTGTTGAGAATAATGACCTTGGTTTCATCTTCATGGTAGCGCTTGAGGTCGATTAAGCGCCCATCAATAGCGACTTGGTCCGTAATCGTTCCTTTGTCACCTAGCTTTGCCTCTTTATTATTAAGAGTCACCCTACCCTGGTCAATAAGGCGTTCAGCCCAACGCCTTGAGCCGTAACCTGCGTTGGCGATTAATTTTTGTATTCTTTCAGACATTATTCAAATAATTTTAGTTAGTAAGTGAGGCCCATGGCATCGCGCACATCTTCCATAGTTTCTTTGGCGACAACTCGAGCGCGCTCAGAGCCCTCAAAAATTATCTCTTGAATCAGGTTTGGATCCGATTGATATTTTGCAATACGTTCTTGCATTGGGCCCAATTCATCAACAACAGACTTAATCAAGGGTGTTTTGCATTCAATACAGCCTATCTTCGCCTTAGTGCAACCTTCAACCACCCAGTCAAGAGCGTCTTGCACCGAATAAACTTCGTGCAGCTGCCAAACAGGGCACTTGGAAGGGTCACCAGGATCGGTTAACTTAACCCTTGCAGGATCTGTGGGCATTCTTTTAATTTTTTGCTCAACTTCAGCCGGATCGTCCCTAAGTGATATTGTATTGTTATAAGATTTTGACATCTTTTGACCATCCAATCCTGGCATTTTCGACGCTTTTGTCAACAGTGACTCTGGTTCTGGCAAAATAATTTTACCCACGCCTTCAATATAACCCAGCAACCTTTCGCGATCACCTAGAGTGATATTTTGCTGCTCACCCAACAACGCCTTTGCTTTAATCAGGGCTTCATCATCACCCGTTTCTTGGTAGCTTTTTCGTAGACTTCTGTACAGCTTGGCTTGTTTTTTTCCCATCTTACTAGCGGCAGTTTCAGCTTTTTCTTCAAAATCGGCTTCACGGCCATAAACGTAATTAAAGCGACGTGCCACTTCTCGAGTCAACTCCACATGGGCCACTTGGTCTTCACCGACAGGCACTAAACCAGCCTTATATATGAGAATATCAGCACTTTGCAACAGCGGGTAGCCAAGAAAGCCGTAAGTTGCCAAATCCTTGGTTTTGAGTTGCAATTGCTGGTCTTTGTAAGACGGCACCCTCTCCAGCCAACTCAATGGCGTTGACATGGATAGTAACAGGTGCAACTCTGCGTGCTCGGGCACTTTAGATTGAACAAAAATCGTTGAAGTGTTCGGGTTGATACCCGCAGCTAACCAATCCACCACCATTTCACAAACGTTCTTTTCAAGATCAATTTTGTCTGAATAGTGCGTAGTAAAAGCGTGCCAATCAGCCACAAAAAAGTAAGAGTCGTACTCGTTCTGTAATTCAATCCAATTTTTCAGTACGCCGTGGTAATGCCCTAAGTGTAGACGACCGGTTGGCCGCATGCCCGATAGTACGCGATGATCTTTCATTTCAAGAATTATTTAGTGTTAGATTTAATAGTGGGAATTATACCCAAAGGGTGGTTTGCTCGTGGTCTCAGAAATGCCGTTAGTGATGGTTTTACGAAGAAGTTTGAGCGTAGTGTTCAATACCATCCAAAACCAAATTATCATAAACCTCAACATCAACATTTAGCGCTGAGGCTGTATCTTTTGCGCCACCACCAGTGAGTATGACTTTTGAATTTGTATAGCGATCCAAAAAATCATCAATTTGAGTTTTAATGCTTGCAATAAGCATGCTTTCAGTGCCACCAAGCCAAGCAGATTTTGTGGCGTTTTGTAGGCCGGAAAAACCCTTTAAATCACTTTCAGTCGCAAACTTTTCAAAACTAGAGCGTAGCGCATTAAGCCCAGGCATAATCAATCCGCCCCGATGCTCTCCACTCTCGGTAACCACATCAAATGTTAGCGCACTACCGATATCAACAATGATCAGGTTTCTGCTTGGATAATGCGCTTGCGCACCGAGCATCGCCAGAAAGCGATCAACGCCCAATTCGCTTGGAATCGGATAAGCAATACTAAGTGTTTTATATCTTGCAGGCGTTGTAACAACAACAACCGAGGAGAACCTCTGTTTAATAGCTTCTACACAGTCTTGATGCGCCACATAGCTCAGCCAGACAGCCGCACAATCCGGAAGGGACTCAAGAGAGAAGTCACTGATGGGTTGGCTGACAACAGCCGAGTTGGCCATCCGCCACTTAATGGCAGAATGACCAATATCTACAAATAAATTAGAGGAAAGGGCCATCCATCAACGCATCATTAACCCATAAGTGTGTCAAAATACTTGCGCCATAGCCGAGTGCAATTGCCCAAACCCACTTGAGGTGAGATACAAAAGTGTAGTAACCCTTTGACTGCCCCATTAGCGCAACACCTGCTGCAGAGCCGATAGAAAGCAAACTACCACCAACACCAGCGGTCAACGTCACCAATAACCACTGACCTAGCGACATATCTGGCATCATTGTTAATACAGCAAACATTACCGGGATGTTATCAACAACCGCTGAAAGAATACCCACCAATATATTGGCATAAGTTGCGCCGAGCTGGATATACATCGCCTCTGAAACCAGAGCAAGGTAACCCATAAAGCCAAGGCCGCCCACACAGGTAATTACACCGAAGAAAAACAGCAGCGTGTCCCATTCTGCGTTAGAGATTTTGCGAAAAATATCAAATCTCTCAATTGGCTCACCCGTATGCCTTCTTTTAAGAAAGTAGCCCGTTATCATCAAGTAACTTAAACCCGTCATCATCCCCATTGCTGGTGGCAAATGAAGGAAGTTGTGGAAAGATACAGCTGTTGCAATAGTAACCAGGAATAGTAGCGTAATCAACAAGCCACCTTCTTTAATAGCAACACTTTCCTCTGCCGCCTCAGGCGTTTCGTTCTTGATGGCGAAGTGCATAATTGCAGCAGGTATAATAAAACTAACAACCGATGGCAGGAACAAACTAAAGAATTGCTGGAACTCAACAATACCTTTCTGCCAAACCATCAAGGTAGTAATATCGCCAAACGGGCTAAATGCGCCACCTGCATTTGCTGCAACGACAATATTAACAAAAGCGATTGAAATAAAGCGAGTGTTGGTTCCGCCAACAGCCAGAACCACAGCGCCCATTACTAAAGCAGTGGTTAGATTGTCCGCAATCGGTGACATAAAGAAGGCCAGAATACCAGTCAACCAAAACAACTGTCTAAAGCTAAAGCCTTTATTAATCAACCAAACTTTAAGACTCTCAAAAACCAAGCGCTCACGCATCGCTTCAATATATGTCATCGCCACAAGAAGGAATAAGAACAACTCAGCAAACTCTAAGAAATTATGTCTAAGAGCAACTTCAGCCACATGTGGCATATCGTGCTGCGCGTAGACCCAAGCAATGATAGCCCAGATCAGGCCGGCAGCCAAAATAACTGGCTTGGATTTTCTAAAATGGGTAAATTCTTCTACCATTACCAAAATATAAGCAAGGGCAAATAATGCAAGGGCAAAAAATCCCGCTCCATGATTGGTAAGGTCCAGCGAGCCACCCGCCGCTGCAAAACTCGTGGTTGGCAATAAAGTTAATAATGCAATTAATAGTTTATTCATCATTTTTAATCCGTGTTAATACGCCACCTTCGGTGCCGTTAAGGGTTATACGATCATCCTTATGCACCACCTCTAAGGTCGCCAAGCATAAAAATTCAGAATCATATTTTACAAGAGAAACAACAATGCCACTAGCTTTTGCAGACTTAGAGCTTTCACAATATAAAGAATCACCAATAGCAAGTAATGTTGCTGACTTAAAAGCAAACAATCTTCGCTTGGCCTTTCCTAAATAATGCAGCCTTGCAACCACTTCTTGCCCCGGATAACAGCCCTTGGAAAAATTCACACCAATTTCATCAATGTCCAAATTAAGCATTTGCGGAACCAATAGCTCGGTTGTAGCAAGAGCCACTTCCGGCAAAGCCGTTTCAATGCACGCCTTAACCCATCCATCCATAGGGGGTAAATCAATTATATTGGCATCGTCTGACTTAATTACCTCAACAGATAGGCGCGGGTTAATAAAATAAGCACCGTCTATAGCACTGTCAATATGGCCAATTTGAGTGTATTCGTTGCTTATATCATCAATAACCACATCAGACATTAAAACAAACATTTTAAGGCGTGGCATAAGTGACTCAACAAGGTCGGACGGAAACGACAAGAGAAAATCATTGCCATTTCGCATCACCCAAAATAATGCCAGAATTTTTCCCTGATGTTGGCAATAAGCACTCAGTTGCACCCTGTTCTCATCGAGCTTAGTAATATCATTGCTCAGTTGGGCCTGAAGGAAGTTCTCAGCATCGGTACCACTGAGTTTTAATAACGCGCGATCAATTAAATTACAAATCATATATAAAAACTATTGTTAAGCTGAATAGTGCTATTTTAATCAATTTTGAAGCGGACATAAAAAAACCCCGGAGCGAACTCCGGGGTTTTCATAACGTCTAACTTAATCTTAAGTCATCTGTTTTTCTAAGAGGTCTTAGAAAGAAACAGAAGCTACAAGAGAAAGTGAGTTGTCAGATGTATCATAACCAGCTGTCAAGTTTGCACCTGAAGTTAGGTCACGACTAACTGAAACAGTTGTAGCACCACCGTTTGTGATCTTAACAGTGTTACCAGCAAGACCCATAGAAGCAGTTACAACACCAGCTTCGTCAATTGCCAAAGTTACGCCGTTAAGAGTTGTAGAAACATCCCAAGTTGTTGCACCAGCAGATGTGCGAGTGATCGCAACGTCCATACCAGCTAGAGTTGCTGAACCTGAAGTATCACCACCTAGTGTGTGACTAAGTGAAACACCAGCAACTGTAGTAGATACTGTAGCGTTACCGTTTTGGTCTAGAGCGATAGAAACATCACCAGCTAGCACGTCAAGGCTAAGAGTTGCAGCAGCAGTACCATTAGCAAGTCTGACAGTACGCTAAAGGTACAGATTAACGGCTCTATCTCGCTAAAGCTGTTTTACAGCATTAAATACAGCGACGATGTGCCCCCCGGTAGCAAACACGCCGATAGGGAAACCGGGGCGACGTTTACCTATAGTTTTTAATATTTTATTTTATAGCGCCAGAACTATTTTCATTTGTTTTTAGTGAAAAATGGAGAGCGGCGGGTGAGTATGTTCAAATTCTGCTTCCGGTGTTTTTTATTCAATTTATAACAAGTCCTTTGAGCTGTATGTTCATGATTGCAGAAAAACAAAAACTAGATTTAATTTGGCAAATGGTAACGTTTTTATTGATAGCTCTGTCGTTTTATATAGGCGGGCATATTGTTGGTGATGTGGAGGTTACGTTGTGGCTCTTAACTATTTCGCGTTCTTTTGCATATATTATAAATGTGATGATGTCATATACGTTTTCAAAGGGAGGAGGAAAAGCTTTACTTAAATGAATTCTATATAGTCTAAAAGAAACTGACCAAATTAGTTTTTGAGGAGTAAAAATGAAGAAAATTGTTGATAATATTTTCTATGATAGTTATTAAGAAAAAATAAAAATATGTTGAATAAAATTAAATCAAAATTGATAGTTTTATT